>NZ_JAFV01000001.1:2476000-2785500 GCF_000526315.1 Methylopila sp. 73B | reverse complement strand
CAGGCGGTCGACGTCGATCGCGACGCCGTCGATTTCGGCGGCGATGTGTGGGGAGGCCGGCGTCTTGAGCCGGTAGGCCTCGGGGATGACGCGCTCGGGCGATAGCTTGGCGAGCTCAACGACAGAGGCGCTGTCGGTCGCCTCGTCGAGCCCGGCCTGCACCGGCTTCCAGTAGCGCGCGCCCAGCGCGCGCGTAAGAGCGGCGGCGAACACGGTCTTGCCGACGCCGGTGTCGGTTCCCGTGACGACGATCGGGCTCATGCCGCGGCGGCCGTCAGGGCCTCGGCGATGGCGTCGATCAGGGCGGCGACCTCGTCCTCGGAGACGTTCAGCGTGAGCGAGATCCTCAGACGCGCGGTGCCTTCCGGCACCGTGGGCGGCCGGATAGCGCGGCAGTCGAAGCCAGCGGCCTGCAGCCTGCGGGCGGCCTCCGCCGCGCGAGCGTTGAGCCCGAGGATCACCGGCTGGATCTGCGTACCCGTGGGCGCGACGCCGAGGCGCCCGAGCCGTTCGGTGGCGACGGCGATGCGCGCCTTCAGCGAAGCGCGCCGCTCGGGCTCCTCGGCGACGATCCTGAGACTTTCCCGCACCGCCGCGGCCATCAGCGGGGAGGGAGCGGTGGCGTAGATGAAGGGTTTTGCGCGGTTGACGAGAAAATCGACGATGGCGGCGGGGCCCGTGACCAGCGCGCCGGAGGCGCCCAGCGCCTTGCCGCAGGTGTGCACCGAGATCAGCGCCTCGCGGCCCTCGAAGGCCTCCCCGAGACCCCGGCCCGAGGCGCCGAACACGCCGGTGGCGTGGGCCTCGTCCAGCAGCAGGAACCCATTGTGGGCCTCCGCGACGGCCAGCAGATCCGCGACCGGCGCGACGTCGCCGTCCATGGAGTAGAGGCTTTCCGCCGCGATCCAGGGCGTTCCCCGCCCCCCGTCGGCGCGCCAGGCGAAGATGGCGTCCTCAACGCTCCGGGCGTCGTTGTGCAGGGCTACGGCCACGTCGGCCTTGGTCGACTTCAGCCCCTCGTGGACGCTGGCGTGCACCAGAGCGTCATAGACGACGAGGTCGCCGCGCTGGGGCAGCGCCGCGACGAGCGCGACGTTCGCCGCGTAGCCTGCGCCGAAATAGAGCGCGCGCTCCGCTCCGAAGAACGCCGCGGCCTCCGCCTCCAGCGCCTCGTGCTCCGGATGGTTGCCGCGCAGCAGGCGGGAGCCGGCCGCGCCGACGGGGACCCCGCGGGCGGCGGCCTGAGCCACGGCTGTCGCCAGCCGCGGCGAGGCGGCGAGGCCGAGATAGTCGTTGGAGGCGAAGTCGAGGCCTGCGCGCGGGATCAGCCGGCGCCGCTGGCTGCGCCGTTCGAGGCCGGCGAGCGCGGCCTCGAAGCGGGCGAGCCGGCTCACTCGGACGGGTCCAGCGCCTCCGGCTGGATCCCGAGGCGGCGGAACAGCGCGGCGTCGTGGTCCTCGCCGGGGTTGTCGGCGGTCAGCAGCGTCTCGCCCACGAAGATCGAGTTGGCGCCGGCGAGGAAGCACAGCGCCTGGGTCTCGTCCGACATGTCGGTGCGGCCGGCGGACAGCCGCACGTGGCTCGTCGGCATCATGATGCGGGCGAGCGCGATGGTGCGCACGAAGTCGATCGGGTCGATCGGCGCGGCGTTCTCGAGCTTGGTGCCGGGGATCGGAATCAGCATGTTGATCGGCACGCTCTCGGGCGCCTCGGGCAGGTTCGCGAGGGTCACCAGCATGTCGACCCGGTCGTCCGCCGTCTCGCCCATGCCCAGGATGCCGCCGGCGCAGACCTTCATGCCAGCTTGGCGCACATTGTCCAGCGTCTCCAGCCGGTCGGCGAAGGTGCGGGTGGTGATCACCTCGGCGTAGTAGCGCTCGGAGGTGTCGATGTTGTGGTTGTAGTAGTCGAGGCCGGCGTCCTTCAAGCGGATCGCCTGCTCCGGCGACAGCATGCCGAGCGTCATGCAGGTCTCCATGCCGAGACCCTTCACGCCCTCGACCATGGCGAGCACCATGTCCATGTCGCGCTCTTTCGGGCTCCGCCAGGCGGCGCCCATGCAGTAGCGCGTGGCGCCGCCGTCCTTGGCCTTCTTCGCCTCGTCGATCACGCGCTCAACCTCCATCAGCTTGGATGCGGAGAGCTTCTCGCCCGGCATCCGGGCGGACTGGCTGCAATAGCCGCAGTCCTCCGGGCAGCCGCCGGTCTTGATCGACAGCAGGCGCGACATCTGGACGGCGTTGGGATCGAAGTGGCGGCGGTGCACGGTCTGCGCCTGGAACAGCAGGTCCGCGAACGGCTGCTCATAGATCCGTTTCGCCTCCAGCCGCGTCCACAGCGCCTTGAGGCGCGTGGGGGAAGCCGTTGTCGCTGTTGAAGTCTGAAGCGCCATCGCCGCTCGTCCGCTCCGTGATCGCACTGCAATACAGCCCCTTCGATACACGCATCGGCCGGCCGTGGAAACGCCCTCCGAACGACGGAGGCGGGACCTCGTGGCGCACGGGGCCGTCGCGCCGCCGAAGCCTCCCGCGCGTGCCGCCGCCCACCTGTCGCAAATGCGCCACAGTCGTATCTCGCCCCACACCGGCGCCGTGGGCAAGACGTCGACGCGATCCCACGGACGTCATCGACCGCGTTCGCCGGGGCGCCTGGACCGCCCTCCGTCGAAGTCTCGATCAGTCGTTCGATTATCCAGCGCTGGCGTGCATGACGTCCATGCAAAATATAGTACATTATTTTCTATCCCGCTATATTATCGATCATGAAAGCGTAAAGGAGCATTATATACTTCCTGGTTAGGAAAAATATTTCGACTATAAATCATAGAATTTCATTATTCTAATTTTAATTCTAGACTAAATCTGTTGTCTTTGTGGCCGGGGCGGGGCTAGGTCCATTCAAATTCCCGTTGAAGGATCGCCGCGTATGTCCCGAATGTCGTTCGCCCTGCTTGCGACCGTCTCCCTCGTTGCGCTGACGAGCGCCAGCGCCGTCCATGCCCAGACCGCTCCCGCGGGCGGCGGGACCACCGCGCTGGAAGAGATCTCCGTGGAAGGCCGCGCCGCCGCGGCCCGCGTCGACGGCGCCCCAGGGGTCGTCACCAACGACGGCTACGTGGCTAAGACCACGCGCTCGGCGACCAAGACCGACACGCCGGTGAACGAACTGCCGGTCACGGTAAATACCGTGACCCAAAAGCAACTGCAGGATCAACAGCCGCAGAACCTCCAGGAGGCGCTTTATTACACGCCCGGAGCGCAGGTTGGCCTCTACGGGTTCGATCCTCGCTATGACAGCTTCTATATCCGTGGCGTCGACGTCACCTACACTGGAGTGTTCCGCGATGGACTACGCCAGTTCAATAGCCCGAACGGGATCATGCGGTTGGAGCCCTATGGGCTCGAGGCGATATCCGTCCTTAAGGGGCCCTCGTCGGCCATCTACGGCGCCAGCGCGTCCGTCGGCATCATTGACCTTGTCTCCAAGCGCCCGACGGAATTCACCTTCGGCGAGGTCGAAGCGCAGACAGGCTCCTACGACCGCATCCAGGGAGCATTCGATTTTGGCGGTCCGGCCAACGAGGCGGGGACGGTGCTGTACCGCCTTACCGGTCTCGCACGGAACGCAGGGACGGAGTTGGGGTCGGTCAATGACAACCGGCTGTTCTTTGCGCCGTCTTTGACACTCAAGCCCAGCGACGACACCAAGATCACTTTCCTTGGCGAGTACTTTGATGGGCTGACGGGAGGATCGGCAGCCTATTTCAATGATGCCAATGGCGTAACTGACACACCGCTATCAGCCAAGGACTTCAATGACTTCCGGCAGAGGCAGGGCCGCGTCGGCTATGAGTTGGAGCACAATTTCTCCGACATGGTCAGCTTGCATCAGAATTTCCGATTTTCAACCGTCGATACTCGCCAAGGTTACTCCGGAAGAAATGCTGAAACCAGCATCGACGGCTACACTGGCCTGATCAAGGAGCGGTTCTATGGCGTCGCTGCTGATACATATGTCCTGACAAAATTTGACACTGGTCAAGTCAATCATAAGCTAATTACGGGCCTTGATGTAAGCTATTTGACCTACAAATCACGAATGGCTTTTGGTGTTTTCGATGATATGGAGAACATCTCATCACCTCATTTTGTGACTGGCTCTCCGACGTCTAAGCAAGATCAGACCCTAGTCGGCGTCTACGGCCAGGACGAACTCGCGTGGGGTCGCTGGCGGCTGACGTTCGGCGGTCGATACGATTGGTTTGAGAGCGATTACCACGACGGCGCTATCGGCCGGGGGTATGGCGCGGCCCAGAAGCAGGACGACGGGAAGTTCACCGGCCGCGTCGGGGTGAGCTATGTGACGCCCGCCGGCTTCACGCCCTTTATCGGTTATGGCACCTCGTTCGTCCCAAACCCCGGCACGGTGATTGATGGATCGGTCACTAAGCCGACGGTTGGGGAGCAGATTGAGGCTGGCATTAAGTATAACGTTCCGGACCATAATGCGTTCATCAACGTTTCGTTCTTCTCTTTAAAGCAGGAGGATGGCGTTGTATTTGTGGTTGAAGGCCTTCAGAACAAGCAAACTCAGCTTGATTTTCATTCTCAGGGAATTGAGATCGACGCCGGGGCTACGCTTGCAAACGGTGTCAATCTGCTTGCTAACTACAGTTACAACGATGTTACGATTGACGCGCCTGATGTTCTCGAGGGCAACCGCCTCACGTCTGTGCCTAAGCACTCGTTCGCAATTTGGGCAGGATACGATGTCCAGGAGGGTCCGCTGAAGGGATTAGGTCTCGGAGCTGGCGTGCGCTACACGGGACAGAGCTTCAGTGATAATAACAACGCGACGGCAATCTCAAATGATCCTCGCACCTTCGTGGACGCGAAAATTAGTTACGAACTCGAGAATATTAGCGCAAATCTGAAGGGTATTTCGGCGCAGCTGAACGCCACGAACCTTCTCGATGAGGTTAAGCAGGTTTGCACGTCGAACTACTGCTATAAGACTGATGGAAGGCGCGTCATCGCGAGCATCAAGTACAAGTGGTGACCTCTCGCCCGGCGGCCGCGCCGTCGGCCGCCTTCCCCTCCGCGCCGCGGGTCATCGCGGCGATCGGGGGGATCTATGTGGCGCAGAGCGTGATCGGCGGGGTGACCTTCACGGGTCTCCCCGCCGTCCTGCGTTCGGCGGGGCTCTCGCTCGGCGAGATCGGGCTGATCTTCCTCACCGTGCTGCCGTGGTCGTTCAAGTTCCTCTGGGCGCCCGCGGTGGAGCGCTACCGGCTGCCGCCGGGGCGGCCGCACCGGTCGCGGGCGGTGGTCGCGATCGGCGGGGCGATCGCGGCCGGCGCGCTGGCGCTCGCCGGCCTGTTCGGTCCGGCGGCGCTCGGGCCGCTGGTGGTCTGCCTCGTGGTCGCGGCCTTCGCCACCGCCACCGTCGACATCGCCTGCGACGGCTACGCTGTCGAAAGCCTAAGCGAGCGCCATCGCGGCTGGGGCAACGCGGCGCAGGTGGGCGGCGCCTATCTCGGCTCCGCCATCGGCGGCGGCCTGTTCCTCGTGCTGGTCGACAATGTCGGCTGGGGGCCGGCGGCCTGGGCGATGTGCGGCGTGCTGGTCGCGCTCGGGGCCCTGTTCGTGTTCGGCCGCGACGGCCGGCCGGCGGTCCCGGCCGACGCCCGCCGCCCCAGCCTCCTGGCGGCGTTGAAGCAGCCGGAGGTGCGCGCGGGCCTGGCGCTCACCGCGCTGTTCGTCGCCGGCCAGAAGTGGATCCTGCTCGTCATGGGCCCGTTTCTGGTGGACGCCGGCCTTGGCCTCTCCACGATCGGCGTGCTGAACGGCGTCGGCGCCACCGGCGCGGGGCTCCTCGGCGCGCTGATGGGCGGCGTCGTGGTGCGGCGCTTCGGCGCGGAGCGGATGGCGGTCGCGGCGCTCGGCCTCCAGTGCGCGCTCGCCGCGGCCCTCGCCGCCTGCGCGCTGTTCGACGTGCGCGACCCGTGGCTGCTCGGCGCCATCGTCGTCGCCAACTCCGCCGTCATGGCGCTCGGCTTCGTCGCGCTCTACGCGCGGCTGATGGGCTACGCGTCGCCAGCCCAGGCGGGCGTCGACTTCACGCTGTTCCAGTGCATGGACGGCGTCGTCAGCCTGATCGGCTGGTACCTCGCGGGCTATCTCGCGGACAGCTTCGGCTACACCGCCTCCTTCGCGCTGGCGACGGGCGTCGCGCTGCTCGCCAGCGCGACGCTGCCGATTCTGTTTGCGCGCGCCGACCGCAGCGTGGCCGCAGCGGCGGCTTAAGCTTGCTTGGGTCTCCGCCCGCCACAGGGCGGCGGAGACCCGGGCGTTCGCCTCAGCCGAACAGCGGCTCGCCGGCGCCCAGGTTTGAGGCCGGAACAAAGACGAAGTCGTCCCGCGTGAGCGCCGTCACGCCGTCGAGCGTCGCGATCAGGTACTTCTCCTCGTCGCCCGAGCCGTCCTGATCGAACCAGAGCCGGTGCGAACGGGCGTCGAAGATGAAGCCGCGGGCGGGCGTGCTCGCTTCGGTCCCGAGCGTCAGCGTGAAGTCGGCGGCGAGGCCGAACTCCTCGATCGAGACTTGGATCGTGTCGCCCTCGGCCGAGGAGAAATCGGTGAAGACATCGCCGCGCGCCTCGAAAGAGAGGGTCGGAACATAGGCCCCGTTGGTGGGATCGTAGAGGTAGCGATAGTTCAGGTCCGACACGTCGAACACGTCGGCGCCCGCTCCGCCCGTGAGGACGTCGAGGCCGCGGCCGCCCTGGAGCAGATCGCCGCCGCCGCGACCGTCGAGGATGTCGGCGTCGAGCCCGCCGTAGAAGGCGTTCGCCTGCTCGTCGCCGCGAAGGATGTCGTCCTTGTTGGTCCCGATGAAGGCCTCCACGCTGCGGAAACGATCGCCCTTCAGCATGCCGTCGTTCAGGGTCTGGTCCGCGAGGTCGAGCACGATGCCTGAGCCGTAGGGGTCCACGGTGACGACGTCGTACCCGGATCCGCCCACCACGACGTCGACTCCGACGTCGGAGCCGTCGCCGCTCCGCAGCAGGAGCACGTCGTTGCCGGCGCCGCCGAACAGGGTGTCGGAGCCTCGTCCGTCGGAAAGGAGATCGTCGCCGGCGCCACCGTCGAGCCGGTCGTCGCCCGCGCCGCCGGCGAGCGTATCGGCCAACGCGCCGCCGGTCACCCAATAGTCGTCGTAACCGCCGACGAAGTGCAATTTCTCAAAACCGGAAACCGTCGTTCCGGCCGCCAGCGTCATCACGCCAGTGGACAAGGTGAGAGTTGGATTTTCGAGGAAATCGATCCCGTAAAGCCTAAGCGTGTCGACGCCCTCGCCGCCATCCGCAAAATCGCCTGGGGTGACCTCAATTAGGTCGTCTCCCGCTCCCCCGAGGAGCGTGTCCGGCGCTGCGGAAGGGAAGTCCCAATCATCCTCTCCGCCGATGAGCGTGTCGTTTCCCGCTTCGCCCTCGAGGACGTCGGACCCATCGCCGCCGACCAGACGATCGTGGCCCGAGCCGGCCTTGATCAGGTTAGAGCCGCTGCCCGCATAGATGACGTCATGGCCGGAGCCGCCGTAGAGCCGATCGTCGCCGCTGCCGCCGGAGAGGTAGTCGTCTCCTGCGCCGCCGCTCACGGCGTCGTCGCCGCTGCCCCCCGAAAGAAAATCGTGGCCAGCGCCGCCGAAGAGCCGATCACCGCCTCCTTCACCGTAGAGCTCGTCATCGCCGCCAAGCCCGTTCAGGACGTCGCGGCCGGCGCCCCCTGTCAGCCAATCATCGAAGGTCCAGCCCGATATCTCGTCGTCGCCCGAGCCCCCGTTGATTTCAAAACGTTCGATGCCCTTAAACAGGAAGGCGCCGATCACGCGGGTCGTATGCGAAGGGTCGTTCGGCGCGAAGATCAAATCCTCGGTTCGGGTGCCGAAATCGGCCGACAGGGAATCGACGCCGGCGCTGTCCGACGCCAGTGGACCATCCCCGTCGACGCGGTCGCCCGTCATGGATCTGACGTCTCCGACCGAGATGCGATCGTCGCCCATCCCCCCGATGAGCGAGTCCCCGCCGGCGCCGCCATACAGCGTGTCCTCCCCGCCGCCCCCTTCAATACTATCGGCGCCGCCGCCGCCGCTCAGATAATCGTCGCCCTGATCACCGAACAGCCGGTCGTCCCCGGCGCCGCCATAGAGCTCGTCATCGCCGAACCCGCCGCGTAGCGTGTCCGAGAAATCCGCTCCATAAAGGTAGTCGTCGCCATATCCGCCGGTCAGGACGTTGGTGCGTCCCGTCGTTCCAAAATAAATAGCCACGTCGTCGGTCTCCCCCGATCCTCACGTCAAGGACCCCGAGGGAAACTACCAAAGGGCGCAACCTACAAAAGCGGACTCCTCGTTGGTTAGCCGGCTTCTCGCATGTTTTTCCGCTAACGTCTCCGGAAAGAGACGATCCGCTCTTAAGCCGACTTGTCGACGCCGGGCGTCTCGCTCGCCGCGCCTGGCTTCGGGCCGCCGCGGGCGACGCCGACCATGGCGGGGCGTAGGATGCGGTCGCCGATGACGTAGCCCTCCTGCACCACCTGCACCACGGTGCCGCTCGGCACGCTCGGGTCCGGGGCCTCGAAGATCGCCTGGTGGAAGTTCGGGTCGAAGGGCTGGCCCTTGGGCTCCAGCTTCTGCACGCCGTTCTTCTCGAGCGACTTCAGCAGCTCCTTCTCGGTCAGCTCGACGCCTTCCACAAGCGCGGTGAGGATGGGGTCGGTGGGCGCGCCGCCCGCCGCCGCGGCGTCGAGCGCGCGACGGAGGTTGTCGGCGACGCCGAGAAGATCGCGGGCGAAAGAGGAGATGGCGTAGCGGCGGCCGTCCTGCACTTCACGCTCGGTGCGCCGGCGCAGGTTCTCCATCTCGGCGTGGCTGCGGAGCAGCCGGTCGCGCAGGTCGTTCACCGCGGCCTCCAACTCGGCGGTGCGGTCCGCCGGGGCCGGCTCGGCGACCTCGGCCTCGATGGTGGCGTCGGCGCGCTCCTCGTCGGTCTCCGGCGTCGCCGCCGGTCCGGCGGCGGTCTCGGCGACCGTCTCGGGGGTCTCGCTGGTGGCGTTGCGGGGCGAAGTCGGGTCCGGCATCGCGCGCCTCTTCTTCAAATCTGCGAAAGGGATGAGCCGGCCGGATATCAGGCGCGGCGACCCAAAAATCAAGCGTGGCCCACGTCAGTCGATCCGCACGCTCGCCGACGCCGTCGCGCCCGCGCCGTCGGTGACGGTCACGCGGGCGAAGCCGGGACCGGCGACGGACCATGTCGCCTCGCGCCGGCGCTGGGGCGGCAGCGGGCGGCCGTCCACGAGCCAGCGGAACGGCGCGACGCCGCCGGCGGCCTTCAGCGTGAGCTCGGAGCCCGCGCCGACGTCCACCCGCGCGCCGTCCGGCGGGAAGGCGACCATAAGCGGCGGCGCCTGCGCGGGGGCGTCGGTCGCGAGCGTCCCGAACGGACGAAAGCGTCGCAGCGCTAGCGGCAGCTCGCTCAGGGTCGCCTGCGCCTCCGCGGGCGCGAGGGGCAGCGGGACGACATCGCGGCCGAGGCGCGCGAAGGCGTCGAACAGGATGGGCGCCGCCGCGTCGCGGCCGACGAGTCCGGCGCTGGAGGCGCCGTCGGGCCGCCCGGCCCAGACCGCCACCACATGCGCGCCGTCGAAGCCGACCGCCCAGGCGTCGCGGTAGCCGTAGGAGGTCCCGGTCTTGAACGCGACGCGGCCCCCGAGCGCCGCCTGCGGCGGCGGGCTTTTCAGCAGCGCGGCGGACACCTGCGCCGCGGCGATCGGATCCATCAGGCGGCGGCCGGGCGCTGCGGGGTCGGACAGCGCCGCCGGATCGTCGGCAAGCGGCGTCGTCGCGCCCCCGCGAGCGAGGCCGGCGTAGAGCGTCGCCAGATCGACGAGGCGTACGCCGAGCCCGCCGAGCGCGACCGCAAGGCCCGGCGCCTCGACGCCCGGCAGCGAGACCTGCGCGCCGGCGCCGCGCAGCCGGGCCACGAACCGGGTCGGTCCGACCGCCTCGAGCAGCGCCACGGCGGGGATGTTGAGCGACAGCGCCAGCGCCTGCGCGCAGGAGACCGTGCCGTGAAATCCCTCGTCGAAGTTCCGCGGGGCGTAGGCGCCGAAGCGGGCGGGGCGGTCCTCGATCAGGGTTTCGGGCGCGGCGACGCCGTTCTCGAAGGCGAGGCCATAGATGAACGGCTTCAGCGCCGAGCCCGGCGAGCGCGCGGCGCGGGTCTGGTCGAGGCTGCCGGCGCGGGAGGCGTCGAAGTAGTCGGCCGAGCCCACCGAGGCCTCGATCGCGCCGGTCCTGTGGTCGGCGACGAGGATCGCGACCGAGAGGCCGGGCCCAAGCGATCTGGCGCGGTCGCGGGCGAGGTCCTCCAGCGCGCGCTGCAGGTCGCGCTTCAGCGTCAGCCGCGCGACGCCGCCGGGACCGGCCCGCCGTGCCGCCGCTTCCGCCGTGTGCGCTGCGAGGTTGGGGAAGGCGCGGCGCCCCGTAGGCACGGGCTCCTCGCGGGCGTAGGCGGCTTCTGCCGCCGAGATCGCGCCGGCGGAGGCCAGCCGGGCGAGCACGTGGTCGCGGGCGGCCTTGGCGCGCGCGACGTCGCGGTCGGGCCGGCGCGCTTCGGGCGACTGCGGGATGGCGACCAGCAGCGCAGATTCAGCGATGGAAAGACGAGCGGGCTCCTTGCCGAAATAGGCGAGGCTCGCGGCGCGCACGCCCTCCAGATTGCCGCCGTAGGGCGCAAGCCGGAGGTAGAGGTCGAGCACGCCCGTCTTGCCGACGCTGCGCTCCAGCGCGAGCGCGGCTCCCATCTCGCGCCACTTGCGGGCGAGCGTGCGGTCGCGCGCGTCCGGCGCGAGCAGCCGGGCCACCTGCATCGTGAGCGTGGAGCCGCCCGAGACCACGCCGCGGTGGAGCGCTGCCTGCCCGACGGCCCGGAGCGCCGCCAGCGGGTCGACGCCGGGATGGGAGAGGAAGCGCTTGTCCTCGTAGGTCGTCAGGAAGCGGAGAAAGCGGGGGTCGACCTCGTCCCTGCCCGCGGGAAGCCGCCAGGCGCCGTCGGCCGCCGTGAAGGGGCGCAGCAGCCGGCCGTCGCGGTCGAGCACGAGGGTGGAGAGCTTTTCGGCCCGGCCGGGGGAGGGCGGGGGCGCGGACCCGAGGCTGATCGCGGCGATGCAGCCGGCGGCGCCGACCGCGAGCAGCGCGGAGACGGTGAGGCGAGCGGGACGGGAGCCACGGCCTGCCAAATTGGCGCTCCCGAGCTAGCGCGTCATCCCGGACGGCCCGCAGGGCCGCGCCGGGATCGTCTCACGGCCCAGCGCCCACGGACGCCCCGGTCTCGCGGACAGCTCACGACGATCCCGGCTCTCCGCGGCTTCGCCGCTGCGACCGGGATGACGGCCAGGGCCTCGCTCCTCGCTCACCGCCCGGTCACCTCCAGGCGGCCGGCGCCGGTGCGGGCGAAGCGGGCGGGACGGTACATGTCCTCGACCGTCGCCGCCGGCTGCGCGTAGACGCCGGGCGCGACCGCCCGCACCACATAGGCCGCGGCGTAGATCGCGTCGCCGCCCGCTTCGCGGTCGAAGGCCGCGACGAAGCGGTCGTCGCGGAACTCGGCGTGGGTCGGCGAGGGCTCCGCGCTGAGGAACGACAGCGCCGGCAGCTTGGCGCTGGAGACCAGCTCGGGGTTGTCGATCTCGAAGCCGGCCGGCAGGCGGTCCACCACCAGCACGCGGCCCTGCGCGGGCTCCGGCTCGGTGACGGTGAGCACCACCACCAGCCGGGTGTTCTGCGCCACCTTCGAGGGATCCACCTCGACGCCCGCGGAGGTGTAGTAGCGGCGTTCGAGCTGGAAGCCGTTCTCGGCCGGAGCTTCGGGCGCGAGCGGCGCGCCCTTGACCGTCACCACCGCCTCGAGCGCCGTCTCGCCGGCGTTGGCGATGCGCGAGGGGCCGGCGGAGAGGCGGTCCGGCCCGTAGATCGCGCTGAGCGGCCCCTTGTGCGCGGCGCCGTCGACGGTGAGCGTGAGGTCGGCGTTCTCGGCCCGCTGGGCGCGGGCGGCCAGCAGCAGCCAGGCGTTCTCCTGCGTCGAGAAGGTGATGCGGTCGGCGCGCGCGGCGCCGATGCGCCGGAGAGCGGCGGGCGCGATGCTGGCGCCGGCGCGCGCTTCGGAGGCGAGCGCCACGATCGCCGCCTGATCGCGGAGCACGGAGCCGAAGTCGGTCCGGGTCGCGTCGTCCGGTTCGGCGCCTTCCGCCGCGGCGAAGGCCTTCTCGGCGCGTGCGCGGTCGCCGATCTGCGCCAGCGCGGCGCCGATCTGGGCTCGGGCGAGCGGGCTTGCGAACTCCCCGATCTTCACGTCGGCGAGGTAGCGCAGTTCGCCCACCAGCGCCCGGCCCGAGCGGGCGAGCACATAGTGCGCGTAGGCGATGTCGCTCTCGGTGGAATCCTGCCGCAGGCCGATGGCGTTGCGCAGGTTGTCGAGCGCGAGCTCTAGCGCGCGCTGGGGCACGGGGGCGTCGGTCGCGCGGGCGCGGGCCAGCACGTCGGTCACGTAGGCGTCGAGCCAGAGGTCGCCGCCGCCCGCCGACCACAGGCCGAACGAGCCGTTCGAATCCTGCCGCGACAGCACGCGGGCGACGATGTCGCCGATCCGCGCGGTCACGTCGGCCGGGCGCACGCCCGCGGTCTGGGCCGAGAGGCCGAGCTGGTCGCCGTAGACCAGCGCCAGCAGGCGGCTCGAAAGCTGCTCCGAGCAGGCGTAGGGGTAGCCGTCGAGCGCCTGCCGAAAGGTCGCGCCGTCGAGCGCGCCGGGCTTGGCGATCGAGACCGCGACCTCGCCGGTGCCGGGCGTGAGGTCCTTGAGCATGTCGGTTCCGACCGTGAGCCCGGCGCCCCTGGCGAGCGCGACCACGCTGCGGCGGGAGACGGGGGCGGTCGCCGGCTTCACGTCGAGCGCGAGCGCCTGGGCGTAGACCCGGCCGTCCGGCCCACGCAGCGCCACGTCGAGGCGCGCCGCGCCTATGCCCTTCGCCATCAGCGGGATCTCGACCGCCGCGCGCTGCTTCGCGGCCAGCGTGACGGGCTTGCCCGTAGCCGTGCCGGTGAGCGGCCCCGAGACGCGGACGTCGAGCGCGTAGTCGCCGGCGGGCCCTGCGACGTTGTCGAGGTCGAGCCTGAGCCGCGAGCGGTCGCCGTCGGCCAGGAAGCGCGGCAGCGCCGCGGTCACCACCACCGGGTCGGCGACGGTCACGTCCTTTGAGGCGTGGCCGAGCTTGGTCGAGGACCAGGCGACCGCCATCAGCTTCACCGCGCCATTGAAGGCGGGGAGCGCGAAGGCGACGTTGGCCGTCCCGCTCGCGTCCGCCGCCACGATCCCGGAGAACAGCGCGAGCGGCGCCTGGGTCGGCGTGTCCTGCAGGCCGCCGGCGCCGGCGCCGTCGCCGCCGGACCGCAGCTTGCCGCGCTGGGCGTTCATGCCGTCGATCAGCTGGCCGTAGAGGTCGCGGAGTTCGGCCGCGAGCTTGCGCTGGCCGAAGACCGCGAGGTCCGGCGCGGGCGGAACGTAGCCGGTGAGGTTGAGGATGCCGACGTCGACGGCGGCGACCGTCAAATAGGCCTGCTCCCCGGCGGCGAGGCCGGCGAGCTTCACCGGAACCGAGAGGGTCGTCCGGGGCTCCGCGGTGTCGGGCGCGCCGAGCGCGACGCCGAGCGTCCGGTCGCGTGCGTCGATCTGGGCGTGCGCCACGCCGACCGCGCGGCCCGGCATGCGGCTCGCCTTGGCGTCGAGCGGGCGATGGACGAAGGCCACCACATAGGCGCCCGGCCGCCACGCCTCGGTGACGGGGAAGGACGCCGTCGCGCCCTTGTCGGTCACCTCGAGCGTCGTCTGGTCGACGACGCCCGCGCCCACCACCAGCACGGTGGCGCGCCCGGCGAAGCGGGAGGACAGCGTCGCCGTCGCGGTGTCCCCCGGGCGGTAGGCCGGTTTGTCCAGCGCGACGTCCAGCACGTCGGGCGAGTCCGCCGAGGCCGCGGCGTAGAAGCCGGCGTCGAAGGTCACGCTGGTGGCGGGCCCCTGCGGATCCGGCGTTTCGACCTCGAGCCGATAGCGGCCATAGGCCGTCCTGGCTTCGATCTTCGCCGGGACGGCCGCCGCCGCATTCAGGGTCCCGTCGGCCACCCGCCGGGTGCGCGTCACGGTCTCGAAGCTCCAGCGCCCGTTGGCGGCGTACCACTGGTAGTCCGTCTCGAGCCTCAGAAGCTGCCACTTCAGTCCGTTCGCGGCGACGGCCTTGCCGTCGGCGCCGATCATCGCGACGTCGAAGCGGGCGGTCTCGCCGTCGCCGACGCGGTCCCGGAACAGCGGCTTCACCCCGATCCGGGGCGCCGTCGCGGCGACGGGCAGCGTCACGGTCCGCTCCAGCGCCCGGCCCGAGGGCTCCAGCAGCCGCAGCGCGATCTCGGCCTCGAGCGGCCGCGTGGTGTCCGGCAGCGGCGGCCGGGCGACGGCCACCTTCGCCTTGCCGCCCGCATCGGTGCGCGGCGCCCCGTCGAGCGGCGTGCGGACGGGCGCGACCTGCTCGTCGCTGAGGCCGAAGCGGTAGCCCTCGAAGCCGGCGGGGGCGCGGTCGCTGACCTTCAGCGTGATCTCGCCCTCGATCGCGAGGTCCGCCGCGGGCGCGCCGTAGAGCCAGCGGCCGTCCACGTCGACCGCGGCGCCGGAGGCCCCGAGCGCGGGCGTCGCGGTCGAGAGCTTGAGGTCCAGCTTCTCCGGCACGTAATCCGCGACGAGGAAGGTCGTGGCCCCGATCGGCGCGGCCTTCACGTCCGCGAAGGCCTCCACCCGCCACGTGCCCCCCATGGCCTGATCGACGAGCGGAACGTCGAGCGTGCGTCCGCCGGCGCCGGCGTCGGTCGTGACGGCGCGCCGGTCTTCGACGCCGTCGGGGCGCGTGACGACGAGCGTCAGCGGCAGCCCGTCGACCCCCGCGCCCTTGTCGTCGCGGAGCAGCGCCGAGACGTGGACCGTCTCCTTCGAGCGGTAGACGCCGCGCTCCGTGAACACCTGCGCGTCGAGCGGACCGGGGGCCGCCCGGCCGCCGACGCCGCGGTCGGAGAGGTCGAAGCCCGGCTTCGTGAGGTCGAGGAACCCATAGTCGCCGCCGTTCGCGGCCACCAGCACGGCCGGGGCGGAGCCGCCGGTCCCGCGCGTGAGCCCGGCTTCGAAAGTGACGAAGCCGGCGGCGTCCGTGGTGCGGGTCGCCAGCACCTCGTTGTCGCGGGCGACGAGCCTGAACTCGACGCCCTTCAGCGGCGCGGCGGAGGCGAGCGAGCGCGCGAAGGCCTTCACGCCGTCGGTTCCGGAGACCGCGGTGATCCCGAGGTCGGACACCACGAACCACTGGGTCGCCTGCGAATCCCACGGCTCCGGGTCGACGACGTTCTTCGGCCGCGCGGCCATCACATAGACGCCGGGCGCGAGCTGCGGCACGGCCTCGGAGACCGGGAAGGCGGTCGAGACGTCCTGGTTCTGCTTCCGCTCGATCGCGAGTTCGCCGGAGTAGACCGTCGCCGCGCTGTCGTCGCGCAGCTTCTGGATCGCCTCCGCGTTCAGCTGGCTCTGGAAATCGCCCGAGACGACGGAGGGCGCGAGGCTGCGGTCGCCCACGCGGAAGATCTCGACCGTCGCGGCGTCGACGTTGACGGAGACGACCGGCAGGCCCTGCTGGCCCGTCGAGGGCAGCACGTAGTTGCGGCCGGTGAAGCGCACGCTCGGGCTTCGGTCGCGGACGTAGATGCGGAAGTCCTTCGAGGACGGCAGCGGCTCGTCCACGTCGGAGGGCAGGCCCTGGCGGACAGTGAGGTCGTAGGTCTCGCCGTGCTTCAGCCCGTCGACGCAGAGCTGCTGGTCGTTCGCGGTCACCGCCGGATTCTCGGCGCCCTTCAGGATGACGTAAGGCGCGAAGTCGATGCGGCCCTTCGCCAGGTTCTCGGAGAACTGCACGCAGGCGCGCGGCGACGAGGCGTCGGAGTCGATGGAGTAGTCGAGGGCACGGAAGCCGTGTTCGGCGCGAAGCTGCTCATAGGTCGTCTTGACCTCGGCGCTCGGCGCGGCGGCGAGGCTCGCCTTGTAGGCGTCGAGCGCTGGGCGGAAGTCTTCCTTCGCGACCAGCGCGTTGGCGAGCACCGCGAGCGCGCGGGCGCGCGTCTTGGCGTCGGTCGAGAGCTCGTAGGCGCGCCAGGCGGCGCCGGTCGCCTGCTCCCGGAAGCTTTCGCGCTCGGCGTAGTCGTCGGTTTCGATTCGGGACAGCGCCACCGAAAGGTTGCGCCAGGCCTGTTCGCTCCGTGGGTCCTTGCCGGCGGCGAGCGCCATGGTGACGGCGGCCTCGCGCCACTGGCCGGCGCGGATCTGCGCGACGCCCTGCTTCAGGATGTCGGCGACCGGGCGCGGGTCGGACGCCGCCTCGCGCTGGACGCGCGCCTGCAGCTTCAGCGCGCTCTGCAGCGCGTCGCGGTTCTGGAAGCTGGGGGATGTCTGCGCGGCGGCCGGAACGGCGAAGGCGAGCGTCGCGGCGAGGAGGCCGCCCATGACGGTCTTGGCGCGCAGTCGTGTCATCGGCGTCCCCCGAACCCTGCGCCGCGCTTCGTCCCGGCGCTTGGGCGCGACCATAGCGCGGCGTCCCCGCCAGCGAAACGACCTCGTGGCGTTCACCGCTTCCTAAGGCTCGTTAAGCAAACTGCGCCGAAGGGCAGGAGATCCGAAATGGCGATGGCGGGTGCGGCTCCGCTCGGCGGCGAGCGGCAGAGAGCGCTTTTTCAGGGCGATCGTCGCTCGGAGACCGCGCTCGTCCTGTTCATCTGGGCCGTCTTCGTTCTGTTCACCGGCTATGGCGGCTACGCCAAGGCGATCGAGGTGATGTCGACCGACGACGCCATGCGGCTCGTCGAGGTGCGCGACTTCCTCGCCGGCCAGGGCTGGTACGATCTCATGCAACGGCGGCTCAATCCGCCGGACGGCGTGTTCATGCACTGGTCGCGCGTGATCGATCTCCCGATCGCGCTGCTGCTCGCGACGTTCGATCGCGCCGCGTCGGCCGACGCGGCGCTTCGGCTCACCGTCACGGTCTGGCCGGCATTGACGCTCCTGCCGGCGCTGTTCGCCGTGGCGTCGCTCACCCGCTCGCTCGGCGGCGCCGGCGCGGGCGTGATGGGCGCGTTCCTCTTCGCGCTGTCGCCCGAGCCGATGGGCCGCTTCGCCCCGGGTATGATCGACCACCACGGTCCCCAACTCGCGCTCGCGCTGATCATGCTCGCTTGCGCTTTGCGGCTCGATCGGTCGGTTCGCGCCGCAGCCGGGGCGGGCCTTGCGGGCGCGGCCATGCTCGCGATCGGCATGGAGACGCTCCCGACCGTCGCCGTGATCGCCGCCGCCGTCGCCCTGCGCTGGGCCGTTACCGGCCCCGAGGTCGCGCGCGGGACCGCCGTCTTCGGCGTCGTCTTCGCCCTCGCCACGCTTGTCGCCTTCCTCATCGACGTCGCGCCCGAGCGCTGGTTTCTTCCGGTGTGCGACGCTCTCGGCCCCGCGCATCTCGGAGCGGCCATCGTCGGCGGCTCCGGTCTCGCCCTCGCCACGCGCAGCCCGGGGGACGGCGCCGCGGCGCGGTTCGCGGGTCTCGCGCTGATCGGCGTGATGGTGGTCCTCGTCGTCGCGTTCGTGGCGCCCGCCTGTCTCGGCGACCCTTACGCGGCGTTGCCCGAGATCGTCAGGACGGAGTGGCTCGAGAAGGTCCCGGACGCGCGCGGAGCGCTCGCCTTCGCCCAGGACGAGCTGGAGCCCGCTCTGGTCATCGCCATGCTCGCTCTGTCGGGCGTCGGCGCCGCGATGTGGCTGAGCCTGCGCTGCGCCGCGGGCGAGCGCTGGCGCGTCTGGACCGGCTCGGCCGTGCTCGTGGTCAGCTGCCTCGTCGCCTGCTGGCAGGTGCGCGGGGCGACCTTCGCGTTGGCCTTTGCGATTCCCTTTCTCGCCGCCTGCGTGGCGGCGCTTGCGCGCTCCGGAGGGCCGCTCCGCGGCGCGGTCGGCCTCCTTGCGCTCAACCACACGACGCTCGCCGTGCTCGGCCTCGGCGCGGCCGCGGCTTTGGGTTTGCCGACGAAGCCCGCCGCCTCCATGGCGGCCAAGCTGTGTCCGGTCGCCGATTACCGCGCGTTGAACGCGTTGACGCCCGGCCTGGCGCTGAACAACATCGACAGCGGCCCTCACATCCTTGCCTTCAGCCGGCTGTCGGCGGTCGCGGCGCCCTATCACCGCAACGTCGACGGCATCGCCGCGCAGATCGAGATGATGACAGGCAGCGAGGAGACCGCCCGCGCCGTGGCGCTGTCGCGCCGCGCGGCGTATGTCGTGCTGTGCCCTGGCGATCCGGACGTGCGGGCCGAGCAGAAACGCAATCCCTCCGGCTTCGTCGCGAAAGCGCTGGGGCCCACGCCGCCCGCATGGCTGACGCCGATCGATCTCGCTCGGGGGACGGCGCTGCGCGCGTTTCGGGTTTCCCCGTGAGGGCTTCCCCGACGACGGGCGGGGCGCTAAGCCTGCTCCCATGACGACAGACGCGCCCGATCCGAAACGTCCCGTCCGCGGCGCCGAGGCCGACCGCCGCGAGGCGGAGCGGAAGGAGCGGCTGGCGGCCGCGCTTCGGGAAAACCTGAAGCGGCGCAAGACCGACGCGCGCACTCGCCGCCGGCCGGAGGGCGCGGACGGCGACGGCGGCTGAGGCCGTCGCGGGCGCCGGGTTTGTGCCGGCCGTGCGCTTGCGCTAGACCCCGGGTTTCGCGCCGCTCCGCTCTTCGCGGCGCTTCGAGGAGATTTCATGGACCGCATCCGCATCGTCGGCGGCCCCGCGCTCGTCGGCCGCATTCCGATCTCGGGCGCGAAGAACGCCGCGCTCCCGCTGATGATCGCGAGCCTCCTCACCGACGAGACGCTGATCCTCGACAACATGCCGCGCCTGGCCGACGTCGCGATGCTCAAGCGCATCCTCGGCAACCACGGCTGCGAGGTGACGGTGGAGGGCAAGCGCGCCGGCCAGGACGAGTTCCTGGGCGAGACCGTGCGGCTCACCGCCGCGGAGATCGTCGACACCACCGCGCCCTACGACCTCGTCTCCAAGATGCGGGCGAGCTTCTGGGTGATCGGTCCGCTGCTCGCGCGCATGGGCGAGGCGACCGTGTCGCTGCCGGGCGGCTGCGCCATCGGCACGCGGCCGGTGGATTTCTTCCTCGACGGGCTGAAGGCGCTCGGCGTCGAGCTGGAGATCGACCGCGGCTACGTCATCGCCAAGGCCCCGGGCGGCCTCAAGGGCGGCCGCGTCGTGTTCCCGAAGGTCTCGGTGGGCGCGACTCACGTCATGCTGATGGCCGCCTCTCTCGCCAAGGGCGAGACCGTCATCGAGAACGCGGCCCGCGAACCGGAGATCGTCGACCTCGCCGAATGCCTGGTGAAGATGGGGGCGAAGATCGAGGGCGCAGGGACCTCGACCATCGTGATCACCGGCGTCGACAGGCTTCACGGCGCCCGCCACAGCGTGCTGCCGGACCGGATCGAGACCGGCACCTATGCCATCGCCGTCGCCATGGCCGGCGGCGACGTGGTGCTGGAGGGCGCCCGCCGCGACCTGCTGGACGCGGCCTTCGACGTGCTGGTCGAGGCCGGCGCCGAGGTGACGCAGCTCAACGACGGCGTCCGCGTGGCCCGGAACGGCCACGGCATTGCGCCGGTCAACGTCGTCACCGCGCCCTATCCTGGCTTCCCGACCGACCTTCAGGCCCAGCTCATGGCGTTGACCGCAAAGGCGAAAGGCCGCTCGACCATCACCGAGACGATCTTCGAGAACCGCTTCATGCACGTGCAGGAGCTCGCCCGCCTCGGCGCCCGGATCCACCTCGACGGCGACACCGCCACCATCGAGGGCGTCGACCGCCTGACAGGCGCGCCCGTGATGGCGACCGACCTGCGCGCTTCGGTCTCGCTGGTGATCGCGGGGCTGGTCGCGGAGGGGGAGACGATGGTCAACCGCGTCTACCACCTCGACCGCGGCTTCGAGCGGCTCGAGGCCAAGCTGTCGCGCTGCGGCGCGCTGATCGAGCGCGTTTCGGGTTAACTCCGGTTGCTCCGGGGTTAACCCGAGGTTGACAGCCGGTTGCCGTTCGGGTCGTCGGCGGTTACCTCTGCGCGATCTTCCGTCATTCGAGACTTGAACCGGCTGGACCGATGACAGATCCCGACGCCGACGCTCCGCTCAAGCTGCTCGCGCTCGACGAGGACGACCTCGCCGTGCTCTCCGCCCATCTGCAGGACTTCGTCGTCAAGGTCGGCGATCTCATCTTCCTGCCGACGGAGAAGCGCTTCGCCTTCGTCGGCAACCGGCTCGACCTTCGGGTCGAGGGCGAGGCCCGCCGCCGGCGCACCGCCGGCCACTTCGAGCGGGTGACCGCGGTGAGGGCCCGCGGGATCGACCGCTCCCGCCCGGACGCGGTGCTGAACCTGCTCGCGATCGGGTTCGCGCCGGACGAGGCGCCTTCGGGCGCGATCGAGCTGGTGTTTTCCGGCGAGGCCAGCCTGCGGCTCGAGGTCGAGTGCGTCGAGGCGCGCGCCGCCGACCTCGGACCCGTTTGGGCGGCCAAGGCCGAGCCCACCCACGACCTCGACGAGGCCTGACGCCCCATGGTCCTGCGCCTGTCCTCCGCGGACGCCGATTTCGAGGCCCGCTTCGCCGCCCTGCTCGCCATGAAGCGCGAGGTCTCCGAGGACGTCGACGCCGCCGTCGCCGCGATCCTCGACGAGGTCCGCCGCAACGGCGACGCGGCCCTGATCGAGCTCTCCAAGCGGTTCGATCGCGTCGACCTGGAAGCGGTCGGGCTGCAGGTCACCGACGCCGAGATCGACGCCGCGGCCGCCGACTGCGACCCCGAGACCCTGAAGGCCCTGACCTTCGCGCGCGACCGGATCGAATCCCACCACCGCCGCCAGATGCCGGCGAACGAGACCTACCGCGACGACATCGGCGTGGAGCTCGGCCACCGCTGGACCGCGCTCGACAGCGTCGGCCTCTACGTCCCCGGCGGCACGGCCGCCTACCCCTCCTCGGTGCTGATGAACGCGGTGCCCGCCAAGGTCGCGGGCGTCGACCGGCTCGCGATGGTCGTGCCCGCGCCGGACGGCAAGCTCTCTCCGCTGGTGCTCGCGGCCGCCAAGCTCGCGGGCGTCGACGAGGTGTTCCGCGTCGGCGGCGCCCAGGCCATCGGCGCGCTCGCCTACGGCACGGCGACCATCAAGCCGGTCGCCAAGATCGTGGGCCCCGGTAACGCCTATGTGGCCGCCGCCAAGCGCCGGGTGTTCGGCGCCGTCGGCATCGACATGATCGCGGGCCCCTCGGAGGTGCTGGTGATCGCCGACAGGACCGGCAACCCCGACTGGATCGCGGCCGACCTCCTGGCCCAGGCTGAGCACGACGCCTCCGCCCAGTCGATCCTGATCACCGACGACGCCGGTCTCGCAGACAGCGTGGAGGCGGCGGTCGAGCGCCAGCTCGCGGTTCTGCCGCGGAAGGACATCGCCGGCGCGAGCTGGCGCGAGTTCGGCGCGATCATCCTGGTTGGCCAGATCGACGAGGCGACCGCGCTCGCCGACCGCATCGCGCCCGAGCATCTCGAGATCGTCGCGGAGGACGCCGACGACCTTTCCGACGCCATCCGCCACGCCGGCGCGATCTTCCTCGGCGCCCACACGCCGGAGGCGATCGGCGACTACGTCGGCGGGTCGAACCACGTGCTTCCGACCGCCCGCACCGCCCGCTTCGCCTCGGGTCTCGGCGTGCTCGACTTCCTGAAGCGCACCTCGATCCTGCGCTGTGGGCCGGAGCAGCTGAAGGCCCTGGGCGGCGCCGCGATCAAGCTCGGAGAGGCGGAGGGCCTGCACGCGCACGCCCGCTCCGTTTCGATCCGCATGAACTGAGCGTCGCGACCGGATAGGATGCGGCCATGAGCCCGAGCGGACGCGACCCCAAAGCCAAACTCGTCGCCGTCACCATCGACGACGCGTCGATCGGACGCGCGGCGACCGAGGTCGAGCACGAGCGCCAGGTCGCGATCTACGACCTGGTGGAGGACAACGCGTTCCAGCCGATCGGGGGCGGGGAGGGACCGTTCAAGCTCGACATCGCGCTGATCGACCGCAAGCTCGCGCTCAACGTTCGCCGGGTGTCGGGCGAGGAGGTCGTCACGCATTTTCTGTCGCTGACGCCGTTCCTCAAGCTTCTCAAGGACTACTTCCTGATCTGCGAGAGCTATTACACGGCGATCCGCTCCGCGAGCCCGAGCCAGATCGAGGCGATCGACATGGGCCGGCGCGGCCTGCACGACGAGGGAGCGCAGCTGCTCGCGGAGAGGCTCGATGGCAAGATCGCGCTCGACCACGACACCGCGCGCCGCCTGTTCACGCTGATCGCAGCCCTGAGCTGGAAGGGTTGACGCGGCGGTGTCGGGCGGTCCTGAGCAGGGGCGTCCCCAATCGGTTCTGTTCATGTGCGGACAGAACGTCATCCGATCGCCGATCGCGGAGGCCTTGGCCCGCCATTACTTCGGCCGCTCGCTCTACGTCGCCTCCGCCGGCGTCCGGCCGGGCGAGAACGACCCCTTCGCGGAAGCCGCGCTCGACGAGGTGGGCCTCACGCTGGGCAAGCACCGCCCGCATACGCTCGACGACCTCGAAGACCTGAACTTCGACCTTATCATCACGCTTGCGCCGGAGGCCCATCACGCCGCGCTGGAGCTGACGCGCCGGCTGCCGGTGGAGGTCGAGTACTGGCCGACCATGGACCCGACGCTTGCGGCCGGCGGTTCGCGCGAGCAGACCATGGACGCCTACCGCGCCATGCGCGACAGCCTGATCGACCGCATCAGGGACCGCTTCCGCTACGCCGCTCCGGCGCGGGTCTAGCGGCCACGCCGCCGCCGCTCGACCGAGCCATCGCTGCGCGCCGGGCCACCCCACGCCTTCGGCGCAAGGGGCCTCCCGCGCGTTGCGCTAAGAGGGCGCGGGCGATCCCTCCTCTGGGACAGGGGAGGGTGGACGGGCGAAGCCCGGCCGGGTGGGGTGGGGCTCAGGACGAAGCTCCGCCGACGCCGTTCGACGTCCGAGGGCCCCCACCCGACCCGTCGCTGCGCGCCGGGCCACCCTCCCCACGCCTTCGGCGCGAGGAGGGATCCCCGCGTTCTGCTTTCGATGCGTCGCGAAGAAGGGCTCATGTGCCGGACGAGTTGTGGAAACGCGTTATTTCCGGTATCAGGCGCTCTCCTAAGTCACGCTCCGATCGGCTGCGCCTGGATTTCAGGCTCGTCCAGCCGTCGCACTTGTCGAGATCACATGTCGAAAGAAGAACTGCTCGAGTTTCCGGGCACCGTGATCGAGCTGCTGCCGAACGCGACGTTCCGCGTCAAGCTCGAGAACGACCACGAGATCATCGCCCACACCGCCGGCCGCATGCGCAAGAACCGCATCCGCGTGCTCGCGGGCGACAAGATCCTCGTCGAGATGACGCCCTACGACCTCTCCAAGGGCCGCATCACCTACCGCTTCAAGTGAGCGCGGCGCGCAAGCGCCTGAGGGGCGAGCGCCTCGGGGGCGCGCGTCGTCCATGATCGACCGCCGATGACCGACCGCCCCAAACTCGTCCTCGCCTCCGCGAGCCCGCGCCGCCTGGCGCTGCTCGACCAGATCGGCGCCAAGCCCGACGCGCTGCTGCCGGCCTCGCTCGACGAGACGCCAGAGCGCAACGAGCGGCCGCGCACGCTCGCGCTGCGCCTCGCAGAGGCCAAGGCGCTCGCCGGCGCGGCGCTCGCATCGCAGGACCCGGAGCTCGCCGGCGCGCTCGTGCTCGGCGCGGACACGGTCGTTTCGGTCGGACGCCGCATCCTGCCCAAGGCGGAGTCGGTGGAGGAGGCGGCGGATTGCCTGCGCCTGCTCTCCGGGCGCGCCCATCACGTCTCCACCGCCGTCTGCCTCACCACCCGCAAGGGCGCGCTGCGCAGCCGCCTCGTCGAGACGCGCGTGCGCTTCAAGCGGCTTTCGGAAGGCGAGATCGACGCCTACCTGGCCTCCGGAGAGTGGCGCGGCAAGGCCGGCGCCTACGCCATCCAGGGCCTCGCGGGGTCCTTCGTGGCCAAGCTCAGCGGCTCCTACGGCGCGGTCGTCGGGCTTCCGCTGTACGAAACTGTCAACCTGCTGGTCGGCGAAGGCTATCCGCTGCACCGCGGCTGGCTGGCGAATGCCTAGAGCCGCCATGTCCGACGCGCCGACGCCCCCCGGCGATACGCCCCCGGCCAAGCCCCGGCCGTCGCCGCGGCCGTGCCCGATCTGCAAGAAGATGTCGCTACCCGACTACCACCCCTTCTGCTCCAAGCGCTGCGCGGACATCGACCTGTCGCGCTGGTTCAAGGGCGTCTATGCGGCGCCCACCGCCGAATCTGAAGAGATCGAACGGCCGGCGGACGACGACGAGAGCTGAAGGCGTGGCGCGGGCTTCGAGACCGCTGGGATTGGAGAGGTCGTAAGGCCCCGCGATCTCCGTGATGCCCGACTTCGACCTCGCAGCAGGCCGGTGCGTCGGGACCGCCGGGGTCCGGGGAGTGACGGTCCAATCGTCAGGTGTGAACGGCTCTGCTCCTTTGGATCATCCACGGCGCATACCTCGTATCCCCTATTGTGCGCCCAACCAAAAAGAGTCCAATCTGAGCCAAGGCGTCGCAAGGCGACGCCTTGGGCGCCGGGGGTCATGCGGGCCTAACCAGCGGACCAGATCGGGTTTAAGGGGGAAACCATGGCTACCTTCACGGGGACGGGGGCGGCGGACAAGATCACGCCGACGAGCGTCTCGGGCGGCGTCGCCGCCAATCCGGCCGGGGCGCGCCCGGGCGAGGACGCCGACTACCTGTACGGCTACGCCGGCAACGACACGCTCGAGGGCGGAGGCGGAGCCGACTACCTCGACGGCGGCGCCGACAACGACAAGCTCTCCGGCGGCAGCGAGAACGACTCGCTCTACGGCCAGAGCGGCGAGGACGACCTGAACGGGG
Organism: Methylopila sp. 73B; assembly: GCF_000526315.1. Taxonomy (NCBI): domain Bacteria; kingdom Pseudomonadati; phylum Pseudomonadota; class Alphaproteobacteria; order Hyphomicrobiales; family Methylopilaceae; genus Methylopila; species Methylopila sp. 73B. Next base: position 2,760,315 of record NZ_JAFV01000001.1, on the reverse strand, counting down.
GCGAGGGCGAGGACTATCTCTCTGGCGGCACCGAGAGCGACATCTACCGCTTCGACGCCAACTCGGGCAGCGACACGGTGGTGGAGGCCGTGAACGCCGGAAACGACCGGCTGATCCTCTCGGGCAACTTCACCGCCTCCAACGTCCGCATCCACGTGGAAGGCGACGACCTGAAGATCGTCTACGGCGACAACGAGATCACCATCCAGGACCAGTTCCTGAGCGGGACCGGCGCCAACGCCCGCGTCGAGGACCTGCGCTACACCAACAACGCGGTGCTCGACCTCACCACCGTGCAGTCGGCCTGGCTGACGCGCACCGGCACCACCCGCGGCGACTCGATGTCGGGCTCGATCTTCTCCGACTCGCTCTCGGGCGGCGGCGGCCGGGATTCGATCTATGGCGGCGCGGCCGGGGACCGGCTGCGGGGCGACGCCGGCAACGATTACGTGCAGGGCGACGCCGGCGACGACACGCTCGACGGCGGCGCCGAGAACGACCAGCTCTACGGCGGCGCGGACAACGACCGCCTGACCGGTGGATCGGGCGACGACTACCTCGTCGGCGGGGTGGGCGACGAGATCTACTACTTCGGCCCCGGCTTCGGACGGGACGAGATCGCCGAGGGACTGAATGGCGGCACGGACCTCATCCGGCTGAACGCGGGTATCGCCAAGGCCGACGTCGACATCTGGATCGACGGCGACGACCTCTATGTTGGCTACGGCTCCGACTACGTCCGCGTGTCCGACCAGTTTGCGAGCGGCGTCGGCGCGGACGCGCGGGTCGAGACGCTGCAGCACTCGGACGGCTCCAGGATCAGCCTCAAGTCGGTGCAGTCCGCCTGGCTCGTGCGGGACGGCGGCGACGGCGGCGACAGCTTCGCCGGCTCGATCTTCAACGACACGCTCAACGGCGGAGGGGGCAACGACACCCTCAGCGGTTCGACCGGCAGCGATCAACTCAACGGCGGGACCGGCTCGGACGCGCTCTACGGCGGCGTCGGCGCCGACCAGCTCAACGGCGGCGACGAGGACGACGCGCTCTACGGGGACGCCGGCGCTGACCTGCTGACCGGCGGCTCGGGCGACGACTACCTCGTCGGCGGCGCGGACAACGACACCTACAGCTTCTCGGAAGGCTCCCGCTACGACACGGTGGTCGAAAATCTCGGCGGCGGCACCGACACGATCCGCTTCACGCCCGAGATCTCGTCCTCCGACCTCGGCTTCCGGGTGATCGGCGACGACCTCGTGATCAGCTTCGGCGACGAGCAGATCACCGTGCAGGACCAGTACGCCAACGGCACGGGCGCGCAGGCGCGCGTCGAGCGCGCGACGTTCCAGGACGGAGCGTCCTCGACGATCTCGCTGACGACGCCCGCCGCCGCCTGGCTGAAGGTGAACGGCACGGCCTCGGGCGAGACGATTGTCGGCTCGATCTTCAACGACACGCTGAACGGGCTGGGGGGCGCCGACAACCTGCAGAGCGGGCTCGGCGCGGACTCGCTGAACGGCGGCACCGGCTCCGACTACCTCTACGGCGGCGACGACGGGGACACCCTGAACGGCGGCGCAGGCTCCGACCAGCTCTACGGCCAGGGCGGGGCGGACGTGTTCCGCTTCGACGTCGCGCCCGGCGCGGCGGGCGTGGACTACATCGGCGACTTCGTCCAGGGGACCGACAAGTTCTCGCTCGAGAACGCCAATTTCGTCGGGATCACGGCGGCGGCGACGATGTCGGCCGGGTTCTTCCGGCTCGGGACGGCCGCGGGCGACGGCAACGACCGCATCATCTACGACGCGGCCACGCGCGCACTTTACTACGATTCGGACGGCACCGGCTCCGCCGCCCAGATCCAGTTCGCGACGCTCGGGTCCAATGTGACCCTGTCCAACACCGACTTCATCATCACCTGAGACGCGACAGCGCGCCGGTCCTCCGGGCCGGAGCGCTGTCGAGCGGCGGCGGACGCGCTAGGTTGACCCTCGCGCGCCCGCCCTCGGGCCGTCGTCCGCGGACCTCAGCCCTTGCCCTTCGACCTTACGACCGCCGCCGCGGTCCTCGTCTTCGTCGCGACCTACGGCGTCGTCGCCTTCGGCCGGGCGCCCTTCGTGCGGATCGACCGCGCGGGGGCGGCGCTTGCGGGCGGCGCGGCGATGGTGGCGCTTGGCGTGCTCACGCCAGAAGACGCCTTCGCCGCGGTCGACCACAACACCATCGTGCTGCTGCTCGGCATGATGATCGTGGCGGCGAACCTCAAGCTGTCCGGCTTCTTCGCGCTGGTGAACGCCGCCATCGCCGCGCGCGTCCGCCACGCCTTCACGCTGCTCGTCGCGGTCGCGCTGGCCGCGGGCGCGCTGTCGGCCTTCCTCGTCAACGACACGGTGTGCCTCGTCATGACGCCGCTCGTCATGGCGCTCGTCCTGAAGCTCAAGCGCAACCCGGTTCCCTACGCGATCGCGATCGCAACCGCCTCCAACGTCGGCAGCGTCGCGACCATCACCGGCAATCCCCAGAACATGATCATCGGCTCGCTCTCGGGCGTGCCCTACGCGACCTTCGCGGCCACGCTCGCCCCGGTGGCGGCGGCGGGCCTCGCGCTGACGGTCGTCTTCGTGGCGGCGGCGTTCCGCCGCGAGTTCTTCGCCGACGGCGCCTTCGCGCCGGCTGAGGACGCGGCGGCGGGGCGGACGCTGGTGAACCGCCCGCTCGCGATCAAGACCGGGCTGGTGGCCGCCGCCATGGTCGCGGCCTTCTTCCTCGGCGCGCCGATCGCGACCGCGGCCATCGTCGCCGGCGCCGCGCTGCTGCTGACGCGCCGAGTGAAACCCGCGCGGGTCTGGGCCGAGATCGACTGGCCGCTGCTGGTGATGTTCGCGGGCCTGTTCGTCGTCACAGCGGGGGTGGAGAAGGCGCTGATCACGCCCGACGTGGTGAAGGCCGCGGGCCGCCTCGCGCTCGACGACACGGCCGTGCTCAGCTTCGTCACCGCGGCGCTGTCGAACGTCGTCAGCAACGTTCCGGCCGTGCTGGTGCTTGAGCCCTTCGTGAACGGCCTCGCCGATCCGCAGCGCGCCTGGCTCGTGGTGGCGATGGCCTCGACGCTCGCCGGCAACTTCACGCTGGTCGGCTCGATCGCCAACCTGATCGTCGCCGAGCGCGCCCGCGGCTTCGGCGTCGACGTCGATTTCTGGACCTACCTCAAGGTCGGCGCGCCGCTGACGCTGGCGACGATCGCCGTCGGCGTTTTCCTGGTGTGAGGGCGCTGGACAGGCCGGAAGCTGTTCCCTATAAGGCGGCTCGCTCCGCCGCGCCTCGGCCCGGTGGGGCCCCTGCCCGGGTAGCTCAGTTGGTAGAGCAGCGGACTGAAAATCCGCGTGTCGGTGGTTCGAGTCCGCCTCCGGGCACCATCGCCTTTTAGGCGATTGAAAACCCTCAGCTTTCGAAATGACGTTTGTCCCGCGCTTGGGCGGCGCGTCCGTATGCAGGAACCGCGCGCGGGGGCGGCTCGCGCCGGATCATTCCGCCGCCCCGGCGGGTTGCGACGTCGTCGCGGCGAGGTCCTCCTGCGGCCAGCGCGTGAGCGCGGCCCGCCCTGCGTCGGTGAGGCCGTAGAGCCCGCGGTCGACCCGGACGAACCAGCCGTAGACGTTCGCCCTGAGGATCGTCGCCGCCTTCGGCGCGGCCGCCTTGAGGTCGCGGGGGCGGACGGAGGCCGCGCTCATGGCGGCGGCGCAGAGCAGCGCCTGCTGGCGGTAGGCCGTCATGATCGGGACGCGGGAGCCGCCCCCGACCGCGGGGTCGCCGCGGCGGCGGTTGTGCTCGTCGACGAGGCGCGAGCGGCGCTTGGAGTCGCGGCGCGGCGCCGGCGCGGCCGCGCTGAGGATGATCTGCACCTCGCCCCGCGCGGTCACCCCGAGCAGCCCGAACCCCAGCCTGCGGCAGAGATCCCGAAACCGCCGGTCGTGCTCGCGGCCGCCCCGGCCGCGGCCGACCGTGGCCGCCAGCCAGACCTCGTCGCAGGCCGCGGCGCGGTCGACGCCCTGCAGCACGAGGTCGAGGTTGAACCGCTGCTTCAGCTCGCAGATCACGACCAGCGGCGGCTCTCCGTCCCGAAGCGCCAACAGGTCGCAGCCGCCGATCTCGCCCTTCACGGCGAAGCCAAGGGTCTCGAGGAAGGTTTTGACCGGCGGATAGAGGGTGGTTTCCATCGCGCCAGGATAGCCGGTTTGGCGGTCGCGGTTCACCCCGCCGTCGCGCTTCGGAACCCTCCCGATCCTCCGACGTTCTCGTGCGAGGGCAAAAAGGGGCGAACGGCTGACCCTGAAGCGATCAAGGCGCGCGTCGAAACCGCACGGCGTCCGGAGCTCTCACCGGAACGCAAAGAGCGGGTTCAGCGCCACCTCCCGCTGCAGCTTCAGTCGCCGCCCAGGAGGAGAACAACCATGAAGAGCTTTGACATCGACGCCGTCGCCCGTCCGCTCAGCGCCGTCTGCGCCGCTGCAGCTTTCGCCGTCGGACTCGCCGGGGCGCCCGCGCTCGCCCAGACGACGGTCATCACGACCGATCCGCCTGCGGAATCCACGTCCAAGACCAAGGTCGAGGACGACGGCATCGAACGGACCACCAAGACCAAGACCGAAAACCCCGACGGTTCGGTGACCCGGTCGAAGACCACCGAGCCGAGCGGCGGCTCCTCCACGACCACGATCGAAGAACCGCCGTCCACGACGGTCGTCGTTCCGCGCTGAGCGCGACGCGAGGCTGTTGAAAAGGGGCCGGCCTTCGGGCGCCGGTCCCTTTTTCATGTCGGCGGGCATTCCGGGCGGAGCTGACGTCCGGCGCTACGGCTGGCGCGTCGGCGCAGCCTGTGCTGATAACCCCACGCCACCCACGACACTCCCGTTCGTCGCGCGCCCCGCGTCGCGCGCAGGACGCCCGAGATGAAGCTGCACGCCATCAGCGACCTCCACCTCGCGGCCGAGGCGAACCGGGCGGCGCTGGCCGAGATCAACGCGCGGCCGGACGATTGGCTGATCCTCGCCGGCGACGTCGGCGAAACCGAGGCGCATCTGCAGTTCGCTTTCGACGCGCTGCAGCCGAAGTTCAGGCGGCTGGTCTGGCTGCCGGGCAACCACGAGCTCTGGGCGTTGCCGTCCGGCACGCCGCTCCGGGGCGTCGCGCGCTACGAGCGTTTCGTCGCGCTCTGCCGGGCGCGGGGCGTGCTGACGCCGGAAGATCCCTATCCCGTGGAGACCTTCGGCGGGCGCACCGTGCGGATCGCGCCGCTGTTCACGCTCTACGACTACAGCTTCCGCCCCGACGACGTGGCCCGCGCCAAGGTCGTGGCCTGGGCGCGGGAGACCGGCGTCGGCTGCGCCGACGAATACCTGCTGCGGCCCGACCCCTATCCCGACCGCGACGCTTGGTGCCGCGCCCGTTGCGCCGCGACCGAAGCGCGGCTAGCCGAGGCCGCCGCGGACGGGGTCCCGCTGGTGCTCGCCAACCACTGGCCGCTGGTGGAGGCGCTAGCGCGCGCCCCGCGCATCCCGCGCTTCGCGCCTTGGTGCGGCACGCGCCTGACCGCCGACTGGCACCGCCGGTTCAACGCCTGCGCGGTCGTCTCCGGCCACCTCCACCTGCGCTCCGAGCGTCGGATCGATGGCGTGCCGTTCCACGAGGTCTCGCTCGGCAACCCGCGGGAGTGGCAGGGCCGGCGCGCGCCGGACGATTGCGTGCGGCTGATCCTGAGGTGAGGGGCCGGCAGCCGCTTCACCGCGCAGAGACGCGGCGGAGCGTGAGGTTGATGCGGCCGCCGCGGGGCAGGAGGTCGGAGGTGCCGGCGAGGACGCGGTCGACGCCGTGGAAGGCGAGGCGGCTCTCGCCCGCGAGCGCCATGGCGTCGCCGGACGCCAGCCGGAACGAGCGCGTGGGGTCCGAGCGCGACGTCCCGCCGATGCGGAAGGTGGCGCTGTCGCCGAGCGAGAGCGAGACCACCGGCGCGTCGAGGTCCTGCTCGTCGCGGTCCTGGTGTAGGCCCATCTTCGCGCCCGGCTCGTACCAGTTCAGCAGGCAGGCCTCCGGGGGCAGGTCGTAGCCGCCAATCGCGGCCCATGCCTCCAGCAGCATGTCGGGGATCGCGGGCCAGGGCGCGCCGGTGACGGGGTGGGTCGGCTGGTAGCGGTAGCCGCGGTCCTTGTCCGAGACCCAGCCGAGCGGGCCGAGGTTGGTCATCCGCACCGAGAAGGGCTTGCCCGTGCGCGGCATCGTCGGCGTGAACAGCGGCGCCTCGGCGACGGCCGCGCGCAGCAGAGCGAGAAGGGCGCCTTGACGCTCAGGGTTGAGGTAGCCCGGGAGATGCTTCATCGGAGGTTGAGGTCGCCCGATCCTGATCATATGACTATGCGGGTGGAACGATCCGATCCTCCTAAACGGGGCAGGGCCTTGTCGAGCCAGGAAAGCGCATCCGAGCCGTCGTCGCGCGGCGGGACCTTCGGGAAAGTGGTGAAAGGCGCCCTCGGCGCCGTCGTGGTCGCGGTCGGCGGCTATCTCGGGGCCGCCGCCATGCAGGTGCTCAGCGCGCCGAAGGACAGCGTGGCCTACGACCTGATCCAGTCCATGACCGGCTGGCTCAAGCCGAAGGACGAGCCGGCGCCGGCCAGGGACGTCGCCCGGGCGTCGCCGTCCGCGCCGGTCGAGGAGACGCCGTCCCAGGGCGCGGCGGCGGCCGTCGCCGCCTCCGTTCCGGCCACGCCGTCGATCGTCGGCGGAGGCGCGCAGCCGACCGCCGCCCTCGCCCTCAAGATCGACCTGCCGGGATCGCCCGGCGGGCCCGCCGCCTCGCCCGCTGCGAAGGTCGATCCGACGCCGGAGCCGCAGGCCGCGCCGTCCGCGGAGCCGGCGCCCCCCGGCTCGATGCTGGACCGCGTGCGGCGGACGACCGAACTCGCCGCGCAGACAAGGGCGAGGACCGCGGCGCTCGGCGCCAGCCGGGTGATCACGCTCGCCGACCGCGCCCGGACGCCGATCTGCGGGGCGGACTACCGGATCGAGGTGACCTCGGTCGCGGCCGGCGCCGGCCGCGTGGCGCTGACGCGGGCCGACGGCTCCGGCGCGCCGCTGACGCTCGCCGCCGGCGAGGCGCCGCGCGTCGTCAGCGCGGGATGCCAGGTGGCGCTGCTCTCGGCCGCGGACGACCTCAGCAACCGCCGCGCGCAGCTTCGGGAAACCAGGCTGGACTGAGATCGCGCTCGCGCGCGGGCGGGAGACGGTCGCCGCGGCGCACCGTCCCCGGGAACCGCGGGCGCGCATCTGCGCCGAACGCGCCCTCACGCCAGCGTCATCTCTCGCCTTGCGGCTTATTGGGCCTCTCCTTATATACCCGCCGACCCGCGAAATCCGCGGAATTCTCAAGGGACCGACGGGACGTGAGGGCGCTCGCCCGGAGCGTTTCGCGTCAGGCCGCTACGGGGCCGGTTTGGTCCGCTTAACGCGTTAGAGAAGAGGAATGGGACACATGGGCAAGGTCATCGGGATCGACCTCGGAACCACCAACTCCTGCGTCGCCGTAATGGACGGGGGGCAGGCTCGCGTCATTGAAAATTCGGAAGGCGCGCGCACCACGCCGTCGATCGTCGCCTTCGCGGACGGCGGCGAGCGTCTGGTCGGCCAGCCGGCCAAGCGTCAGGCGGTGACCAACCCCGACAAGACCTTCTTCGCGGTCAAGCGCCTCATCGGTCGCCGGTTCGAGGACCCGACCGTCGAGAAGGACAAGAAGCTCGTCCCCTACAAGATCGTGAAGGGCGGCGACGGCGACGCCTGGGTCGAGGCCGACGGCAAGTCGTACTCCCCGGCGCAGATCTCCGCCTTCACGCTCCAGAAGATGAAGGAGACGGCTGAGGCCCATCTCGGCCAGAAGGTCGACCAGGCGGTCATCACCGTCCCGGCCTACTTCAACGACGCCCAGCGCCAGGCCACCAAGGACGCCGGCCGCATCGCCGGCCTTGAGGTGCTGCGCATCATCAACGAGCCGACCGCCGCGGCCCTCGCCTACGGCCTCGACAAGAAGACCGCCGGCACCATCGCCGTCTACGACCTGGGCGGCGGCACCTTCGACGTATCGATCCTCGAGATCGGCGACGGCGTGTTCGAGGTGAAGTCGACCAACGGCGACACCTTCCTCGGCGGCGAAGACTTCGACATGCGCCTCGTCAGCTACTTCGCGGACGAGTTCAAGCGCGAGCAGGGCATCGACCTGCGCAACGACAAGCTCGCGCTGCAGCGCCTGAAGGAAGCGGCCGAGAAGGCCAAGATCGAGCTGTCGTCCTCGGCGCAGACCGACATCAACCTGCCTTACATCACCGCCGACGCGACCGGGCCGAAGCACCTCACGCTGAAGCTCTCCCGCGCCAAGTACGAAAGCCTGGTGGACGATCTCGTCCAGCGGACGATTGAGCCCTGTAAGGCGGCGCTCAAGGACGCCGGTCTGTCGGCTGGCCAGATCGATGAAGTGGTTCTGGTCGGCGGCATGACGCGCATGCCGAAGATCCAGGAAGTGGTGAAGCAGTTCTTCGGCAAGGAGCCGAACAAGGGCGTCAACCCGGACGAGGTCGTCGCGATCGGCGCCGCGATCCAGGCCGGCGTGCTGCAGGGCGACGTCAAGGACGTGCTGCTGCTCGACGTGACCCCGCTGTCGCTCGGCATCGAGACGCTCGGCGGCGTGTTCACGCGCCTGATCGACCGCAACACCACGATCCCGACGAAGAAGAGCCAGACCTTCTCGACGGCGGAAGACGGCCAGACCGCGGTGACGATCCGCGTGTTCCAGGGCGAGCGCGAAATGGCGGCGGACAACAAGATCCTTGGCCAGTTCGACCTCGTCGGGATCCCGCCCGCGCCGCGCGGCATGCCGCAGATCGAGGTGACCTTCGACATCGACGCGAACGGCATCGTCAACGTCGGCGCCAAGGACAAGGCCACCAACAAGGAGCAGCAGATCCGCATTCAGGCCTCGGGCGGCCTGTCGGACGCTGACATCGAGAAGATGGTGAAGGACGCCGAGGCCAACGCCGAAGCGGACAAGAAGCGCCGGGCGCTCGTCGAGGCGAAGAACCAGGGCGAGGCGCTGATCCACTCCACCGAGAAGACGGTGACGGATCTCGGCGAGAAGGCTCCGGCCGGCGACAAGGCCGCGATCGAGGCCGCCGTGGCCGAGCTCCGCACCGCGCTCGCAAGCGAGGACGTCGAGGCCATCCAGGCCAAGACCAACGCGCTGATGCAGGCGTCCATGAAGCTCGGCGAGGCGATGTACGCGCAGGGGCCCGAGGGCGCCGAGGGCGGACCGGAGACGGGCGCCGCCAGCGGCCAGCCGAAGGACGACGTCGTCGACGCCGACTTCGAGGAAGTCGACGACCGCAAGAAGTCGGCCTGATCCACTGTGAGGCGGTCCGCTGTCCGTAACGGACGGCGGGCCGCCTCGTCGCGGTCGCCCCCACATGACGGACTCCGTCCAGACCGAACTGCCCTATGGGGCGCACCGTCCCTCGCGCGTCGTCGAGGCGCTGCGCGCGCTCGGCTCGCGCGTTCCGAACAACGCGGTGGGCCTCCGTCTCGCGTCGCTGCTGCGGCGGATCTGCTTCGCGGCCGGCGCGAGCCCCTACGACGTCGAAGTGTTTCCCTCGATCCACGCGCGGCTTCGCCCGGCGACCAACCGGACGGAAAAGCGCGTGTTTTTGGCGCCCCACCTCTGGGACGCCGAGGAGCGCCGTCTGCTTGAAGCCGCGGTGCTGGCGGGCGATCCGGAGGCGGAGGCGACCTTCGTGGACGTCGGCGCGAACGTCGGCTTCTACGGGTTGGCGCTGGCCGCCGCCGCCCGCCGCGCCGGACGGCGTCTGCGGGTGATCGCGATTGAGCCGGACCCGACCAACCGGGCGCGGCTGGCCGTCAACGTGGCGGCGAGCGGGCTGGACGTGACGATCGATCCGTCCGCCGTCGGGCGTGAGCCGGGCGAGGCCTTCCTGGTCGAGCACGCCCGCAACCGCGGCGAGGTCCGTCTGGTGAGCGACGCACGAGGCCGCGGCGCGGCCGTCGAGGTGCTGCCGCTCCCGACGATCCTGGCGCGGCACGGAGTCGTCGCCGTCGACGCCATGAAGATCGACGTCGAGGGCATGGATTTCGAGGCGCTCGCGGGATTGTTCGAGCAGGCGCCCGGCGCTCTGCTGCCGCGCGCGCTGGTGGTCGAGGTCGGGCGCACCGCGGCGGAGGCCGAGCCGCTGCTCAAGCTGCTCGCCGCCCATGGCTACCGGATCGCGGCGCGCACCCGGCTCAACGTGGTCGCGGCGCGCCCGGTCGAGATGTTCGAAGCGACGCCCAAGCTCAACGGTCGCGCGCCCGGCGCCGGAGCCTGATCTGGCGTCGTTCTCTTCGCGGTCGAAACGCAGCGTTCTTGCGGGTCGACCTTCACGACTTTATCTAGCCGTCCTGTCGGGTGCGGTCCAAAACTGGTGGCGGAATGGCGAAACGCGACTTCTACGAGGTTCTCGAGGTCGAACGCACGGCGAGCGACGCGGAGCTGAAGGTTGCCTATCGCAAGGCCGCGATGCGCTGGCATCCGGACCGCAATCCGGGCGACCACGCGGCCGAGGCCAACTTCAAAGAGATCAACGCGGCCTACGACTGCCTGAAGGACGCGGACAAGCGGGCGGCCTACGACCGCTTCGGCCACGCGGCCTTCGAGCAGGGCGGCATGGGCGGCGGCGGTCCGCGCGGCGCGGGTCCGGACATGTCGGACTTCATGTCCGATATCTTCGACTCCTTCTTCGGCGGGGGCGGGGGCGGCCAGGGGCGTGGCCGGGCCAGTAGCGGGCGCGAGCGCGGCGCCGATCTCCGCTACAACATGGCGATCACGCTCGAGGACGCCTTCGCCGGCAAGACCGCGCAGATCCGCATCCCGACCAGCCTCGCCTGCGAGGCCTGCTCCGGCACCGGCGCGAAGCCCGGCTCGAAGCCGCGGCAGTGCGCCACCTGCGGCGGCGCCGGCAAGGTGCGCGCCAGCCAGGGCTTCTTCCTGATGGAGCGGACCTGCCCGACCTGCCAGGGCCGGGGCGAGGTGATCGACGACCCCTGCGACGCCTGCGCCGGCGCCGGCCGCATCACCAAGGAGCGCACGCTTGAGGTCGCGATTCCGGCGGGCGTCGAGGACGGCACCCGCATCCGCTTGTCGGGCGAAGGCGAGGCAGGCCTGCGCGGCGGGCCGTCGGGCGACCTCTACATCTTCCTCTCGCTCGAGGATCACGCGCTGTTCCAGCGCGACGGCGCCGATCTCTACTGCCGCGTGCCGATCGCCATGACGACGGCGGCGCTCGGCGGATCCTTCGAGGCGCCGACCATCGACGGCGGACGGACGCGCGTGAAGATTCCCGAGGGCACCCAGTCCGGCATGCAGTTCCGCCTGCGCGGCAAGGGCATGCCCATCCTGCGCTCCAAGGATTTCGGCGACATGTACATCCAGGCGGTGGTCGAGATTCCGCAGAAGCTCTCTCGCAAGCAACGCGAGCTGCTGGAGGCCTTCGCCGCCGAGGAATCGGAGGCGAACCATCCAGAGTCGAACGGATTCTTTTCGCGGGTGAAAGAGTTTTTCGGCGGGGCGTGACCTTCGGGCGCTTGTCACATAAGCGCGATCCTGATCATCGTATGACCGTCGTCTCGCCTTCGTGTCGTCACCGGAGCCCCGTCGTCCATGCTTGAGCCCGCAAGGCGCTCCAATCGCCGCGCAGACGCTCGTCCGAAGGGCATCGATCTCGCCGACGAAGCGCGGTTTCTGAAGTCCTGGTTCGACAAGCCGCTCGTGACCGGCGCGGTCAGTCCCTCGGGCAAGGGCCTTGCGCGCATGATGGCGCGCTACGTCGATCCGGACGAGCCGGGTCTGGTTCTCGAGATCGGCCCCGGCACCGGCCCCGTCACGGAGGCGCTGCTCGAGCGCGGCGTCGCGCCGGAGCGGCTGGTGCTGATCGAGTTCAACCCCGAGTTCGTTACGCTCCTGCGCAAGCGTTTTCCCGGCGTGACCGTGGTGCAGGGCGACGCCTACGCCGCGCGCCAGACGCTCGCCGGCGTGCTGGAGCAGCCGCTGACGGCGACGGTGTGCAGCCTGCCGCTGCTGACCAAGCCCATCCGCCAGCGCGTGGCGCTGCTGGAGGATTGCTTCGACATGTCCCGCCCCGGCGCGCCGTTCATCCAGTTCACCTATGGCGTCGTGCCGCCGATCCCGCGCGAGGCGATCGGCGAGACGACCGCCGCGGGCTCCCCGCGGGTGTGGTTGAACCTGCCGCCGGCGCGGGTGTGGATCTACCGCCGCCCGGCCTGATCCTGCCGACAACGCCGTTTAGACGCACGACCGCTGGAAGGAAGACGCTATGGCCGCGCCGAAAATCGTCGTGCTCGCAGGATCGATCCGCACGGGGTCGCTCAATGAAAAGCTCGCGACCGTGGTCGCGCGCGCGCTCCAGGACGCGGGCGCGGAGACCACGCACATCTCGCTGAAGGACTACCCGCTGCCGCTCTACGACGGCGACCTGCAGGCGCGCGAAGGCGTTCCGGAAGCCGCCAGGGCGCTGGTCGACCTGTTCCTCGCGCAGCATGGCGCCTTCGTGGCGAGTCCCGAGTACAACGCCAGCTTCCCGCCGCTGTTGAAGAACGCCTTCGACTGGATGTCCCGCGTCAGCATCGAGGGCAAGCCGCCGCTGCCTGCGTTCAAGACCAAGGTCTTCGCGCTTGGCTCGGTCACCAACGGCGCGATGGGCGGCTACCGCGGCCTGACGCAGCTGCGCGCGATGATGGAGCTCGGGCTCGGCGCGCTGGTGCTGCCGGAGATGGTGTCGGTGGGCAATGCCGCGGAAGCCTTCACCGACGACGGCCGCCTCTCCAACCCCCGCACCGCCGACTTCATGACGTCGGTCGTGGCGCAGCTCGTGACGGAAGCGGGGCGCCTGGCGTGACGGAGACGCTCGACCCGCGCGACCGGCTGATCGTCGGCCTCGACCTCCCCACCGTCTCGGACGCCGAGGCCATGGTGGCCCGGCTCGGCGACGCCGTGACCTTCTACAAGATTGGTTACGAGCTCTCCTTCGCCGGCGGCCTGGTGCTGGCGGAGCGGCTGGCGGGCGCCGGCAAGCAGGTGTTCGTGGATCTCAAGCTCCACGACATCGGCGCGACGGTGGAGAAGGCGACGCGGCAGGTCGCCAAGCTCGGCGCGGCGATCCTCACGGTGCACGCATACCCCCAGACGCTGCGCGCGGCGGCGGCGGGCCGGGAGGGGTCGCGGATGAAGGTGCTCGGCGTCACGGTGCTAACGTCCTGGGACGCGGCCGACGTGAAGGAAGCCGGTTTTCGCGAAGGCCCCGAAGCGCTCGTCGCGCGCCGCGTGCGGCACGCCCGCGAGGCCGGCGTCGACGGCGTGATCTGCGCGCCTACCGATCTGGCCGCCGTCCGCCGGATCGCGCCCTCGCCGTTCCTCGCAGTGACGCCCGGCGTGCGGCCCGTGGGCGCGGCCCCTGGCGACCAGAAGCGCGTCGCGACGCCGGCCGAGGCGATCCGCGCCGGCGCCGACCGCCTCGTCGTGGCGCGCCCGATCCTCTCGGCGGAGGATCCCCGCGCGGCCGCCGAGGCCATCGTGGCCGAGATCGCCGCCGCGGCGGGTTGATTCTCGGGCCCGGCGGCGTATCCCTGCGGTCCCCGCGCGAGACGCCGCGCCGGAGCCAGGAGACGCATTTCATGCCCAAGGGCTATTGGATCGTTCGCATCGACATCAAGGACCAGGCCGGCTACGACGCCTACCGCAACGACAACGCCGAGGCCTTCGCCAAGTACGACGGCCGGTTTCTCGTGCGCGGCGGCAAGCTGGAAGCCCTCGAGGGCGAGGCCCGCGCCCGCAACGTCGTGATCGAGTTCCCGTCCTACGAGCAGGCCGTCGCCTGCTGGAAGTCGCCCGAGTACCAACGCGCCAAGGCCAAGCGCGACGGCGCGGTCGAGATCGATCTCATGGCGATCGAAGGCTACGAAGGCTGAACGCCTCGCGCGGTTTCCGGCTGCGGAACGGCCGGGGCGAAATTGTTTATGCGCGAGTGTCGTTTCCGTATCCGTCGAGAAAGTAAGTATTGGGGAACAGGCGGCGGCGAAGTTCCGTCGCCAGTTCCTCTTGCTCATCTCCCACACTGAACGGACGATGCGCTTTTATATGGACGATGTCGTTCGGCAGGATCGATACGGCGACGCCGTCAAGTGCCCGGATGTCGCCAAGGTTGGCCTCGGTCAGCATCCAAAAGCTAGGTCCGCACCACATTTCGGACCCTATTGCCTCACTGAACCCTTCGCTTCGCCCGACGGTCCGAAAAGGGCTGAAGCGATGGTCGATGGATCTCCTTCCATGTTCATCTGTATAGAACTGATAATGGTCCGCGTTCATGTTAAGGTAAGAGAGCGGCAAAGGGACGTTGTTTTTTTGAACAAGAGCGCGCTGCAATTTGTATGAAAATATAAGGTTTTTAGATGCTATGATTCGAAGAAAGTGTTTTTTGATAATTGCATCGTAATCATCAGGATATTGAGCCACTAGAAACGATCGAAAATCTCCAGAGCACTTGCGGTCGAAGGGCTCGATTGAGTGGTAATGAATCATGAAATTAAATCTATCTTGTCCTCGTCCTATTTGAAGACGAACACCGGCACGATAGCGTGCCTGCTTTGAAAGATCTGCGGATAGAAAATTTTCTACCGAAACAGATTTGTCATTAAAGGTTAAATACCGCAAGTCTCCGTCGCGGACAACGCATTTTGCACCGTTGAATGCCGCATCGACGCTGTCGCGACCGTCCTTGCCGTCCGAAACCCAAACGATCGTTCGAAGATCGCGTTCGTAAAGTTGTTGATCTGTCGGCGGCATGGTTGGCTTCCAAAGTGCATTCCGACAGGCGACCTTTCATGCGTCGCTCGGCAGCGCTGTTCGTCATCTGTGCAGGATTCAGTGCCCCGAGTCGGACGTGGCAGGCTAGGGTGCAGTTCGTGCAATAGTCTCCGAGAACGATGACCGTCGAAGCCCCCCTGTTCGCCGCCCTCGCCGAGCCCGCCCGTCGCGCGCCCAAGAGCGGCATCGTCGAAGTGTTCAACTACGGCCGCGGCCGCGAGGGGCTGATCCCGCTCTGGGTGGGGGAGGGCGACCTGCCGACGCCGGGCTTCATCGCCGACGCGGCCTCGGCGGCGCTCGCGGGCGGCGAGACCTTCTACACCTGGCAGGCCGGCGTGCCGGAGCTCCGGGCCGCGCTCGCGCGCTATCACGCCCGCCTCTACGGCGTCCCCGAAGATCACACGCGGTTCTACGTCACCGTCGGGGGCATGCAGGCGATCCAGATCTCGATCCGCCTGGTGGCGGGGGCCGGCGACGAGGTGATCGTGCCCACCCCGGCCTGGCCCAACTTCGCGGCGGCGGCCGGCGTCGGCGGAGCGAAGCCGGTGCAGGTGCCGATGAGCTTCGGGAACGACGGCTGGACGCCGGACATCGGGCGGCTGGAGGCGGCGGTGACGCCCCGCACGCGGGCGATCCTCGTCAACTCGCCGTCGAACCCGACGGGCTGGGTCGCGAGCCTCGACGACCTCAAGAACCTGCTGGCGCTCGCGCGGCGCCACGGGCTCTGGATCATCGCCGACGAGGTCTACGGCCGCTTCGTCTACGCCGGCGGCCGCGCGCCGTCGTTCCACGACGTCGCCGATGCGGAGGACCGGATCCTCTACACCAACACCTTCTCGAAGAACTGGGCGATGACCGGCTGGCGGATGGGCTGGATCGAGGCCGATCCCTCGCTTGGGCCCACGATCGAGAGCCTGATCCAGTACTCGACCTCCGGCGTGCCGCCGTTCCTGCAGCGCGGCGCGGTGGCGGCGGTCGAGCAGGGCGATCCCTTCATCGCGCGCCAGATCGAGCGCGCCGCGGCGAGCCGGGCGGCGCTGGTCGAGGCGCTGTCCGCGACCGGCCGGGTGCGCTACGCCGAGCCGGCGGGCGCCTTCTACCTGTTCGTCGCGATCGACGGCCTGCCGGACACGCGCGCGCTGGCGCTCAGGTTGGTCGACGAAGCGCTGGTTGGGGTGGCGCCCGGAACCGCGTTCGGGGCCGGCGGCGAGGGCTTCCTGCGGCTCTGCTACCTCCGCGAGCCCGCCCAGGTGGCGGAGGCCGGGGCGCGGCTCGCAGCCTGGATCGATCGGGCCCCAACGTCCCGGATTTAGTAGGGTTTCGGCGTCGCCCGCTTGCGCTCTCCCAATTCTTCCCGCAGAAGTTCGAGGCTGAGTATTTTGACGTATGCTTTAGGACGAATGGGGAGCGTCGGCGTAAACCTATGGCAGTCTCCCGAGGGGCGCGGCGGAGGGTCTTCATCGTCGACGACGACGAGTCGATCCGAGACGTTCTGACCGCGGCCTTCGAGGCCGACGGGTTCGACCCCTTGGCGTTCGCCGACGGCGGGGAGTTTCTGGAGCGGGCCGAGCGCGAGACGCCCGCCTGCGTCCTGCTGGACGTCATGATGCCGGGTCTGTCCGGGCTTGAGATCCTAAAACGGCTCAACCAGCGGCACTACGCGGCGCCGGTGTTCATCGTGTCCGGCTCCGGCGACATCCCGATGGCCGTCGAGGCGATCCGGCACGGCGCCCTCGACTTCATCGAAAAGCCGTTCGACCCCCTGCGGATCGTCGACCGGGTGGTCGAGGCGCTCGCGGCGAGCGGCGCGCGCGCCGAAGCGCGGGTCGACGGCGGCTCCCACATCCTGTTGAGCGATCAACTGACCCCCCGCGAGCGCGAGGTCCTGTCTCTGGTCGCCGGCGGTCAGTCCAATAAGGAAGCCGGCCGCGCGCTGGGGATCAGCCCCCGGACGATCGAGGTGCACCGCGCGCGCATCATGGAAAAGATCGGCGCGAAGAACGCCGCCGACCTCGTCCGCATCGTGATGTCGATGTCGAGCGAGCGCCGCTGACCTTTCACGCCGCCGACGAGACGCGCATGAGCACGATCACCACCGCCGCGGAGCTCGAGGCGATCTACGGCCGGCCGGCAGAGACCTCGCTCCTCAAGCAGGTCGCGCGCCTCACCCCCGAGTACCGGGCGATGATCGAGGCGTCGCCCTTCGTCGCGCTCGCCACATCGGGACCCGAAGGCCTCGACTGCTCGCCGCGCGGCGACGGCCGCGGCTTCATCCGGGTTGCAGACGACGCGACGCTGATCCTGCCGGACCGCCGCGGCAACAACCGCATCGATTCCCTGCGCAATGTACTCGTGGATCCGCGGGTGGCGCTGCTGTTCCTGATCCCCGGCTCCGGCGTGACGCTCCGGGTCAACGGTCGCGCCGCGATTTCGGCCGACGCCAAGTTGCTCGCGTCCTTCGTGGTCGACGGCGCCGCGCCGCGCACCGCGCTCGTGATCGCGATCGAGGCGGTCTACTTCCAGTGCGCGCGCGCGATCATGCGCTCCGGCCTCTGGGACCCGAGCACCTTCGTCGCGCCGGGCGACCTTCCGACGCCGGGCCGCATTCTGGCGGCGATCAGCGCCGACCGCATCGGCGGCGACGCCTACGACCAGGAGTGGCCTGCCAAGGCCGCCACGACGCTGTGGTGCGCCGCCGCCCCGGCGCCCGCGTCAGGCGGCTGGGCGGTCACCAGCCGCCGTTGCGGCGGCAGGTCTCGACGCGCTTGTCGTAGGGACCATAGGGACCCCATTCACGGACGGTCCGCACCCGGCACACCTCGCGCGGAGGCGCGCGATAAACCGGCGCGGGCTCGTAGTAATAGGCGCGGCGTGGCGCGTAGTACGCCGGCGGAGGCGGAGGGGGCGGCGCGTAATAGGGCCGCGACGGCCGGACGCCAAACTCGAAATAGGACCCGGCGGACGCCGGGACCGCCGACAGCGCGGCTCCGCCGGCGATCGCCGCGGCCACTCCCAGAAGCAGAATTCTCATCTCACGCTACTCCCCAAGACACGAACGACGCTTCATGCCCCATGGCTGGAGACAATCGATCCAGGTCATGGCGAAATCACGGCAAGTGCTCGGTGCCACGAAGACTTCGCTTAAAACTTTCGGTGGAGCGTCCCGCGGGGGGATAGATAGCAAGAGGCCCGGATCGACGAGCAATCCGGGCCTCTTTGTTAACAGGCATTAAGACCTGTTAAGATCAGGCGATCACGGGTTGACGCGGACCGTGAAGCCCGGGCGCGGGGCCGGGCGGTAGTACGGACGATCGCTCCGGTAGACCCGGCGGTCATAGACCCGGCCGCTGTTGCCGTAGTAGCGGCGCTGGCCGTAGCGGTTGGGCGTGCATTCCTGCGTCTTGGTGATGCGCGTCACGCCATTCCGCCGAACCGACTTCGTGACAGTGCGGCAAGCGACCTGGTCGACCAGGGTCGGCGCGGCGAAGACGCCGGCGGGCGCGAGCGGGGCGGCGGCGGCGGGAGTGAGGCTGAGGCCGCCAAGGCCGAGAGCCAGGCCGGCCGACAAGATCAGACCCTTCATGCGAATACTCCTCGGTTCACGTCATCGCCACGTGCGTCGTGGCGTCTTATGGGATCGATGGTCGCCCGCCGCTGGTGAACTTTCGCTGAGACCGGCGTTCACAAGCCGTTCACACGCGTTCACTTCAAGCGAACGCGCTGCAGATAGGGCGCATCACGCGCATGTCATCGACCACGTGAGCGCCGAACGGAACGACGCGCAAAAAAAACGCCCCGGCGGACCGGGGCGTTTTGGATGTCGGATTCGACGACGGCTTACTGACCGATGCGGATGTTGAAGCCCGGACGGTCGTCGCGGCGGTCGACGTAACGGCGATCGCCGTAGCGCCGGTCGCCATAGCCGCGGTCACGGTCGCGATAGACCCGCCGTTCGTAACGGTCGTCGTTGCAGACCTGCTTGCGTTCAATCCGGGTCACGCCGTTGCGGATCTTGCGGGTCTCGACAGTGCGGCACGCGACGTCCGTGACGAGTGGCGAGGCCGCCACAGGCGCCCTAGTCATCATGCCCGCGGCCGAAGCGGGCGTCAGCGAAAGCACGGCGAGGCCTGCGGCGAAAGCTGTCGAATACAGAATGGTCTTCATGGGTGTTTCTCTCCGGGTTGTTCTTCAGCAGATTAATTAGGCCCGCCGGCTCTTCGCCGCGTGAGACATATCCTCGTTCCGCAGTCCATGGAGCGGGGCGCTCAGATCAACGTCGATCGGGGGGCGCACCGGCCCGCCGCGAGGCATTTGAGCTTCAGCGGCCGGCGTTATTGAGTGCTCGTGTGCGATAAACTGTTCCGGAGTGGGATCCGTTCCAAAAAGGTCCAAGAAAATGCGACGAGATGACTCGCGTGGCCCGCGCGCAGACCTTCGCCCGAGCGAGGATCTGTTCGGCGGTTCGACGGCGCAGGGGGCCGGCCCCGCGGGCGAGCCCGAGGATGCGGTCGAGCTCTGGGCTCGGCGTTTCGGGCGCGGGCTTGCTATCCTCGCCTCGGTCGCCCTGATCGCATGGGCGCTCGCGACGTACGGCGTTCCGGGAGGGCAGTGATGACGAAGACGATCGACTGGGGCGCGTTGACGGCGCCGAGCCTCGCCGACCTCGAGGCGATCGCGCACGAGACCTTGTTCGGGCTCCCGCTCTCGCTCCGGGAATTGGCCGACAACGTCGTCATCCAGATCGATGATTTCCCCACCGAGGAGGTGGTGCGCGAACTCGGCGCGGAGAGCGAGTTCGACCTGCTCGGGCTGTTCACCGGGATCGGGCTGGCGCAGGGAGCCGCCGTCGCCCAGACCGGGCAGATGCCGAACGTCATCCATCTCTACCGCCGTCCGATCCTGGACTACTGGGCGGAGCACGAGGAAACGCTCGGCGCGATCGTCGCGCACGTCATGATACACGAGATCGGGCACCACTTCGGGCTGTCCGACGAGGACATGGAGGCGCTCGAGGAGAAGGCGGCCGCCGAGGCTTGATCGCTGGAAGGTGCGGGGCCACCTTGTCCCACGATGGGCCGCACATGGGGCCCGATCGAGGAGACGAGGCATGGACGCAGGCACGAACGGCGGGTTCGAGCGCGACGCCTCGCGGGTGAGCCGCGAGTTCTGGCCCAAGCTGAAGAAGGTGGCGCGGTCGATCCCCTTCGCGGAGGACGCGGTCGCGGCCTATTACTGCGCCTTCGACCGCGAGACGCCGCTGCATGTGCGGGCGACGCTGATCGGCGCGCTGGCCTATTTCGTGCTGCCCGTGGACGCCGTGCCGGACTTCCTGCCGATCCTCGGCTTTGCGGACGACGCCAGCATTCTGGCGGCCGCGATCGCCAACGTGCGCATGCACATGACCAATCGCCACCGGGACGCGGCGCGCCGTGCGCTCGCCGAAGACCCCGACGTCGCCTGACGCTCAGAAACGACGACGCCCGGCGCGAGGGCCGGGCGTAATGCAGGTCTCGATGGCGGGTCCGTCGGACCCGAACGCGTCAGAAAGCCTCAGGCTTCCTTCGGGGTCAGGATCTGGCGGCCGCGGTACATGCCGGTCTTCAGGTCGACATGATGCGGACGGCGCAGCTCGCCCGAGTCCTTGTCCTCGACATATGTCGGGGCCTTAAGCGCGTCGGCCGAGCGGCGGTGGCCGCGCTTCATCGGGGAGGTCTTTCGCTTCGGAACGGCCATGTCATTCACTCCGTCGGATCGGGTCGCAGCGCTCACGCGCGCGCGGATGTGCGGGCGGAGCGTCGCGCCGCCTTAACTCAGGGGCGGGCTTATAGCGGCATCAGGCCGGAAACGCCAGCCCCCTCGCCCGGGAATGGCGTCGATCGACGCTCAGCGGGCGAGGCATCCCGTCAGCCCTGCCGCGTTGCCCGCGCGGCGGATGATCACGGAGGCGAGGGTCGAGGCGTGGCGGCTCGGCCGCTTGGGGTCGCGCAGCACCGGGTTCGGCAGCGCGGCCGTCATCACCGCCGCCTCGCGCGCGCTCAGGCGGGCGGCGCTCTTGCCGAAGGCGCGGCGGGCGCCGGCCTCCGCGCCGAACACGCCGTCCGGCCCCCACTCCGCGATGTTGAGATAGACCTCCATCACCCGCCGCTTCGACCAGACGAAGTCGATCCAGTGCGCCAGCACGATCTCGAACGGCTTTCGCAGGTAGGCCGCGCCCTGCCACAGGAAGAGGTTCTTCGCGACCTGCATGGTGAGGGTGGAGGCGCCCCGGTTCGGCCCGCCGTCGCGGTCCATCACGAGGCCGATCGCCTGCCAGTCGACCCCGGCGTGGGCGCAGAAGCGCGCGTCCTCGGAGACGATCACGGCGCGGGGCAAGGCGGGCGATACGCTCTGCAGCGGAACCCAGGTCCGCGTCACCGGCCTCAGCATCAGCCAGCGCGCCAGCATGGGCGTCGAGACCGGGGGGACGACCGTGTAGATCAACGTGAGGACGAAGGGCGCCGCCGCGATCAGGAGCAGCGCGAACACGGCTTTGCGGAGGACCGAGGGCCGCCCGCGGACGGCCGCCGTTCCGAAGCCGTACATTGCCGCCATCTACGCCGCCGCCTCTTTGTGCCCGGCGCACTCTAGCAGAGCGAACCGCGCCCGCCATCTCACGGCGTCTTGACGTCGCGCGCCCGCTCGGGCACGGGGCCGGCGGCCCCATTCGGAGTTCGGCGCACGTGACCGACGCATCCTTCGACCATCGCCTCGCGGCCGTCGCAGCCGCCGTGGAGACGGCGCTCGACGCACTGCTCACCTCCGAGCCCGAGGTCGGCGAGAGTGCGCGCCCCGCGCGGCTCGTCGACGCCATGCGCCACGCCATGCTTGGCGGCGGAAAACGGCTGCGGCCGGCGCTCGGGCTGGCGGCGGCCGAACTGTTCGACGTGGCGCCCGAGCGGGCGCTGCGGGCCTGCCTCGCCGTCGAGTGCGTGCACGGCTACAGCCTGATCCACGACGACCTGCCGGCCATGGACGACGACGACCTGCGCCGTGGGCGGCCGACGGTGCACCGCGCCTTCGACGAGGCCACCGCGATCCTCGCAGGCGACGCGCTGCTGACGCTCGCCTTCGACGTGCTGAGCGACCCTCGGGTCGATCCCGATCCAGCGGCGCGGATCGCGCTCGTGCGCATCCTCGCCCGGGCCGCGGGGTTCGGGGGGATGGTCGGCGGCCAGATGCTGGATCTCGCCGCCGAAGGGCGCTTTTCCGCGGGGCGCGAGGCGCATGACGAGGCTGCGGTCGGGCGCATCCAGGCGATGAAGACCGGCGCGTTGATCGCGGCGCCGATCCAGATGGCGGCCGCGCTCGGCCGCGCGGACGAGGCGGACCGGGCGGCGCTCGGCGTCTACGCCCAGGCGCTGGGCGCGGCGTTCCAGATCGCCGACGACCTGCTCGACGCCGAAGGGGCGGTCGAGACGGTGGGGAAGGCGACGGGCAAGGACGCGGCGGCCGGCAAGGCGACGCTGGTCGATCTGCTCGGGCGCGACGGCGCCCGCGCGCGTCTCGAGACGCTGACCGCCCAGGCGACCGCCGCAGTCGCGCCCTTCGGGGCGCGCGCCGAGGGCCTCGTCTCCGCGGCCCGCTTCGTCGCCGATCGCCGCGCCTAAGCGCGATATTTGCTTGACTGTATCCTAATGGCGCACTTTCGCCTGATTCGTTAACGCTTGTAGTGATCGGGCGTTGAACGTTTTGGAGACAGTCATGTCGACCGTCATTCGTATTGCCGGCCGTGCGGCGCTTGGGCTTGCGGTCATGGCCGGCTGCGCCGGCGCAGCCGGAGCCGCCGAGAATCTCCGCAGCTCCAAGGCAGTGGCCGCGAAACTGGCCGCCGGCGGCGTCACGTCGCGCGTCGGGCGGAACTGCCCCGAAGTGATCGTGCGGAAGGACGCGGACGCCTACGCCGCGGCGCCCGCCCAGCTCTCGCTGCTCTCCGCCGCCCGCGACTGCGCCAACCTCGGGGCCGAGACCATCCTGCGCGTCGCCCTCGTCGGCCGCGCGACGGCCAACGGCTCCGCGGCCGATGCCGTGACGGCGCCGATCGCGTTGACGGTCGTCGATCCCTCCGGCAAGGCGGCGGCCGTGCGCGCCGCGCGGATCCAGGCCCCGCTGAAGCCGTCGGAGAAGGTCAGCCACTTCTCCTATCTGGTGGACGAGGTCTCGCTGCCGCCCGCCAAGCGCTACGCCGGCTGGAAGGTGCTGATCGGCTTCGGCGAGCCCGGCGCCACGTCCCGGGCCGCCCAGGCGTCGGCGGCGCCCCGCCTGCAGACCGCCGCCGCCCGCTGATTTCGGCGGCGCGGCGCGGGGGACCGCCTCCTTCGGGGCGGTCTCTGCGCCGGCCTCGGGGATCGCGTGGACGCGATCTCGCGAACGCCCTGACGCTCGCGTTGCGCCGGCGCGCATGATCTGCTACCCACCCGCGTCCGGAATGAGCCAGTTGCTCACGCTGGCGCGCTCGGTCGGATTTCGTCGATCGCGGCCGCCACGCATCTCCAGGCTTTCCCGGACACGGCCCAAGGTCGCCCCCGTTCCCGGCGCCGGCCCGTCTTCGCAACGCGGAGGCGAGCACCGGACGGCGGACGCCCGATCGGCCGTTTCGTCAACCCGAACGCCGGCGCCGCTAAGCCCGAAGACGGGCAGGAGATTTCATGAACGCCACTGCCGCAGCCGCACCCTCGCGCGAAGATTTCGCCGCGCTGCTCGAAGAATCGTTTCTGACCGCCGACATCGCCGAAGGTTCGGTGATCAAGGGCACGATCACCGCGATCGAAAAGGACATGGCCGTCATCGACGTCGGCCTGAAGACCGAGGGCCGCGTCGCGGTCAAGGAGTTCACCGGCCACGGCCGCGAGAACCCGCTCAAGGTCGGCGACGTCGTCGAAGTCTACCTGGAGCGCGTCGAGAACGCGCTCGGCGAAGCCGTGCTGTCGCGCGACAAGGCGCGCCGCGAGGAGAGCTGGGTCAAGCTCGAGCAGGCCTTCAACGACAACCAGAAGGTCGAAGGCGTCATCTTCAACCAGGTCAAGGGCGGCTTCACGGTCGACCTCGAGGGAGCCACCGCCTTCCTGCCCCGTTCGCAGGTCGACATCCGCCCGGTGCGCGACGTCGGCCCGCTCATGGGCACGCCGCAGCCCTTCCAGATCCTCAAGATGGATCGCCGCCGCGGCAACATCGTCGTGTCGCGCCGCACCGTGCTTGAAGAGTCCCGCGCCGAGATGCGCCAGGAGCTGGTCCAGAACCTCGAAGAGGGCCAGGTCATCGAGGGCGTCGTCAAGAACATCACCGACTACGGCGCGTTCGTGGACCTCGGCGGCATCGACGGCCTGCTGCACGTCACCGACATCGCGTGGCGCCGCGTCAATCACCCGACCGAGCTGCTCCAGATCGGGCAGCAGGTGAAGGTGAAGATCATCAAGATCAACCACGAGACCCACCGCATCTCGCTCGGCATGAAGCAGCTGCTGGCCGATCCGTGGCAGGGCATCGAGGCGAAGTACCCGGCGAACACCCGCTTCACCGGCCGCGTCACCAACATCACCGACTACGGCGCGTTCGTGGAGCTGGAGCCGGGCATCGAAGGCCTGATCCACGTCTCCGAGATGTCGTGGGTGAAGAAGAACGTCCACCCGGGCAAGATCGTCGCCACCTCCCAGGAGGTCGAGGTGATGGTGCTCGAGGTCGATCCGGTGAAGCGCCGCATCTCGCTTGGCCTCAAGCAGACCATGCAGAACCCCTGGGAAGCCTTCGTCGAGAAGTACCCGGTCGGCTCCGAGGTCGAGGGCGAGGTCAAGAACAAGACCGAGTTCGGCCTGTTCCTGGGCCTCGACGGCGACGTCGACGGCATGGTGCACCTGTCGGACCTCGACTGGAACCGTCCGGGCGAAGCCGTCATCGAGGAGTTCAAGAAGGGCGACATCGTCCGCGCCCAGGTTCTCGACGTCGACGTCGAGAAGGAGCGCATCTCGCTGGGCGTCAAGCAGCTCGGCGGCGATCCGTTCGTGGACTCGGGCGAGCTCCGCAAGAACTCGGTCGTCACCTGTGAGGTGATCGAGGTCAAGGAAGGCGGTCTCGAGGTCAAGATCGTCGACACCGACCTGACGGCCTTCATCCGCCGCAACGATCTCGCCCGCGAGCGCGCCGATCAGCGCCCCGAGCGTTTCGCCGTCGGCGAGAAGTTCGACGCCCGCATCACGCAGTTCGACAAGAAGGCCCACAAGGTCCAGGTGTCCATCAAGGCGCTGGAGATCTACGAGGAGAAGGAGGCCGTCGCGCAGTACGGCTCCTCCGACTCGGGCGCTTCGCTCGGCGACATCCTCGGCGCGGCGCTCAAGAAGCGCTCCGAGGGTTCGGACGACTGATCGTCCGCGACGACGACATCAGCGGGAGCCTTCGGGCTCCCGCCAGGAACGGCCCGGGCCTGTCCCGGGCCGTTTTCGTTTGGGCGCCGGATTCGACCCCCGAAACCGGAGCGCCGGCCCCGCGCGCCCGCGCTATCCCATCCTCCCCGCCCCATGAGAGGATCGGATCCATGACAGCGCCTGCACAAGCCGACGAACGAGCCTTCGCCGACCGCGATCCCCGCTGGGACGCCGTCGCGGCGCGCGACGCCGCGGCTGACGGCGCCTTCGTCTATTCGGTCCGGACGACGGGGGTCTATTGCCGCCCGTCGTGCCCGTCGCGCCGCGCCAACCCGGAGAACGTCGCGTTCCACGTCGACGGGGCCGCAGCGGAGGCCGCCGGCTTCCGCCCCTGCCGGCGTTGCCGCCCGGACGACGTCTCCCCCACGGCCGCGCGCGCCGCGCTGGTGGCGCGCGCCTGCCGCGTCATCGAGGCGGCGGAGGAGCCGCAGGCGCTCGATCGGCTTGCGCGCGCCTGCGGAACGAGCGCGGCCCGGCTCGTCAGCGCCTTCAAAACCGAGACCGGCCTGACGCCGAAGGCCTATGCGCAGGGCGAGCGGGTGCGCCGGATGCGGCGCGAGCTCAGCCGTCCAGAGACTTCGGTCGCCTCCGCGATCTACGGGGCCGGCTTCAACTCCACCGGCCGCTTCTACGCCGTGGCCGACGACGCCCTCGGCATGCCCCCAAGCGCATACCGCGCGGGCGGGGAGGGCGCGGCGATCCGCTTCGCCGTGGCGCAGTGCTCGCTTGGGGCGCTGCTGGTCGCGGCCAGCGCGCGCGGTGTCTGCGCCATTTTGCTCGGCGACGATCCCGACGCGCTCGTCCGCGACCTGCAGGACCGGTTTCCGAAGGCGGAGCTGACCGGTGGGGAGGCGGGGTTCGAGCGCGTGGTGGCGGAGGTCGCGCGCCTCGTCGAGCACCCCGGCCGCGGCCTCGATCTGCCGCTCGACATCCGCGGCACGGCGTTCCAGCGCCGGGTCTGGGAGGCGCTGCGGAAGCTGCCGGCGGGCGCGACGGCGAGCTACGCCGACGTCGCCGCGGCGATCGGCGCGCCGAAGGCGGTGCGGGCGGTGGCGCAGGCCTGCGGCGCCAACGCGCTCGCGGTCGCGATTCCCTGCCACCGGGTGGTGCGCACGGACGGCTCTCTCTCCGGCTATCGCTGGGGCGTCGAGCGCAAGCGGGCCCTTCTGGCGCGCGAGGCGGAGCAGGGCGGCGCCTCGGACTGACGTGGCGCGAACGTCACGGCGACCGTCGGACAGGCCGCTCGTGCGAAGGGCTGGCTTGCAAAAGGCGCCGCGGCGCCAAGGATGGGCCCGCGATCGGCAGGGTGGGGGTCCGCGTCGCGCCCGTCATGCGTCTACGAGGCCGCCCGCTTGCGCTCCATTCGAATTCCCGCCCTCGTGGCCGCGGCGCTCGCGCTCGCCGGCTGCGGCGGCCGTCCCTACGCGACGCTCCTGCCGGTGTCGGCCAGCGCGCCGGGCGCGCACACCGTCGACATGTTGGTCGCCACCACGCGCGCGCCTTCGCCGGTGCCGGGAGTGGTGTTCTCCGGGGACCGCGGCAAGGGCCTGTCGCTCGAGAACATCCTGGTGTCGATCCCGCCGGACGGGGTGCGCAAGCCCGGCGCCGTGATCTATCCCGCCCGCAACCCGGGAAACCCGGCGACGGAGTTCGTCGCGCTCAAGGTCGAGCCTCTGAAAGATGGCGGCGCGGACGCCTGGTACCGCCGGGCGGCCGGGCCGAAGAAGCGCGTGCTGATCTTCGTGCACGGCTTCAACTCGACCTATGAGGAGGCGGTGTTCCGCTTCGCCCAGATCAGCCACGATTCCGGCGCGGACGCCGCGCCGATCCTGTTCACCTGGCCGTCGCGGGGCTCGGTCTTCGGCTATCTCTACGACCGGGAAAGCGCGAACTACTCCCGCGACAGCCTGGAGACCATGATCGCTCAGGCCGCCGCGCGGCCGGACGTCTCCGAGATCACGCTGATGGCGCACTCCATGGGCAGCTGGCTGTCGATGGAGGCCGTCCGGCAGCTCGCGATCCGCAGAGGGGCCGTCCCGGCGAAGCTGAAGAACATCGTACTCGCCTCGCCGGACCTCGACGTCGACGTGTTCCAGGAGCAGCTGAAGGCGATCGGCCCGGCGGAAAACCGCATCACCATTTTCACCTCCCAGGACGATCGCGCGCTGCTGGTTTCGCGGCGTCTCGCCGGCGGCGTCCAGCGGCTGGGCTCGGTCGACCTGACCCAGCCGGCTGTGCAGGCGGATTTCGCGAAGCGCGGGATCAACGTCGTCGATCTCTCCGGCGTTCGCGCCGGGGACGGGCTGAACCACACGAAGTTCGCCGAAAGCCCAGAAGTGGTGAAGGCGATCGGGCGCCGCCTCATCGCCGGCGACAAGGTGGCCGGGTCGAACCTCGGGCTCGCGGAGACGCTCGGCGCGACCGCGATCGGCACGGCGCAGGGCGTGGGCTCGGTGATCGGGGCGGCGGCGACGGCGCCAGCGGCCATCGTCGATCCGCGCGCGCGGGAGACCTTCCGCAGCCAGCTCGGCGCCGCGACCGACAACCTCGGCGGCTCGCTGCGGACGGCGACCGGGCGGTGACGCCCGGCGGCCTCAGCCGACCGCCGCCTCGTAGAGCCGGCGGTAGCCGCCGTCGCGGGAGATCAGCTCGTCGTGGCGGCCCTGCTCGACGATGCCGGAGCTGTCGACCACGTAGATGCGGTCGGCGTTGCGGATCGTCGTCAGGCGATGGGCGATGATCAGCGTGGTCCGGCCGCGGGCGAGCTCGGCGAGCGAGCCCTGGATCGCGCGCTCGGTCTCCGCG
The DNA here is from genome assembly GCF_000526315.1 of Methylopila sp. 73B. NCBI lineage: Bacteria > Pseudomonadati > Pseudomonadota > Alphaproteobacteria > Hyphomicrobiales > Methylopilaceae > Methylopila > Methylopila sp. 73B. The sequence goes on along the minus strand of NZ_JAFV01000001.1, from coordinate 2,732,097 downwards.
TCGAGCGCGGAGGTGGCCTCGTCGAGGATCAGGATCGGCGGGTTCTTCAGGAACATGCGGGCGATGGCGAGGCGCTGCTTCTGCCCGCCCGAGAGCTTCACGCCGCGCTCGCCGACGATGGTGTCGAGGCCGGCCGGCAGCTTCGCGATCATGTCGTCCAGCCGCGCGCGGCGCGCGGCTTCGAGGATGTCCTCGTCGGCCGCGTCGAGCCGGCCGTAGGCAATGTTCTCGCGGATCGTGCCGGCGAACAAGAAGACGTCCTGCTGCACCACGCCGATCTGGCTGCGCAGCGAGGCGAGCGTCATGTCGCGCACGTCGATCCCGTCGATCGTGATGCGGCCGCCGTCGACGTCGTAGAACCGCGGCAGCAGCGAGCAGATCGTGGTCTTGCCGGCGCCCGACGGCCCGACGAAGGCGACCGTCTCGCCGGCGCGGACGCGAAAGTCCACGCCGCGCAGCACCGGCGCGCCCGCCCCGTAGCCGAAGGTGACGCGCTCGTAGGCGATCTCGCCCTTCAGGCCGTCCACGGCGACGGCGCCCGGGCGGTCCACGATGTCGGGCGCGGTGTCGAGGAACTCCGTGTAGCGGCGGAAGCCGGCGACGCCCTTGGGGTAGGTCTCGATCACCGCGTTGATCTTCTCGACCGGGCGGAAGAACACGCCGATCAGCAGCAGGAAGCCGATGAAGCCGCCGTGGCTGAGCGAGCCGGTGATCACGAAGTAGCTGCCCGCGATCATCACCACGACCTGGGTGAGCCGCATGCTGAGGTAGCTGAGCGAGGTGCTCGCGGCCATGATGCGGTAGGCCTGGAGCTTGGTCGACCGGTAGCCGCGGTTGTCCTCGGCGAACAGCCGGCGCTCATGCTCCTCGTTGGCGAAGGCCTGCACCACCCGGATGCCGCCGACGTTCTCCTCGATGCGCGCGTTGAAGCCGCCGACCCGGCCATAGAGCTCATGCCAGTTGCGCGTCATGCGGCCGCCGTAGCGGCTGGTGACCCAGCCGGTGATCGGGACCACCGCCGCGGTGATCAGCGCAAGCTGAGGATTGACCGCGAACATCAGCGCGAAGGCGCCGATCAGCGTCATGACGGCGATGAACAGGTCCTCGGGCCCGTGGTGAGCGACCTCGCCGATCTCCTCGAGGTCCTTTGTCAGGCGGCCGACCAGATGGCCGGTCTTCTGGCCGTCGAAGTAGGAGAAGGACAGCTTCTGCAGGTGGTCGAACGCCTTGCGGCGCATCTCGGTCTCGATGTTGATGCCGAGCATGTGGCCCCAATAGGTGACCACGACCATCAGGCCGGTGTTCGCGAGATAGATGACGAACAGGCCGAGCCCGGCGAGCACCACCAGCAGCCAGTCCTGGCTCGGCAGCAGCCGGTCGACGAACAGCTTGACCGCCATGGGGAAGCCGAGTTCGAGCAGTCCGGACGCCACCGCGCAGGAGAAGTCGAGCAGGAACAGCTTCCGGTGCGGCCGGTAGTAGCCCAGGAACCGCCGCAGCAGGCTCCGCGGCTGCGTCGCGTGGGGGATCGAAGTGGGGGTCGCCGTGCTCATCGCTTACGCCGTTTGCTCAACAGGCGCGTTGATAGGCAAGGATGGCCGCGCGCGCCAGTGCGCGCAGGTCATGGGCGGTGTCGCTCCAACGGGTCGGATCGAGCGGGATCCGCCCCGCGCACCCCGGCCTACACTGCTTCCAGCAGCCGCTCGGCGGCGCGCAGGTCGACCGAGACCAGCTGGCTAACGCCGCGCTCGGCCATGGTGACGCCGAGCAGGCGATCCATGTGGGCCATGGTGATCGGGTTGTGCGTGACCGTCAGGAAGCGCGTGGCGGTGGTGCGGCGCATCTCAGCCAGCAGCGCGCAGAAGCGTTCGACGTTGGCGTCGTCGAGCGGGGCGTCGACCTCGTCCAGCACGCAGACCGGCGAGGGGTTGGTCAGGAACACGCCGAACACCAGCGCGAGCGCCGTCAGCGCCTGCTCGCCGCCGGACAGCAGCGACAGCGTCTGTGGCTTCTTGCCCGGCGGCCGCGCGATGACCTCGAGCCCGGCCTCGAGCGGATCGTCGCTCTCGACCAACTCCAGCCGCGCCTCGCCGCCGCCGAACAGCGTCTCGAACAGCTTTCGGAAATGCGCGTCCACCCGCTCGAAGGCCGAGAGCAGCCGAGCGCGGCCCTCGCTGTTCAGCGAACGGACGCCGCCGCGCAGCCGGGCGATCGCCTCCGTCAGGTCCGCGCGCTCCGCCGCGAGGCCGCCGTGGCTCTCCTCGACCTCGGCGAGCTCCTCCTCGGCGCGCAGGTTGACCGGCCCCATGCGGTCGCGGGCGGAGAGCGCGCGAGCGAGCCGGGCGTCGATCTCCTCGCGGCTTCCGCGCTCCGCGCCGGCGAGCTCGGCGGCGAGCTCGGCCGGGGTCATGTCGCGCGTGTCGCGGATGCGGGCGAGCGCGAGGGCGCGTTTCTCGCGGGCGGCCTCCAGCCGGGCGCCGGCGCGGGCGGCCTCCTCGCGGGCCTTGGCGAGCGCGTCCAGCGCCGCGCGGGCCGCGACGTCCGCCGCGCGGTGGGCGGTCTCGGCGAGGACCAGCGCGTCGGCGCGGGCGCGGGCGTCCGCCTCGGCCTGGATCACCGAGGACCGCAACGCGACGCGTTGCTCCGCCAGCGCGTCCGGACGGTCTGCGAGCGCGGCGCGTTCCGCTTCGGCCTCGGCGCGACGGGCGGAGAGGCTGTCGAGCCGCTCCGCGGCTCCCTCGCGGCGGCGGACCCAGGACGCACGCTCGGCGGCGATTTCGGCGCGGCGCTCGGCCCTGCGGCGGGATTCGGCGGCGAGCGCCTGGGCTTCGGCCCGGCGCGTGGCCGCGGCGGCGCGGGCCTCCTGCACCGCGGCGCGGAGCGGGGCCAGCGCATCTTCGCCCTGAGGCGCCTCGCCCAGCGCGCCGAGCGACGCGTCGACCGCGTCCCGGGTGGATGAGGCCTCGGCGCGTTGACGCTCGACCCGGTTCGACGCCTCCTCGACCGCGGATCGTCGGGCGGCCACCTTGGAGGCCGCGCGCTCGGCCGCCGCCTCCGCCTCACGGGCGGCGTCGAGCCTCGACCGGGCGGCCTTGGCCGCGTCACGGGCGGTCCGTTCGTCGCTGGCAGCGCGTCCGGTCGCCGCACGCGCGGCGTCGACCGCGAGCCGCAACCGGTCGGCCTCCGCGCGCGCCTCCGCCGCGGCGCGTTCGACGGCGCCCAGCCGGTTCTTCTCGGCGAGGCGTCGCGCGGCCGGGGTCGGCGCGTCGGCGGCGAGCGTCAGGCCGTCCCAGCGCCACAGGTCGCCCTCGCGGCTGACGAGCCGCTGGCCGGGCGTCAGCCGTTCCCGCAGTCGCGCCCCGTCCCCGCGCGCCACGACGCCGACCTGCGCCAGCGTGCGGGCGAGCTCCGGCGGGGCTGCGACATGGGTCGACAGAGGCGTCGCGCCCTCGGGCAGCGCCGCGTCCGACGAGGCGTCGAGCCGCGCCCAGTGCGCCGGCGCGCGCGGATCGACGGCGGCGTCGAGGTCGTCGCCGAGCGCCGCGCCGAGCGCGGTCTCGAAGCCGGGATCGACGGAGATCAGGTCCACCACCGCGGCGAAGGCGCGGCGCTCGTCGGTCGCCAGCAGCTTGGCGAGCGTCCGCGCCTCGGTGACGGCGCGCTCGGCGCGAGCGTTGGCCTGGGCCGCGGGCGCGCGGGCGGCGGTCTCGTCGGCGCGGGCGCGGGCGTGGGCGGCCTCGGCCGCGTCCGCCGCCTGTTCGGCCGCCGCAAGCGCATGACGCGCGGCCTCGGCCCGCTCCTTCAGCGCCGCGGGCTCGCCCCCCGCGCCGGCCTCGCGGGCGAGCCGCTCCGCCTCCGCGGCGAGGGTCGCGGCTTCGCGCTCGAGAGCGGACAGCCGGTCGGCGGCCTCGCGGCGTCGGCGCTCCAGGTCGCGGCGCTCCGAGAGGCGCGCCGCGACCGCGGCGGTCTCGGCGGCAAGGGCGGCCTCCGCGCGGGCAAGCTCTTGATCGGCGCGCGCGAGGCGCTCCTGCGCCGGGGTCCGGGCCTCGGCGTCGCCCTCGTCGGAGGAAGGCCCGAGGCCGGCCTCGGCGTCGGCGAGGCGGGCGAGCGAGGCGCTCGCGTCCTCGGCCAGCGTCCGTTCGCGCGCGAGGTCGCCGTCGAGCTGCGTCAGCCGCTGGGCGAGCTCCGCCAGGCGGGCGCGAGCGCGGGCCTCCTCGCCCTCGAGCGCCGTCGCCTCCTGCGTCAGGCGGCGCAGCGTGGCCTCCGCCTCGCTCGCCGCGGTGCGGGCCGGCGGCAGCGCATGGGCCGCCACAGCCTCGGCGCGAGCCGCCGCGCCCTGCGCCCGCAGGGCGTCCGCGACGCCGGCGACGGCGGAGGTCTCCAGCCGTTCGGCCTCCGCGACGCCCGCGGTCGCGGCGTCGTGCTCGGCGAGCAGCGCGAGGCCCTCGGCCGCGCGGATCTCCTCGGTCAGCGCGCGGTAGCGCTGGGCGCTCTTCGCCTGCCGGCGGAGCGCCTCGGCGCGGTGGTCGAGCTGGCCCAGCACGTCCTCGACGCGCACGAGGTTCGCCTCCGCGGCCTCGAGCTTCTGCTCCGCCTCGCGGCGGCGGGCGTAGAGGCCGGCGATGCCCGCGGCCTCCTCCAGGATGCGGCGGCGCTGGTCCGGCCTTGCGTTGATGATCTCGCCGACGCGTCCCTGGCCGACCAGCGCCGGCGAGCGCGCGCCGGAGGAGGCGTCGGCGAACAGCAGCTGGACGTCGCGGGCGCGCACCTCGCGGCCGTTGATGCGGTAGGTCGAGCCGAGGCCGCGCGCGATCTTGCGGCTCACCTCGATCACGTCGGAGGCGTTGAACAGGTCCGGCGCGGTGCGGGCGGCATTGTCGAGGGTGAGCGTGACTTCGGCGTGGTTGCGGGCCGGACGGCCGCCGGAGCCTGCGAAGATCACGTCCTCCATGCCGGAGGCGCGCAGCGATTTGAAGGAGCTTTCGCCCATCACCCAGCGCATGGCTTCGACAAGGTTGGACTTGCCGCAGCCGTTGGGGCCGACGATGCCGGTGAGCCCCGGCTCGATCGGGGCCTCGGTCGTCTCCACGAAGGTCTTGAAGCCCGCGACCTTGAGCTTGGCGAAATTCATCGGCGAAGGCCTGGGCGCGCGCTGGCGCCCGTCAGGCCGCGGTCACCGAAGCGCGGCCGTCCGAACGACGGCGCGCGCGGGTCCGGCAGGCCCGACGCGTCAGGCCTTGAGCAGCGGCTCCAGGATCTTCTCCAAGTCCTCAAACCCGATCGCCCCGCGCTGGATCTTGCCGTTGATGAAGAAGGTCGGGGTGGAGTTCACGCCGAACTTCTCCGCGCCGCGCGCACGCACGGCGTTGATCCCGTCCAGCATCTCCTGATTCGTCAAGCAGGCCTCGAAGGTCTCCTGTGTGAATCCGAACTGCTTGGCCAGCGTCTGCAGGCCGGCGACCGGGTCGGTGGCGTAGGCCCAGTCCCTCTGGCGGGCGAACAGCGCGTCGACCACCGCGAAGTATTTGTCGTCGCCGGCGCAGCGGGCGATCATGAAGCCGGCGGCGGCGATCGGATCGAGCGGGAACTCGCGCAGGATGAAGCGCACCTTGCCCGTGTCGATGTATTTTTCCTTCAGCTTCGGGAAGGTCGTCGCGGCGAACTGCGCGCAATGCCCGCAGGTCATCGAGGCGTATTCGATGATCGTGACGGGGGCGTCGTCCTTGCCTTCGACCTTGTCGCCCAGCGGGCCGGCCATGGCGAGATCCTCGGCCGAGGGCGCCTGCGCGGCGGCTTCGGCCACGAAGCCGAACGGCGTGCGGGACAGCGCCCCGGCGGCGGCTGCGGTCAACGCGAGCGCGGCGGCGGTCTCGAGAAAGCGGCGGCGGGTGAGCGTCACGGGGGCGTCCTCAACAGTCTGCGGTGGCCAGGCGAACGCGCGGCGGCGCGCAGCGTCGTGGCTTCACAGTCTATTCGCAAGCGGAATGTGGCGGCAGCATGCCCGGCCTTCGTCGGAGGCGCTCACGCCCCCGTGACCCGCCGGCGCGCAAGCACCGCCCGGCCGAGCCGTTCGAGCGCCGCCGCAAGCTCAGGTTCGGCGACCGGCGCGACGGCCGCTTCCACCTTCGCGCTCTCGCCGGGCGTGGCGGGGGGCAGCGTAGGCGGCGGCGTGCGGCGCGACAGCCGGAAGCCCGCGATCGGCCCCTGGCGGAACTTGAGCTGGCCCACGCAGCGCCAGCCGAGATGGGCGTTCACACGCTCGAGGATCTCCGCCGTGCGGTGCTGGACTTCGAGCGCGAAGGCCCCCTCCACGCGCAGATGCAGAACGGAGGTCGGGGGCGGCGCGTCCGGGTCGGTCGCGGCGCCGCGCGGCGGAGCCGCGAGCTTCTGCGGGATCGCGAAGGCCGCAATCTCCCGTCCCACGATCGTCTCCCATCGCGCCATGATCTCCGCCCCCGCGAAGCCCTGGCGCGCGGCGGCCGGCCCTAGGGCGCCGGGCAGCAGATCGGACAGCGCGATGGCGCGGCGGCGGGGCGGTTGCATGGGCGGCGGCGCTCTGTAGGTTGGGCGCCGACCGACGCCCCCAGTCCCAAAATCAGAGAGTAGCGTTTGGCGACCGCCGCCGAAACCCTGACCGCGCCCGATCCCTCGGCCCTGCTCGCTTGGTACGACCGGCATCGGCGGCGTCTGCCGTGGCGGGCGGAGGCGGGCGAGCGGGCGGACCCGTACCGGGTCTGGCTGTCCGAGATCATGCTGCAGCAGACGACGGTGAAGGCGGCGGGCCCCTACTTTCTGCGCTTCCTTCAGCATTTCCCGGACGTCGCGGCGCTGGCGGCGGCGCCGCTCGAGGAGGTGCTCAAGCTCTGGGCCGGCCTCGGCTACTACTCCCGCGCCCGCAACCTGCACGCCTGCGCCCAGGCGGTGATGGAGCGCCACGGCGGCGCTTTTCCCTCCGCCGAGGCCGAACTGCTGGCGCTGCCCGGCGTCGGCCCCTACACGGCCGCCGCCATCGCCGCCATCGCCTTCGACCGGCCGGCGGTGGTGGTGGACGGAAACGTCGAGCGGGTGGTGTCGCGCCTTTTTGCGGTCGAGGTGGCGATGCCCGGCGCGAAGCCCCGGCTGAAGGCCCTGACCGGCACGATCGCGCCCGCCAAGCGGCCCGGCGACTTCGCGCAGGCGACGATGGATCTCGGCGCCACCATCTGCACGCCGCGCAAGCCCGCCTGCGCGCTCTGCCCCTGGGATGATCCCTGCCTCGCCCGCGCCCGCGGCGACCAGGAGAGCTTTCCGCGCAAGGCCGCGAAGGCCGACCGGCCGACCCGGCGCGGCGTGGCCTATTGGGTGGAGCGGCCGGACGGCGCGGCGCTGGTGCGCTCGCGGCCGCCGAAGGGCCTGCTCGGCGGCATGACCGAACCGCCGACCGGCGTCTGGAGCGAGACCGTCGATCTCGCCGCGCCGGTGGCGAGGCTCGCTGAGGAGGCGCCGCTCACAGCCGACTGGCGACGGCTGCCGGGCGTGGTCACCCATGTCTTCAGCCATTTCGCCCTCGACCTCGCGGTGCTGGCCGCCGTCGTGCCGCAGGCGACGCCTGCGCCGGCCGGCGCGCGCTGGGTCGCCCGGCGCGACCTCGACGGCGAGGCGCTCCCCTCCGTGTTCCGCAAGGTGGTGGCGCACGCCCGCGCCGACGCCGGTCCCGCCCGATCGAAGTCCGCGAGCCTATGACCGCAGCTGTCGCCTCAACCGCCGATCGCCGGCGGCTCGCCTACGCGCGCGCCGCGGTCGCCGCCGCCTTCTTCGTGGCCGGCGCCGCGATGGGCGTCTGGGCGGCGCACATCCCTTTGCTCAAGGCCGGTCTCGACGTCGACGACGCGGCGCTGGGGTTCGTGCTGCTGGCGATGGGGATCGGCGCGGTGTGCGCGATGCCGCCGACCGGCCTGCTGCTCCACCGCTTCGGCGCCGTGGCGATGACCATCGCCTCGGCCTTCTCGCTCGCGAGCGCCTTGGCGCTTGCGCCGCTGGCGCCGAGCTATCCCGCGCTGATCGCCGCGGCCGCCTTCATCGGGCTTTCCATGGGCGCCATCGACGTGTCCATGAACGCCCAGGCGGCGGCGATCGAGACGGCGTGGGGGCGGCCGATCATGTCGTCGATCCACGCCTTCTTCTCGATCGGAGGACTGGCGGGCGCGACCGCCTCCGGCGGGCTGATCGCGCTCGACGTCGGCGCCGTCGCCGGCATGGGGCTGTCGGCCCTTGCGTTGGGCGCGGTGGTCGCGCTCGCCGCGACCCGTCTCGCGATCGCAGCCCATGGCGCGCCGGACGAGCCGCACGGCCTCCGCCTGCCGCGCGGCGTGGTGCTCGGCCTCGGGCTGCTGACGCTCGCGGCCTTCCTCTCCGAAGGCGCGATGATCGACTGGAGCGCGGTGTTCATGATCCAGGCGACCGGGGCGACGCCGGCGCTCGCGGCCGTCGGCTACGCCGCCTTCTCCGCCGCCATGACCTTCGGCCGGCTGACGGGAGACGCGTTCGTCGCGCGGCTGGGGCCGCTGCGCGCGGTGCAGGTTTCAGGCGCGGTCGCCGCGGCGGGGCTCGCGATCGTGGTGGCGGCGCCCACGCCGACTGTTGCGATCGCAGGCTTCGTGGTGGCGGGGTTGGGCTTCGCGAACGTGGTGCCGGTGCTGTTCTCGGCTTCGACGCGGCTGCCCGGCGTCGCGCCGGGCGCGGCGCTGTCGATGGTCGCCACCATGGCCTATGGCGGCGGGCTGATGGGCCCGCCGCTCATCGGCTTCCTCGCGCATGGCGTCGGCCTGCGCTGGGCGCTGCTGCCGCTGGTGTTCGCGGCTCTCGCGATCGCGGCATTCGTGCGCCGCGCCGCGAAGCTTTCGGGCTAAAGGCCTTCGGCGCGTACCGCGTCGCGGAAGGCGTCGATCGAGGTCAGCGCGTCGTCGGCCTCCACATGCCAGAAGCTCCAGCCGTTGCAGGCATCGGCGCCCTGGACCAGCGCGCCGATGCGGTGGATCGAGCCGATGATGGAGCCGAAGGCCAGCGTTCCGTCCGCGCGCACCGTGGCCTCGTAGCGACGGCGGGCGTCGACGAGCTTGGCGCCGGGGCGCACCAGCCCGCGCTCGACCAGCGTCGCGAAGGCGACGCGCGGGGCCTCCCGCTTCGCCGGGGCGGCGGAGATCGCGTCGGCGGCCTCCGGCGTCACGGCGTCGATGCGCGCGCGGGCGGCCGCGGCGTAGTCGCGGTCGCGCTCTACGCCGATGAAATGCCGCCCGAGCCGCTTCGCCACCGCGCCGGTGGTGCCGGAGCCGAAGAACGGGTCGAGCACGACGTCGCCCGGCTTGGACGACGACAGCAGCACGCGCGCCAACAGCGCCTCCGGTTTCTGCGTCGGATGGACCTTCTTGCCGTCTTCGCCCTTCAGGCGCTCACCGCCGGAGCAGATCGGGATCAGCCAATCGGAGCGCGGCTGCAGGTCTTCGTTGCCGGCCTTCAGCGCCTCGTAATTGAAGGTGTAGCCCTTGGCGTCGGCGCTCTTCGCGGCCCAGATCAGCGTCTCGTGGGCGTTGGTGAAGCGCCGGCCGCGGAAGTTCGGCATCGGGTTGGTCTTGCGCCACACCACGTCGTTCAGCACCCAGTAGCCGAGGTCCTGCAGCACCGCGCCGACGCGGAAGATGTTGTGGTAGCTGCCGATCACCCACATCGTGCCCGTGGGCTTCAGCACGCGGCGCACCGCCATCAGCCAGGCGCGGGTGAAGGCGTCGTAGGCCTGGAAGCTCTCGAACTGGTCCCAGGCGTCGTCGACCGCGTCGACCAGGCTCTGGTCCGGCCGGCGCAGGTCGCCCTGGAGCTGCAGGTTGTAGGGCGGGTCGGCGAAGATCAGGTCCACGGACGCCGACGGCAGCTTCTCGAGTTCCGCGACACAGTCGCCGATCAGGATGGTGTCGAGGGGGAGCGCCGGAGCGTCGTGCCGCGCCGGGGCGCGGTTGAGCCGAAGAGCCATGAGATCCGATCCGTTCGTTTACGCGACTGTCGGACGGATTCTTGGTTCGGTAACGTAAAGAGCGCCTCAAGAAACGGGGTGAACGGAGGGTTAACGCTCAGCCGGCGGCCTGGGCCAGCAGAGCCGAGACCGGCGCGAAGCCCCGCCGGTGGTGCGCGCAGGGGCCAAGCAGGCTCAGCGCGGCGAGGTGCTCCGGCGTGCCGTAGCCCATGTGGCGCTCGAAGCCGTAGCCCGGCACGCATTCGCCGAGCCGCATCATCATCCGGTCGCGCACGACCTTCGCCACGATCGAGGCCGCTGCGATCGACAGCACGGTGGCGTCGCCGCCGATCACGGCCTCGCCGCGGCATCCGAGCCCTGGCGGCACGTCGCGGCCGTCGATCAGCGCGAGCGCCGGGCGGGACTGGAGGCCCGCGACCGCCCGGGCCATCGCCCAGAGCGTCGCGCCGCGGATGTTGAGGCGCTCGATGCGCTCGGTCGAGGCGGCCACGAAGGCGACGTCGGCGCTCGCCATGATCTCGGCGAACAGCGCCTCGCGCCGGGCCGCGGTCAAAGCCTTGGAGTCGGCGAGGCCGGCGGGGATGCGCTCGGGGTCGAGCGCGACGGCGGCCGCCACCACGGGGCCTGCGAGCGGCCCGCGGCCGGCTTCGTCAACGCCTGCGACCGGGCCGAGACCGGCTGCGCGCGCCGCCCTCTCGCGGGCGAAGGTCGCGACCAGCTTAAGGACAGGCGCTCGTCTGGCGTCGGGTCGGGCGGCGGGCATGCCGCCAATGTCGCGCGATTCGGGGCCTGAGCGCGAGACCGATCAGTCCGGCGCGCGGACCCGGCCGGCCGCGTCGACGGCGAAGCCGGGGTTGTGCGCAAGCTCCCAAAGATGGCCGTCGATGTCGGCGACGTAGCCGGAGTATCCGCCCCAGAACGTCTTTTCCGGCGCCTTCACCATCAGCCCGCCGGCCGCCACCACGCGCACCGTCGCCTTGTCGACGTCGGCCTCGGAACCCAGGTTCCAGGCGAGCGTGACGCCGGAAAATCCCGAGCCGTTCACGGGGATCTGGGCGTCGGCCGCCAGCGCCTCGCGGCCGTAGATCGAGAGCACCGGCCCGGCGGTGTTGAAGAAGGTCACGGCGTCCGTGCTGGCCGACGACGCGACGAGGCCGAGCGCCTCATAGAACGCGGTGGACCGCGCGACGTCCGCGACGCCGAGGGTTACGAGGGACAGGCGCAGGGGAATCGGCATGGGGCGGCCTCGTCGTACGCAACGCCGCATCTAGCGCTGTCCGGGGGCGCCGTCGTCAACACCCGATTGGGCCTAGCGCCCGTCAGAACAGCGAAAGTTGCACGCCGCCGTCCTTCGCGGTACGCGCCGGCGGGGTGAACAGATCGGTCCGCAGCCGCAGGTGACGGCGGTCGAGGCCGAGCCGCCGGGCCGCCAGCTCGAAACGCCGGCCGATCGTCCAGGCCACCACGCCTTCGCCGGTCTGCCGCACGCCCCAACCGGAATCGTAGAGCTTGCCGCCGCGGGTTTCGCGCACCAGCGACAGGATGCGGCGCATCTTGGCGGGGTGATGCTCGACCAGCCATTCCTGCACGAGGTCCTTGATCTCGTTCGGCAGCCGGAGAAGAACGTAGCCGGCTTCGCAGGCGCCCGCCTGCTTCGCCGCCTCCAGCAGCCGTTCGATCTCGTGGTCGTTGAGCGAGGGAATGACCGGCGCCGTCAGCACCGTCGTCGGCACGCCGGCGCGCGTCAGCGCCGCGACCGCCTCGAGCCGCTTGGAGGGCGTCGGCGCGCGGGGCTCCATCTGCCGCGCGAGCGTGGCGTCGAGGGTGGTGATGGAGAGCGCGACCTTGGCGAGGCCCTGTTCCGCCATGCGCGAGAGGATGTCGAGGTCCCGCAGCACCAGCGTGGACTTGGTGACGATGCCGACGGGATGGCGCGTCTCCTCCAGCACCTCTAGGATCTGCCGCGTCAGCCGGTGCGTCCGCTCGATCGGCTGGTAGGGGTCGGTGTTGGTCCCAAGCGCGATGGTGCGCGGCTTGTAGCCCGGCGCCGCGAGCTCCCGCCGCAGCGCCTCGGCGATGTTCGGCTTGGCGGTGAGCTTCGACTCGAAGTCGAGTCCCGCGGACAGCCCAAGATAGGCGTGCGTCGGCCGCGCGAAGCAGTAGACGCAGCCGTGCTCGCAGCCGCGGTAGGGATTGACCGACCGATCGAAGGCGATGTCCGGCGACTGGTTGCGCGTGATGGCGGTGCGCGCCGTCTCCAGCGTCACCTCGGTTCGGAACGGCGGCAGCTCCTCGAGGCTGTCCCAGCCGTCGTCCTCCGCCACCCGCGCATAGGGCTCGAACCGGCCGCTGGCGTTGGTGACCGCGCCGCGTCCCCTTCGGCGCGTGACGTCGACCGGAGCGCCGGGCGGCGCCGCGATGGGGGAGGGTGCGGGGATATGGGCGCGGGCTGGCTGCGACATGCAACGAAGCTAATCCCCGATCCCGAACAAAACAAGAACGATATCGCGCGGCCGTGTCGAAATCGAACGCGCGGCGCTGCAAAAAGGAGACGGACGCAGGGCGGAACCCGTGCTAACGCTTGGGGCTATGCTCAGCGTGGTCATTCCGACACGAAACGACGAAGCCGTTCTGGTCGCGACGCTTGCGGCGTTGGTGCCGGGCGCGGCGGAAGGCGTCGTGCGCGACGTGACGATCGCCGACGGCGGATCGACGGACTCGACGCTCGAGATTGCGGATCTCGCCGGCTGCAAGGTGGTCGGCGGTTTCGCCGATCGCGCCGGGCGCCTGGACGCTGCGGCGCGACGGGCGAAGTCTCCCTGGATCTTGTTTCTGGAACCCGGCTCGGTGCTAGACGAGGGCTGGTTCCGTGAGGTCCGCAGCTTGGTTGAAACGCTGGAGCGCCGCGGCGAGACCGCCTCGCGCGCCGCCGTCTTCAGCTTCGGGCTCGACCAGTTCGGCGCCGGCGCGCGCGCCTCGGAGACCCTGGTGCGGATCGGCGAGGCGCTGACCGGCCTGCCGCGGCCGGAGCAGGGGCTGCTGATCCATCGCGCGCTCTATGAGAAGCTCGGCGGGTTCCGGTCGCTCCCCGCCATGGCGGAGGCCGACCTCATCCGCCGCATCGGCCGCAGCAAGGTGATGCGGCTACGCGCCCGCGCGATGACGCCGACGCTGAAGAAGCGGTTTGCGGGCCCGCGGGCCGCGCTCGGCGCCGGCCTGCTGATGCTGCGCGTGCCGCCCCGGCTGGTGTCGCGGCTCTACGGCTAAGGGTTCGCCTTCAGCTTCCCGCGCTTGAGGTGCTCGTCGAGCCGCGGAAGGATCTCCACGAAATTGCAGGGGCGGTGGCGGTAGTCGAGCTGCGCCTTCAGCACGCCGTCCCAGGCGTCGCGGCAGGCGCCGCCGGAGCCCGGCAGCACGAACACGAAGGTCTTGCCGGCGACGCCGGCGGTGGCGCGCGACTGCAGCGTCGAGGTCCCGATCGTGCCGTTGGAATAAGCGTGGAACAGGTTCGAGAACCCGTCCATGCGCTTCTCGAACAGCGGCTCCAGCGCGTCCGGGCTGACGTCGCGGCCGGTGAAGCCGGTGCCGCCCGTCGTCAGCACCACGTCGGTGGCGGGGTCCGCGACGAAGGCGCAGACCGCCGCCCGCAGCGCCTCGCGCTCGTCGCGCACGATCGTCCGCCCCGAGACCCGGTGTCCGGCCTCCGTCACGCGGGCCGCCAGCGTCGCGCCCGAGGTGTCGTCCGCCTCCGAGCGGGTGTCGGAGACGGTCACGATCGCGACGCCGAGCGGCACGAAGGGACGGGCGTCGTCGATGCGGGACATGGGCGCGAAACCTCGGTCGGTGCGGTCGGGGCATCTTAGGGCGGAATTCGCCGGCCGTAAGCGGAGCGCGCATGGGCCGCCGTGGCGCCTATCATGCGCTCGTCGCTTGATCACGGTCTCGAATGGCTGAGGGCGACTTTTTGAATTGGTCGCGGCGCCCCCGAAGGGAGCATGGTGCGGCCGCGCGCCAGAAGCGGACATCCATGTCGATACAGTCATCCGAAGCGGCCGTCGTCGCGGCGGCCGCGGCTCCGGTCGCCCCGCCGGTCGTCGCCGCCCCGACGATGAGCCGCACCGAATGGGGCCTGCTCATCGTGCTCTCCATGCTGTGGGGCGGCGCGTTCTTCCTGAGCAAGGTGGCGCTGGCGGAGGTCACGCCGCTGGCGCTCGTCGCCGCCCGCGTCGGCGTCGCCGCCGTGGCGCTCTGGGCGGTGGTGCTCGCGAAGGGCCTCGCCGTCCCGCGCGAGGGGCGCCTGTGGCGGGACTATCTCGTGCTCGCGCTGATCAACAACGTCGCGCCGTTCTGCCTCCTAGCCTATGGCCAGCAGGGGCTTCCGAGCGGCCTCGCCGCGATCCTCAACGCCTCGACGCCGCTCTGGACGGTGCTGCTCGCCCATGTGACGACCTTGGACGAGCGCGCGACCGGGGGCCGTCTCGCGGGCGTCGCCGTCGGCATGGTCGGGGTCGCCGTCATCATCGGCCCGCGGGCGCTCGAAGGCGTCAGCGACGCGCTGCTGCCGGCGCTCTGCATCGTCGGCGCGGCGATGTGCTACGCCGCCGCGATCATCTACGCCCGCAGGTTCCGCGGCCGGCCGCCGCTGATCACGGCCGCGTCCCAGCTCGGGCTGTCGAGCGTCATCATGGTCGCGGCGCTGCTGGCGTTCGAGGGCGCGCCCGCGCTTCCCTCGCCGCACGTGACGGCGTCGCTCATGGTGTTCGGCCTGTTCTCGACCGCGCTCGGCTTCGTCATCTACTTCCGCATTCTGGCCGGCGCGGGCTCCACAAACGCCGCGCTCGTGACCTTCCTGGTTCCCGTTAGCTCCATCCTGCTCGGCGCGCTCGTCCTCGGCGAGCGGCTCGACGCGCGGGAGTTTGTCGGGATGGGCGCGATCGCCCTGGGCCTCGCCGCGATCGACGGGCGGCCCTGGCGGGCGCTGAAGCGAGGGGTTGCGAGCTGAGCGACCCCGGCGCCGGATCCATCCGACTTGAGCGCGGGGGCCCCTGCTACCATCTTGGGAGGCGTCGCGTCCTAGCCGGCTTTCGCATGACCCGCGCCTTTCCCCTGTTTCCCGCCGACGGCGCCGTCTGATGGGCGCTCGCCTCGCGACGGCCGTGGACTGGACGGCGCGGCTTTCGCGCGTAGGGCTCTGCCTGTCGGTCGCGATCGTGGCGATCGGGACCGCGCGGGACTTCGGCTTCGCCGTGCCGCTCGACGTCGCGATCGAGCGGACGCTCGCCGACGTCGCGCCGCGGGATCGTCTCGAACGCCAGGCCCGCGCCGCGCTCGACGCCGAGGACGTCGCGCTCGCCCGCGGCTACGTGGAGCTCGCCGCAGAGCTGAACCGGCCGCTTTCGGGCGAAACGCTCGCCCGGCTCGCCGCCGCGGAGACGTCCGGCGCCACCGCCTGGCGCTCGACCCGCGGCTTCGCGCAGGGGTTCGCGACCGGGTCCGCGGCCGGCCCTGCGGCGCTCGCCGGCGCCGTCGCCTCCGACCTGACGGTGATCGGCGACGTGCGCGATCTCATCGGCGAGGGGGCCAAGATCGTCCGCGGCGAGGAGCACAGCGACCTGATGATCGCGCTCGCCGCCGCCGGCGTCGGGCTGACCGCGGCGACGGTGGCGAGCGGCGGCGCCGCGGCGCCGGCCAAGGTCGGCGTCTCGATCCTGAAGGCCGCGCGCCGCGCCGGGACCATGACCGCCGACTTCGCCGCCCACCTGACCCGCACCCTGGGCCGCGCGGCGGACGCCCGACGGGTGGAGGCCGCCGCGCTGCGCGGCGTGAGGGCGGGAGAGGGCGCGGCGACCCCGGCGCTGCGCGCCTTCGGCGGCATGGCGGGGGAGCTGCGCGCGGCGAGCGCCGTTGCGGGCCCGGCGGAGGCCGTGCGGCTGATGAAGTTCGTGCGCTCCGGCGACGACCTCGCCGATCTCGCACCCTTCGCCCGGCGCTTCGGCGTCAAGGCCCGCGCGGTGGCGGAGCTCACCGGCCGCGCCTCGCTCCGCGGCTTCCGCACCACGATCCGCCTCGGCGAGATGATCCTCGCGCATCTCTGGGCCGCGCTGCTGTGGTTCGGCGGGCTGCTGGCGGGCGCGGTGTCGAACCTGTCGTTCCGCGCCGTGCGTTTCGCCGCCGCCCGCGTCTGATCCGCTTTACGACGTTTGGACGATGCTCTAGGTCTCTGAGCGCGTTTTGAACCGCTCGAAGGAGCCGCCCGCGATGGCCCTCGCCTCTCCCTCCCGCCCGATCGGCGACAGGCTCGTCACGGTCTTCGGCGGTTCGGGCTTCGTCGGCCGCCATGTGGTGCGGGCGCTCGCGAAGGACGGCTGGCGCGTGCGCGTCGCGGTCCGCCGGCCCGACCTCGCCGGCCACCTGCAGCCGCTCGGCGGCGTCGGCCAGATCGTCGCGGTTCAGGCCAACCTGCGCTTCCCGGAGTCGGTCGCCCAGGCGGTCCGCGGCGCGGACGCGGTCGTGAACCTCGTCGGCATCCTGGCGGAAAGCGGCAAGCAGCGCTTCGAGGCCGTTCAGGCCAAGGGCCCGCAGGTCGTCGCGGAGGCGGCAAAGGCGGCCGGCGTCACGCGCTTCGTCCAGATGTCGGCGATCGGCGCCGACCGCGCGAGCAAGGCGCAGTACGGCCGGACCAAGGCCGCCGGCGAACAGGCCGTGCTCGACACCTTCCCGGACGCCGCGATCCTGCGGCCGTCGATCGTGTTCGGCCCCGAGGACGATTTCTTCAACCGCTTCGCGGCCATGGCCCGGGTTTCGCCCGCGCTGCCCCTGATCGGCGGCGGGACGACCCGGTTCCAGCCGGTGTTTGTGGGCGACGTCGCCCAGACGGTCGCGAAGGCGCTCCGGGGCGAGGTGGCGGCGGGGCTCCCCTACGAACTCGGCGGACCGGAGGTTCTCACCTTCAGGCAGATCCTCGAGTACGTGCTGCAGGTCACCGACCGGTCCCGCCTGCTGCTGCCGCTGCCCTTCGGTCTCGCCAAGGCCCAGGCCAAGATCCTGCAGCTGCTGCCGAACGCGCCGCTGACCGTCGATCAGGTGACGATGCTCGAGACCGACAACGTGGTCTCCGAGGAGGCCCGCGCCGCGGGCCGCACGCTCGAAGGGCTGGGGATCACCCCAGCTCCGATCGAGGCGGTCGTCCCGAGCTACCTCTGGCGCTTCCGCAAGACCGGACAGTTCGGCAAGGCGCGGGAAGCGTAGAGAACGCACGGCCCGGCGCGGCGAAAGCGGGTCTCCGGTCCGGCGCGCCTGTTCCTCCGTCGCCGGAGGCTTATCTCTCGGCTGAGATGCGCCCCGAAGACCTGCTCGTTCCCACGCCCCAAGGCCTCTACTGCCCTCCGGCCGATTGCCACATCGACCCGATGCGGCCGGTCGCCCGCGCGCTCGTCACCCACGGCCACGCCGACCACGCCCGGCCCGGCAACGACGCGGTGATGGCGACGCCGGAGACGCTGGCGATCATGGCCGCGCGCTACGGCGAGGCCTTCTGCGCCACGCGCCAGCCCGCGCCCTACGGCGCGAAGACGCGCATCAACGACGTCACGGTGAGCTTCCATCCCGCAGGCCACGTGCTCGGCGCGGCGCAGATCCTGTTCGAGTGGAAGGGATTCCGGGCGGTCGTCTCGGGCGACTACAAGCGCCAGGGCGACCCCACCGCGGCGCCGTTCGAGGTTGTCCCCTGCGACCTGTTCGTGACCGAGGCGACCTTCGGGCTTCCGGTGTTTCGCCACCCCGACGCCGCGGAAGAGGTGGCGAAGCTGATCGACAGCGTCGAGCTGTTTCCCGAGCGCGCGCACCTCGTCGGGGCCTATTCGCTGGGGAAGGCCCAGCGCCTGATGAAGCTGCTGCGGCTGCGCGGCTGGGACCGCCCGATCCACCTGCACGGCGCCATGGTGCGGGTGACAGAGACCTATCGCGAGCTCGGGATCGAGCTTGGCGAGACCGTCCAGGTCAAGGCCGCCGACCGCAAGGAGCTCGCGGGCGCGATCGTGCTCTGTCCGCCGTCGGCGCTGCGGGAGCTGTGGGCGCGCAAATTCCCGGACCCGGTGACGGTCGCGGCCTCCGGCTGGATGCGGGTCCGCGCGCGTGCCCGCCAGAAGGGCGTCGAGCTGCCACTGGTCGTCTCCGATCACGCCGACTGGGACGACCTGCGCCAGACCATTCTCGACACGGACGCGCAGGAGATCTGGGTCACCCACGGCGAGGAGGACGCGCTGGTGCACTGGTGCGGCACGTCCGGCCTGAAGGCCCGCCCGCTCCGGCTGGTCGGCTATGGCGACGAGGGCGAGACGGACGAGCCGGCTGGGGAGGGGGGTGGGGGCGTCATCCCTGCCGAAGGGCGAAGCCCGCCGGGCCGGGATCGTAAGCCGGATGAGGCGCTTGATTTGGATGACGATCCCGGCTCTGCGCTTCGCCCCGGCCGGGATGACGCAACCCCATGAACCGCTTCGCCTTCCTGCTCGACCGGCTGTCCTACGAGCCGCGGCGCAACGCCAAGGTGCGGCTGATGGCGGACTACTTCCGCGAGACGCCGGACCCCGAGCGCGGCTGGGCGCTGGCGGCGCTGACCGGCGCGCTGACGTTCCGTCACGCCAAGGCCGGGCTGATCCGCGGCCTTATCACGGACCGGACCGATCCCACGCTGTTCGCCATGTCCTACGACTACGTCGGCGACCTCGCCGAGACGGTCGCGCTGATGTGGCCCGGCGAAACGCGGGCGAACCGCGCGCCGCCGCTGTCGGAGATCGTCGAGGGCCTGACCTCGACGGCGAAGCTCGACTTGCCGAAGCGGCTCAGCGCGTGGCTCGACGCGCTGGACGAGACGGGCCGCTGGGCGCTGCTGAAGCTCATCACCGGCAGCTTGCGCATCGGCGCCTCGGCCCGGCTCGCCAAGACCGCGGTCGCGGCGCTGGGGCAGGACATCAAGCCCGACGACGTGGAGCTGGTGTGGCCGGGGCTGGAGCCGCCCTACGACGCCCTGTTCGCCTGGGTCGAGAGCCGGGCCGAGCGGCCGAACGCGGAGGACCCCGCGCCGTTCCGGCCGCCGATGCTCGCCCACCCGCTGGAAGACGCGAACTTCCGCGCCTTCGACCCGAGCGAGTTCGCGGCGGAATGGAAATGGGACGGCATTCGCGTGCAGGCCTCGGCCGGCCGGGACGCGGAGGGGCGCCACGTGGCGCGGCTGTGGAGCCGGTCCGGCGAGGACGTCTCGGGCGCCTTCCCCGACCTGCTCGACGCGCTGACCTTCGACGGCGCGATCGACGGCGAACTGCTGATCCTGCGGGAGGGGCGCGTGCAGACGTTCAACGTCCTGCAGCAGCGCCTCAACCGCAAGGCTGTGACGCCGAAGCTGACCTCAGAGTTTCCGGCCCACATCCGCGCCTACGACCTGCTGTTCGACGGGACTGAGGACCTGCGCGAGCTGCCCTTCGTCGAGCGCCGCAAGCGGCTGGAGGCCTTCGTCGCGCGCGCCGAGACCCCGCGCATGGACCTGTCGCCGCTGGTGCCCTTCGACGACTGGGACGGCCTGGCCGCAGCAAGGCTCGACCCGGCGTCGGCCGGCGCCGGCGCGGACGCGGCCGCCGTCGAGGGGCTGATGGTGAAGCGCCGCGACAGCGCTTACGTCGTCGGTCGGCCCAAGGGCCTGTGGTTCAAGTGGAAGCACGACCCGATGACGGTCGACGCCGTGCTGATGTACGCCCAGCGCGGCCACGGGCGGCGCTCGTCGTTCTACTCCGACTTCACCTTCGGCGTCTGGACCGAGGACGCGGAGGGCCCGCGGCTGACCCCCGTGGGCAAGGCCTACTTCGGCTTCACCGACGAGGAGCTGGTCGAGCTCGACCGCTTCGTGCGCAAGAACACCACGAACCGCTTCGGCCCGGTGCGCGAGGTGACGCACACCGAGGCGATCGGGCTGGTGCTGGAGATCGCCTTCGAGGGCATCGCGAAGTCGGCGCGCCACAAGTCGGGCGTCGCGATGCGCTTTCCGCGCGTCGCCCGCATCCGCTGGGACAAGCCGCCCCACGAGGCCGACCGGCTCGAGAGCCTGGAGCGGCTGATCGAGGAGCGCGAAGCGGCGGGCGCCTGAGCGTCAGCCGAACACGTCCCAGGCCTGGGCCACCACCAGGTTCGCCCTCGCGAGCAGCGCCTTGAGCGCCGGCGCAGGTTCGGCCGAGGCGCCTGGGACGGCGGCGGCGAGCACAGGCGCGGCCGGCGTAATCACACGCGGCGTTCCCGCCGGCGGGAGGGAGGCGAGCGTCGCCAACGCCTCGCGGGCGGCGGCGGGCCGCGCGGCCGTCGGGGGCGTCTCGCCGCGGTAGGCCAGCGCCAGGGCGAGCGAGGCCTCCGCCTTCTCTGAGGTGACGGGCTCAGGCGCCGGACGCGAAGCTTTCGCGACCAGCGTCGGCGCGCGCGGCGTCAGCGCGGCGGCGATGACCTGGGCGCCGGCGGCGACGTCGCGATCCGCCTTGACCGAGGCGGCGGCGAAGGTCGCAAGGTTCTCGCGCTTCAGCTCCTCGTTCCGCCCTCTGCGCCACGCGTAGAAGGCGTTGCCGCCCGAGACCAGCAGATAGCGCTTGTCGTCGCGCCGGAAGGGAACGTTGGCGGTGTGAAAGTACAGCGCGTCGGCCGCGACGGGGTGGCGCGCTCCCGCGAGCACCAGGTCCGCCACCTTCAGCGCGCGCTCCTTCGGCCGTGGCTCCGCCATCGGCCGGCTGAGCACGCCCGCCGCGAACTGCCGCCAGGCCGAGACCACCCGGCAGAGCGTGTCGCCGTAGCGGCCGGCGTCAAGACGGTTCGCCACGACGGTGCCGACGGCCAGCATGCCGTCCTCCGCGGTGCGGTCGGATTCGAAGTACATGGCCCGCGCCAGGCATTCGCGCTCGGAGGGCTGCGACCGACGGACGGCGGCTTTGGCGCGAGGCGGCTTCGTGGCGACGACCGTTCGGGCGTGAGATCTCGCCTGCTTCGCGCCATGCCGTTTCGCCGCCTCCGCGCTGACGCCGCTGGTCGCGGCCAGGACGGAAACGAGGGCGAGGAGGACGAAGAGGCGATGCGTCATGTCGAGTGCGGCTCCGGCGGGAGCGGCCCGCACCGAAGCGCGCCGTCGTCCCAGACGGACATCTCAAGACTCGATTGGTGGTCGTATGGTCAATACGTGGTGGTACGAAGGTACGTCGCCTTAGTTTGGCCGCGGAGTGCTTGCGGGCCCAAGGGGAGCGGCGCTCACTCCCCCGGCGCGACGGCGGCGACGCCGGCTTTGCGGCCCTTGATCTCGCCCAGAAGCCGCCCCGTCACGTGCCAGAAACCGCGGTGGCTGCCCTTGTGATAGGGGCTCTCGGGCGGCAGCGTCGCGCAGAGGCGGGCGTGGGCGGCGCCCAGCGCGTGATAGGGGAGGCGCGGCAGCAGGTGGTGCAAGCCGTGGTAGCGCAGGCCGACCGGCGCCCAGAGCATCGGCAGCGTAGCCGGCGGGGGCACGTTGACGCTGTCGAGGAACTGCTCGGTCGCGGTCATCTCCACGCCGTGGTCGTTCTCCCAGTGGTGGGCGACGAGCGTGCGGAACTGGTTGACGACGCCGACCGCGGCGCCCAGCGCGATCGCGGTCAGAAACACGGTGAGCGAGATCACGCCGGCGGCGGTCAAGGCGAGCACCGCGATCGCCCAGACCGAGCACAGCGTCTCCAGCTGGCGGAAGCGGCGGGCCTGGTCGCCGGTCGGAATCTCGCGGCGAAACTCCGGGTTGATGGCGAGCGCCGAGCAGCGCTCGATCACGAAGGCGCGGATCTTCGGGTGGAGAGCCGACAGCGGCGCGAGCAGCGCGAAGCGCAGGAACAGGCCGACCGGCGCAAGCGCGGAGACGAGCAGGAACAGCAGCACCTGCACGACCGGGCCGCTCGCCAGCGGCAGGTACTCGGGATCGAGCTTGGTGCCGTAGCGCGACTTGGCGTGGTGCTGGTTGTGCACGCCCTCGTACATCAGCGACGGCGTGAGAAAGGGCACGCCGATCAGGGCGTCGTAGCCGTTCCGGAAGCCCGGCACGTCCTGCGGGCGCAGGTGGCTGACCTCGTGAATGAAGCTGACGCCCCGGTAGAAGGCGAGCGCCGCGACCATGAAGAACAGGCTCCGGAGCCCAAGCCCCGGCGCGAGCACGGCGCCTGCAAAGGCGGCGTAGCCGGTGAACGCGGTGAGGACGAGGTCGGTCCAGTAGATCCAGGGCCGCGCGGGCGTGAGGTCGGCGCAGAGCTTGTGGGCTTGCGCGACGAGGTTCGGCTCGGGGGCCGCGGTTCCGGATGCGGACATCGGGGCATGCGCTTTCGGGTCGGGAGCGACGCGGACGCTTATACCACCCGGGGCTTCTTTGGACACCTGCGCGCACGGAAAGGCTCGCGTGCGCGAGGGAGGGTCATCACCGGCCCGTCATGGTCCCGCTCGACCGGACCATCCATGCGGACGTCAAGCTCCGCGGTCGAGATGGGTTCTCCGGTCAAGCCGGAGGGCGACGGCGGCGGGGATGGGGCCGGGGGCGTCGGCCCCGACCCTATTTCGCCGCCTTCGCCTCGTCCTTCTTCGCCTCGTCCCGGTCGTCGGTCTCGAGCACTGCGCGGAGGCGGCGGCGGATGGCCGCCTGGCGGACGGTGGCGGTGATCTTCGCGCCGGTCAGGTCGGTCACGTAGAACACGTCGACGGCCCGTTCGCCGAAGGTCGCGACATGGGCGGAGGCGATGTTCAAGTTGAGCTTGGAGATCGCCGTGGTGAGGTCGTAGAGCAGGCCCGGCCGGTCGAGCCCGACGAGCTCCAGCACCGTGTGGCGGTCGGACCAAGCGTTGGTGACGGTGACCTCGGGCTCCACCTCGAACGGCCGGATGCGCCCCTTGGCGGCCGCCCCCCGGGTGCGCCTCTCGACGATGTCGAACAGCCAGATGTCGCCCACCAGCGCCTGCTCCACGCTCTCCGCGATCCGGCGGGCGCGGCGCATCTCGTCCTCGTCCTCCGGGAAGGCGCGGCCGATGAAGATCGAGTCCAGCGCGAAGCCGTCGGTGGTGGTGTGGATGTGCGCGTCCATGATGTTCGCGCCGCCGGCCGCGCAGGCGCCCGCGATGATCGCGAGCAGCTTCGGATGGTCGGGCGCGAACACCGTCAATTCGGTCACGCCCCGGAAGGCGTCGGTCTTGACGTCGGTCGCGAGCTTGCAGCCGTCGACGCAGGAGGCGCGCAGGAAGCGGGCGTGCGCCTCGGCCCGCGCGGGCTCCACCCGCAGCCAATAGGCGGGGTAGTGCCGCGCCGCGTAGCCGTTGAAGGTCTTGTCGCTCCAGTCGGGCAGGGCGGCGCGCAGCTCGGTCTTCGCCTGCTCGACCAGGCTCTTCCGGTCACCGATGTCGCGGCCGCCCGTCAGGAGATTCTCGGTCTCCCAGTAGAGGGTGCGGAGCAATTGGCCCTTCCAGCCGTTCCAGACGCCGGGCCCGACCGCCTTGATGTCCGCGATCGTGAGGATCAGCAGCATCTTCAGCCGCTCGGGGCTCTGAACCAGCTTGGCGAAGTCCTGGATCGTGCGCCGGTCGGAGAGGTCGCGGGACTGCGCGACGATCGACATCGTCAGATGCTGCTCGATCAGCCAGGCGACCGTGTCGGTCTGCGCGGGCGTGAGGCCGAACCGCGGGCAGAGCCGGCGGGCGATGCGGCCGCCCATGACCGAATGGTCCTCCGGACGGCCCTTGGCGATGTCGTGCAGGAACAGCGCGACGTAGAGCGCGGTGCGGTCGCGCACGGTCGGCATCATCTCGTTGGCGAGCGGATGGCTGTCGGCCGCCTCGCCGCCGTCGATCTCCGCCAGCACCCCAACGGCGCGCAGCAGATGCTCGTCCACCGTGTAGTGGTGGTACATGTTGAACTGCATCATCGCGACGATCTTGCCGAAATCCGGGATGAAGCGGCCGAGGACCCCGGTCTCGTTCATCCGCCGCAGCGTGACCACGGGCGAGCGCTTCGAGGTCAGGATTTCGAGAAAGAGCGCGTTGGCCTCCGGATTGTCGCGCAGCCGGCCGTCGATGAGCTTCAGCGACTTCGTCACCAGCCGCACGGCGACGGGATGCAGCGCCAGGCCGTTCTGGTCGGCGGCGTGGAACAGGCGGATCAGGTTCACCGGATCGTGGACGAAGACCTGATCGTCCCTGACGTTCAGCCGCTCGGACTCGACCGTGAAGTCCCCGAGTTCCTTCGGCTTGCGACGGGGTTTGAGCTTGGTCAGGAAACGGTCGAGCCGGGGCCTGGGCTTGGCTTCGCGCTCCTCCAGCGCGTGGCAGAGGATGGCGGTGAGGTCGCCGACGTCCTTCGCCACCAGGAAGTAGTGCTTCATGAAGCGTTCGACGTCCTGCAGGCCGGGGTGCTCGGTGTAGCCGAGCGCGATAGCGATCTCCCGCTGCAGGTCGAAGGACAGACGCTCCTCGGGGCGTCCCGTGATGAAGTGCAGGTGGCAGCGCACCGCCCAGAGGAAGTCCTCGGACTTCTTGAACAGCTTCAGCTCGGCGGCGGAGAACAGGCCGGCGGCCACGAGCTCGTTCACGTCCCGGACGCGGTAGACGTATTTCGCGATCCAGAACAGCGTGTTGAGGTCGCGGAGGCCGCCCTTGCCTTCCTTGACGTTAGGCTCGACGAGGTAGCGCGAGGCGCCGGCCTTCCCGAGCCGCTCGTCCCGCTCCTGCAGCTTGGCGGCGGCGAACTCCGCCGCGGTGTTGCTGACCACTTCGGCGTCGAAGCGGGTCATCAGCTCGTCGATGAGCTCCGCGTCGCCGGCGACGTGCCGCGCCTCCAGCACCGCGGTGCGGATGGTCATGTCGGCGCGGGCGAGGCGGATGCACTCGTCGATCGAGCGCGTGGCGTGGCCGACCTTCAGCCCCGCGTCCCACAGCACGTAGAGCATGGCCTCGACCACGCTCTCGCCCCAGGCGGTCTGCTTGTAGGGCAGCAGGAACAGCAGATCGACGTCGGAGCCCGGCGCCATGGTGCCGCGCCCGTAGCCGCCGACGGCGGCGATCCCCAGCCGTTCGCCGGAGGAGGGGTTCAGCCGGGGGTAGAGGTCGCTGACGATGTGGCCGAACAGCGCCTGCACGACCGAATCCATCAGGCCGGACAGGCGTTCCGCGCAGGCCGACCCCGCGCCGTCCTCGATCAGCCAGGAGCGAGCGACGGCGCGGCCTTCGGCCAGCGCCTGCTTCACGCGGCCGACGATGAGGCTGTGCCGGTCGCGGCTCGGGCCGGCCTCGCGGGCGATCCGGGAGAGATCCGCCTCGAGGGCGGCGCGGTCGCACAGGGCGCGGGCGTCGCGCGCGACGCGCAAGCGTTGTCGGACGGTCGACATCAGGACTCGAGGCTTTGGGAGGTCATGAGCCGCGGACCATAGGCGCGAAGACGTTAAAGAGCCATGCGGCAAGGTTTGCGCCGCCGAGCGGATGTGATCGAGGCGCCGCTCCGGTTGCGGAGCGACGCCTCGACGAACGCTGACGTGAAGGCGGCTGGAGCGCGGGGGTTACTGCGCCTGCTGGATGCCCGAAAGCAGCCAGCGCCCGCCGCGGGTGCGCACGAAGGTCCACACTTCCGTCGCCTCGATCGGCGTCGTCGGGTCGCCGTCGACGACCCGGCCGGTGGCGCGGTCCTCCGTGACGTCGACCAGCTCATAGCGCATCGCGACGGTCGCGTACTCGCGCTCGCCCTCCCGCCAGGATTCGGCCAGGTCACCCTGAAGCAGCTTGATGGCGGACGCCTTGTTGATCACGCCGCGGCTGGCGTCGTCGGCGAGGTCCTCGGCGAAGATTTCGACCATCTCGGGCGTCGCGAGGCTGCGCAGGCGCGCCAGGTCTCCGCGGGACCAAGCCTCCTGAACCTCCCCGAGCATCCGCTCGAAGGCGTCGAAATCCTCCTTCTGGAGCTCGACGGGTGCGGCGGAGGCTCCGCCGCCGAGGCCCGAGCCGAAGCCGGATCCGAGACCCGAGCCAAGACCCGAACCAAGACCTCCGCCGAGGCCGGTGCGGGACGCGATGTTGGGCGCGTCGGGGCGATAGCCGGCGCCGACGTCGGGACCGCCCGCGGTCGCCGTGCGGTAAGCCGGCGCGCTCGCGTTGCGACGGCGGAACCACTTAAGCGCGAAATGGATCGCGACGCCGATCAGCGCGACCTGGAGCAGCAGGCCGAGGATCGAGGCGAATCCGCCCAGCCCGCCGAACAGGCCCGAACCGGACAGCAGGCCGAACAGGCCGGCGCCGAGCAGGCCGCCCATGATGGCGCCGCCGATGCCGCCGCCGAACATGCCGCGGCGCTGCTGCTGGGCGGCCGCGCCGGCGCCGAGGCCCGGCGTCTGCTGTCCCGGCTGCGTGATGGAGCGCTGCATCGGCGCCGCGCCGGGCGAGGTCGCGGTCGGAGGCGGCGCGGAGAAGGTCTTGCCGCCGCGGCTGCCGAAGCTGCCTCCGCGACCGGCGCGCGCGTCCGCGTCGAGCGGCGCGAGCGTCACGCCGACGATCAGCGCGGCGAGGGCCGCGGCCAAAGTGCGGCGGAATGCGGGGGGCGAGAGGGGCATGCGGAGCCTGTTCCTATGTTTGAACCGTCGGGAACATGGGGGGCCGCGGACCAAATGTCATCGACCGCAGCCGGGAACCGCGATCACGCTTGCGCCAGTCGACGGCCGCCGTGGCCAAGGGCGGAAGAAGGCTGCGCAGTGGAAGTGAGGCGTCGGCGCCACTCCTGCGCGAATTGGCGGTCGATCACACTCTCGTCAATTCAAGCGGTCGGCGATGCAACTCATTGTTGCGTCATTCGTGACCCCGCATACCCCAAGGCATCCCATGACCTCGCTTCTGCGCACGGCCCTCTCGGCCGCCGCCCTGCTCGCCGGAGTCTCCCTCGCGTCCGCCGCCGATCTTCCCGCCTACGAGGCGGCCCCGGCCATCGCCGTGCCGTCCTTCACCTGGACCGGCTTCTACGTCGGCGCGAACGCCGGCTACATCTGGGGCGACCACAACGTCCAGACCCGCGGCAGGGACGCGGCGACGCGCCTGAACGTCCAGAACCGTCTGCGCCCGCCGAGCCTCGGCATCGACGGCGACGGTTGGACGGTCGGCGGACAGATCGGCTACAATTTCCAGCTCGACAACTCGCCGCTCGTGGTCGGCGTCGAGGCGGATTTCAACTACACCGACATCGACGACACCGCGCGCTACAACCGGGCGCCGCTCGCTCCGGCTCTCGGCAACATCCGCTCCACGTTCAAGCAGGAGCTGGAGTACCTCGGCACCGTGCGCGGCCGCATCGGCTACGCCTTCGACCGCGTCCTGGTGTACGGCACCGGCGGCCTCGCCTACGGCAAGGTCAAGACCTCGGCGCGCTTCAACAACAATCTGACGCCGGCCGGCGTCGGCGGCGCGCTGGGCTTCTCGGACAGCAAGAGCGACTGGGAGGTCGGCTACACGGTCGGCGGCGGCGTCGAGTACGCCGTGACCGACAACGTCACGGTGAAGGGCGAGTATCTCTACTACGACCTCGGCGACACCAAGCTGAACGTCAACCGCACCGCGGCGGCGCCGGCCGGCCAGTCCGGCTATCGCTCCAAGTTCGAGAACGACGGCCACCTCGTGCGCGCCGGCGTGAACTACAAGTTCTGATCCGCCGCTCCTTTGGCGGACTCGAAGGGCGGCCCTCGGGCCGCCCTTTTTCGTTGGGCCGGCGTCCGTCGCAGCTTTGATATAAAGACTTCTTTATGTCTTTATTGATCGGTGACGTGGGCCGTGCTAGGCAGCGGCCAGATCGATCGTCGGGCCCGCCCGCGGTCCGCGCACACCCTTCGCGAAAGGACGAGCCCCATGAGCGCTCCCGACTACGTCATCAAGGACATCTCCCTCGCCGACTGGGGCCGCAAGGAGCTGGCGATCGCCGAGACCGAGATGCCCGGCCTGATGTCGGTCCGCCAGGAGTACGGCCCGTCGCAGCCCTTGAAGGGCGCCCGCATCGCCGGCTCCCTGCACATGACGATCCAGACCGCGATGCTGATCGAGACGCTTAAAAGCCTCGGCGCCGACGTCCGCTGGGCCTCGTGCAACATCTATTCGACGCAGGACCACGCCGCGGCCGCGATCGCCGCCAACGGCACGCCGGTGTTCGCGGTCAAGGGCGAAACCCTGACCGAGTACTGGGACTACACCCACCGCATCTTCGAGTGGGCCGACGGCGGCACGCCGAACATGATCCTCGACGACGGCGGCGACGCCACCCTGCTGCTCCACCTCGGCAAGCGCGCGGAAGCGGGCGACGTCGCCTTCCTCGAAGGCGCCACCAACGAGGAGGAGGAGGTCCTGTTCGCGGCCATCAAGTCGCGCCTCAAGACCCATCCGGGCTGGTACACGAAGAACGCCGACGCCATCCAGGGCGTGACCGAAGAGACGACCACGGGCGTGCACCGCCTGTACGAGCTCGCCAAGAAGGGCGAGTTGCTGTTCCCCGCGATCAACGTCAACGACAGCGTCACCAAGTCGAAGTTCGACAACCTCTACGGCTGCCGCGAGAGCCTCGTCGACGCGATCCGCCGCGGCACCGACGTGATGATGGCCGGCAAGGTCGCGATGGTCGCGGGCTTCGGCGACGTCGGCAAGGGCTCGGCCGCCTCGCTGCGCCAGGCCGGTTGCCGCGTGATGGTGTCCGAGGTCGACCCGATTTGCGCGCTGCAGGCGGCGATGGAGGGCTACGAGGTCACCACGATGGAGGACGCGACCACGCGCGCCGACATCTTCGTCACCGCGACCGGCAACGTCGACGTCATCACCGTCGACCACATGCGCGCGATGAAGGACCGGGCGATCGTCTGCAACATCGGCCACTTCGACAGCGAGATCCAGATTGGGCTGCTGAAGAACTTCAAGTGGGACAACGTCAAGCCGCAGGTCGACGAGGTCGAGTTCCCCGACGGCAAGCGCATCATCGTGCTGTCGGAAGGCCGTCTGGTGAACCTCGGCAACGCCACGGGCCATCCGTCCTTCGTGATGTCGGCCTCGTTCACGAACCAGACGCTCGCGCAGATCGAGCTTTGGGCGAACAACAAGGACGGCAAGTACGGCAAGCAGGTCTACGTGCTGCCGAAGACGCTCGACGAGAAGGTCGCCGCGCTCCACCTCGCGAAGATCGGCGTCAAGCTGTCGAAGCTGTCGGACAAGCAGGCCGGCTACATCGGCGTGCCGCAGGCGGGCCCCTTCAAGCCCGAGACCTACCGCTACTGAGCGGTCCGGCGCGCCCCTCTCCACAAGAGATGGGGCGCGCAAACCCGCCCCTCGTCGGGCGCGGCGCAGGGCCGCGCTCGCTTGACGCTCCTGCGCGCGGTTCCTACCTTCGCGCCAACGCATGAGAGCGCTCAGGGGCCGTGACGGCCCTCTCGCCCGCGCTCCGAATGATGAGGATGTTTCCATGGCGACCGCCAAGGTTTCCGATGCGACCTTCGAACAGGACGTGCTGAAGTCGTCCGAGCCCGTCGTCGTCGACTTCTGGGCCGAGTGGTGCGGCCCCTGCCGCGCGATCGGCCCTGCGCTCGAAGAGATCTCCGAGGAGATGGCGGGCAAGGTGAAGATCGTGAAGCTCAACGTCGACGAGAACCCCGAGATCGCCACCCGCTTCGGCATCAGCGCCATTCCGATGCTGATGATGTTCAAGGGCGGCGAGCATGTCGCCACCCAGCGCGGCGCGGCTCCGAAGTCCAAGCTCGTGAGCTGGATCGAGACCTCGGTTTAGATCGCCCCCAATCCCGGAGTGTCCGGGGAGGGCGTCTGAACAAAAAAGCCCTCGGCGCGAGCCGGGGGCTTTTTTTCGCGAGCGCAGGATGGCGCGGCGACGGAGCCGGCCTCAGCCCGGAAGCAGCTTCAAGTCTCTCAGGAGGCCGGCTGTTCCCGGATGGATCAGGGCCGCAGCGGGCGCCGCCTCGGCCGTCCGGGCCGCGGTCGTCATCGCCGCCTGCGGCAACGCGGCGGCCAACTCCTTCGCCGCGGCGTGCACCGCGTCGGCGAAACGTCGCACGCGTTCGGCTGCGAGATCGGAGCGGCCAAGAATGAGATTCCACGAGCCGACCGTCGGCAGGTCCGCGTCGAGGCCGGGATAGGCGCCCGCCGGCGCCGCCATCGCCGTCAGGAAGGGATGGGCCGCGAGGATTCGCGGGATCTGTTCGGGGAGGGGGCCGAAGAACCGCGCGCCGCGGGGCGAGGCCGCAAGCCGCGCGAAGCCGGGCCACCCCTCTCCGGCTCCCCAGAGACCCGCCGCCTCGCCGTCGATCACGCGTTCGGGGCTCTCCGCCGCTTGGCCGACATAGACCGCCTGAAAATCGCGGTCGACGTCGAGGCCGATCGCGCCGAACACCTGCCGGGCCAGAAGCACCAGCCCGGAGGCCCGCACGCCGAACACCACCGGGAGGCCCTTCAGGTCCTCGAAGCGTCGCGCCGGCGAGTCGCGGGGAACCGCGAGCATGCCGGGGCTCGGGTACATCGCGAACACGATCCGCAGCCCGGACGCGTCCTCGGCCGTCAGCGCCTGACTGGCCGCCGTGCCCTGGATGAGAGCGAGATCGAGCCGCCCCTCCGCGAGCAGCCGGAGATTCTCGGCGGTTCCGCTCGTTCCGACAGGGGAGACCAGCGTCTCGCCCGCCTGCGCGTTCGCCGCCTGGGCCAGCGTCTCGCCATACAGCGTGAAGCCGCCGCCCGGAGTGGAGGTGCCGAGCCGCAGGGGCGTCTCCGCCGCGACGGACAGGGACGGCGCGAGCGCGAGCGCCGACGACGCGGCGATCGCACGCAGCACGGCTCGGCGAGAGGTCTCCGTTTTGATCATTCGCGTCGGCCCTCCTGTCGCGGCGCCGGCTGTGCCGAACGAGGACCTAAGACCCGAAACGCCGGCGTCCAGAGCGCCGGCGGCCGTCTACTGCGGCGGGGTGCCGTTGGCGCCGAGCGCGTCGCCGGCGAGATAGAGCGAGCCGGTGATCAGCACGCGCGGCGGAACCGGGCCGGCCGCGCGCGCGGCCTTGCCGAGCGCTTCGTCGATCGTGGCGCAGGCCTCGGCGGCGAGGCCGGCGCGTTCGGCTGCGGCCGCCACCTCCTCGACGGACCGCGCGGCGGTCGAGGACGAGATCGGCACGCAGTAGACGCGGCCGGCCAGCCCCGCGAAGGCCTCCAGGAAACCGTCCGAATCCTTGGTGTTCAGCATGCCGACGATCATCACGATTGGCTTCGGAGACCGCTCGTCGAGTTCGGCCAGCGTCGACGCGATCGCGCGGCCGCCGTCCGGGTTGTGCCCGCCGTCGAGCCAGAGCTCGGAGCCTTCGGGCAACAGGGTCGGCAGACGTCCGGTCGCGAGGCGCTGCATGCGCGCCGGCCAGTTGACCGAGCCGAGGCCGGCCTCGATGGCCTCGGCGCCGACCTTCAGCGCGGGAAGCGCGCGCAGGGTCGCGATGGCGGCGCCGGCGTTCTCGATCTGGTGGCGGCCGACGAGCCGCGGCAGCGGCAGGTCAAGCAGGCCGTCGCCGTCCTCGAACACCAGCCGGCCGCGCTCCTCGCGCGCCTGCCAGTCCTGGCCGGAAATCGAAAGCGGCGCCGCGACCCGCGCGGCTTCGCGCTCGATCGCGACGAGGGCCGCCTCCTCCTGCCGGGCGAGGATGGCCGGCGTCAGGCTCTTCAGCACGCCGGCCTTCTCATGGGCGATGGCGGCGATGTCGTCGCCGAGGAATTTCTGATGGTCGAGGCTGACCGGGGTGATGACGCTCGCGAGCGCGGTCTCGATCACGTTGGTTGCGTCGTAGCGACCGCCGAGGCCAACCTCCAGCAGCAGCACGTCGGCCGGCGAGCGCGCGAACAGCAGCATGGCCGCGACGGTGGTGATCTCGAACAGCGTGATCTCGCGACCGGCGTTGACGCGCTCGACCTCGTCGAAGATCGCGACCAGCCGGTCCTCGTCGACATAGCGCCCGCCATCGGCGGAGCCGAGCCGGATGCGCTCGTGGAAGCGCACGAGATGCGGCGAGGTGTAGACGTGGACGGAGCGGCCGGAGGCCTCCAGCATCGCCCGCAGGAAGGCCGTGGTCGACCCCTTGCCGTTGGTGCCGGCGATCTGGATCGCCGGCGGCATCGCCCGTTCCGGATGGCCGAGATCGGCCAGCAGACGCTGGGTCCGGCCGAGGGAGAGGTCGATCTCCTTCGGGTGCAGCGCGAGAAACCGCGCAAGGATGGCGTCGCTGATCTCCACCGAGGTCTGCTGCCGGGCGGGCGCGGGGGTCATGCGGGAACGGGCCCGGCGTGAACCTCCTCCGGCTCCGGCGCGGCGAGAGCGCGACCGTCGTCCTTCGGCTGCTTGGTCAACAGGCGGCACAGCCGCGCGAGCGTCGCGCGCAGGTCCTTGCGGTGGACGACCATGTCCACCATGCCGTGGTCCTTGAGGTACTCCGAGCGCTGGAACCCGTCCGGCAGCTTCTCGCGGATGGTCTGCTCGATCACCCGCGGGCCGGCGAAGCCGATCAGCGCGCCGGGCTCCGCGATGTGGACGTCGCCGAGCATCGCGTAGGAGGCGGTGACGCCGCCCGTGGTCGGGTTGGTCAGCACCACGATGTACGGCTTCTTCGCCTCGCGCAGGATCTGCACCGCGACGGTGGTGCGCGGCATCTGCATGAGGGAGAGGATGCCCTCCTGCATGCGCGCCCCGCCGGAGGCGGCGAACAGAATGCAGGGGGTGCCGCGCTCGGCGGCGGTCTCGAGCCCGCGCACGATCGCTTCGCCGGCCGCCATGCCGAGCGAGCCGCCCATGAACTCGAAGTCCTGCACGACGACCGTGACCGGCGCGCCGTCGATCGTCCCGACCGCCACCTTCACCGCGTCGATCATGCCGGTCTTGGTGCGGGCGTCCTTCAGGCGGTCGACGTATTTCTTCTCATCACGAAACTTGAGAGGATCGATCGCCACCTCGGGCAGGGCGATCTCCTCGTAGCCGGGGTCGAGCGTCGCCGCGAGGCGCTGCTTCGCGCCCATGCGCATGTGGTAGCCGGAGCCGGGGATCACCCAGTCGTTGGCCTCCACGTCCTTGTGGAACACGAGCTGCCCGGTCTCGGGACACTTGATCCACAGGTTCTCCGGCGTCGCGTCCTTGCGCGGCCAGAGGTTGTTGATCTTGGGACGTACGACGTTGACGAGCCAGTTCATCGGGGCCTTGCGCCTCCCGTTTTAGCGTCAGGCCGCAACGCGGGCCGAGCGGACGCCGGCCGCGAGCGCCGCGACGAGGTCCGTCACCGCGGACACGGTCTTGGCCGTTGCGTGGCCCTCGGCGTCGAGCGAGCCGCGGACGGCGTCGACCAGAGCCGAGCCGACTACCACGCCGTCCGCGCCTTTCGCGATCGCCGCCGCATGCTCGGGCGTCTTCACGCCGAAGCCCACGGCGACGGGCAGGGTCGTGTGGCGCTTGATGCGCTGCACGGCTCCGGCCACCACGCCGAAATCAGGCGTCGCCGTTCCGGTCACGCCTGCGATCGAGACGTAATAGACGAAACCCGAGGTGTTTTGGAGCACGGCGGGAAGCCGCAGGTCGTTCGTCGTAGGGGTCGCGAGCCGGACGAAGGCGAGGCCGGCCTTCAGCGCGGGGAGGCAGAGCTCCTCGTCCTCCTCCGGCGGCAGGTCGACGACGATCAGACCGTCGACGCCGGCGGCCTTGGCGTCCGACAGGAAGCTCTCCACGCCATAGACGTAGATCGGGTTGTAATAGCCCATCAGCACGATCGGCGTGGCGTCGTCGCCCTTGCGGAACGCGCGCACCAGGTCGAGCGTCTTCACCAGGCTCTCGCCGCCCGCCAGCGCGCGCAGGCCCGCCCGCTGGATGGCCGGGCCGTCGGCCATTGGGTCGGTGAAGGGCACGCCGAGCTCGATCACGTCCGCGCCCGCGCCCGGCAGCGCCTTGAGGATCGCGAGCGATGTCGCGTGGTCGGGGTCGCCAGCGGTGACGAAGGTCACCAGTGCGGCGCGGCCCTCGGTCGCGGTCGCGGCGAAACGGGTGTCGATGCGGGTCGTCACAGGCTGGTCCCTAGCAGCTCGGCCACCTGCGGCACGTCCTTGTCGCCGCGGCCGGAGAGGTTGACGACCATCAGGTGGTCCTTCGGCAGGCCCGGCGCGAGCTCGACCACCTTGGCGATGGCGTGCGCGCTTTCGAGCGCCGGGATGATGCCCTCGAGCTTCGACAGCAGCTGGAACGCCGACACCGCCTCGTCGTCGGTGGCGGAGAGGTATTTCACGCGGCCGATGTCGTTCAGCCAGGCGTGCTCCGGCCCGATGCCGGGATAGTCGAGGCCGGCGGAGATCGAGTGGCCTTCCTCGATCTGGCCGTCCTTGTCCATCAGCAGGTAGGTGCGGTTGCCGTGCAGCACGCCCGGGCGGCCGCCGGCGATCGAGGCGGCGTTGAGGCCCGACAGGCCGAAGCCCGCGGCCTCGACGCCGTAGATCGCCACTTCGGAATCGTCGAGGAAGGGGTGAAATAGGCCGATCGCGTTCGAGCCGCCGCCGACGCAGGCGATCAGGCTGTCGGGCAGGCGGCCCTCCATCTCCTGCATCTGGACCTTGGTCTCGTCGCCGATGACCGACTGGAAGTCGCGCACCATGCCGGGGTAGGGGTGCGGTCCGGCGACCGTGCCGATGCAGTAGAAGGTGTCGGCGACGTTGGTGACCCAGTCGCGCAGCGCCTCGTTCATGGCGTCCTTCAGCGTCCGCGCGCCGGACTGCACGGGCACCACCGTCGCGCCCAGCATCTTCATGCGGAACACGTTGGGAGCCTGCCGCGCGACGTCCACCGCGCCCATGAACACCACGCAGTCGAGCCCGAACCGGGCGCAGAGCGTCGCGGTCGCGACGCCGTGCTGCCCGGCGCCGGTCTCGGCGATCACCCGCTTCTTGCCCATGCGACGGGCGAGCAGGATCTGGCCGAGGACGTTGTTCACCTTGTGGGAGCCGGTGTGGTTCAGCTCCTCGCGCTTGAGATAGACCTTCGCGCCGCCAAGGTGGTCCGTCAGCCGCTCGGCGAAATAGAGCGGGCTCGGCCGGCCGATGTAGTGGGTGCGGTAGGACGCCATCTCGGCGTGGAAGGCCGGATCCTTCTTCGCCGCCTCGTACTCGGCCTCGAGCTCGAGGATCAGCGGCATCAGCGTCTCGGCGACGAAACGGCCGCCATAGATTCCAAACCGGCCGCGCTCGTCGGGGCCGGTGCGGAACGAATTCGGCAGGGCATGTTCGGTCACGGACGAAGCCTTCATCAAGATGCGCGACGGCTGGCGCGTGTGCGGTCAGCCGCCTGATCGTACGGCGCGGACGAACGCCCGGATGCGGTCCTGATCCTTGACGCCGGGGGCGCTCTCGACGCCCGAGGAGACGTCGACCGCGGGCGCGCGGGTGCGCGCAACGGCCTCGGCCACGTTCTCGGGCGTAAGCCCTCCGGAAAGCACGAAGCGCAGGCTGGGGTCAAGCGCGGCAAGGAGATCCCAGTCGAAGGCGACGCCGTTGCCGCCGGGGAGGTCCGCGCCCTTGGGAGGCTTGGCGTCGAACAGCACGCGGTCGACGACGCCGGAATAGGCGGCGGCCACGGTCAGGTCGTCGGCGGTCGCGACCGGGATCGCCTTCCACACCTCGCGGCCGAAACGGGCCTTCATCGCCGCCGCCCGCTCCGGCGTCTCGTGGCCGTGCAGTTGCAGGATGGCGGGATCGAGCGCCGCGACCAGAGCGTCCAGCGCGGCGTCGTCGGCGTCGACGGTCAGCAGCGCGATCTTGGCCCGGCCGCGGGCGCGCCGCGCGAGCTCGCCCGCGTGCTCCGGCCCCACGTGCCGCGGGCTCTTGGGGAACGAGACGAAGCCCACATGGCTCGCGCCGGCGTCGAGCGCCGTTTCCAGCGTCGCCTCGTCCGACAGACCGCAGATCTTGATCTCGACCGGCATCGCGCGTCCTCAGGCCGCGGCGCGTCCGCCGGCGGGTTCGCTTCGCATGTCGGCGTTCGGGCGCGCAACGTCAATCACGACGCACGATCCGCTAAAAATGCACAGAGCAAAATTGGATTTATACATAAAGTCGACAAACATACGGTAGATTGCTATATGCAGCGCCTTGGCCGCGGCCGGCGATGCGCCGCCAACGGCCCTCTCGCACACCGGCGCGCCTGCCGCCGCATTGGAGCCTGTCATGGCCGCTTTCCTCCGCCGCGTCGCTCTCGCGCTCGGCCTCGTCGCCTTCGCCGCAGCCCCGGCCGGCGCCGCGGAGCCCACCACGATCCTCAACGCCTCCTACGACGTGGGCCGCGAGCTCTACGCGGCGCTGAACACGGCCTTCGCGGCGGACTGGAAGGCGAAGTCGGGGACCGAGGTCACCATCAACCAGAGCCATGCAGGGACCTCCAAGCAGGCGCGCTCGATCCTCGAAGGCCTCGACGCCGACGTGGTGACCTTCAACCAGGAGCTCGACGTGCAGTTCCTGGCTGATAAGGGCGCGGTCGCCTCCGACTGGCGCACGCGCCTGCCGAACGGCGCCTCGCCCTACTTCTCCCTGCCGGCCTTCGTGGTGCGCGCCGGCAACCCGAAGAGCGTGAGGAACTGGGACGATCTCGTCCGCTCGGACGTGAAGGTGGTGTTCCCGAACCCCAAGACGTCGGGCAACGCCCGCTACACCTATCTCGCGGCCTACGCCTTCGCGCTGAAGGCCTACGGCGGCGACGAGGCTAAGGCGGACGACTTCGTGAAGAAGCTGCTCGCAAACGTGCCAGTGTTCGACACCGGCGGCCGCGGCGCCACCACCACCTTCGTGGAGCGCGGCATCGGCGACGTGCTGGTGACCTTCGAGGCCGAGACGGCCGCGGTGAAGAAGGAGTACGGCGCCGACAAGGTCGACGTGGTCGTGCCGCCGGTCAGCCTGCTCGCGGACTTCCCCGTCTCGGTGGTGGACAAGGTCGTCGACAAGCGCGGCAGCCGCGCGGTCGCCACCGGCTATCTCGAGTGGCTCTATTCGCCCAAGGCGCAGGAGATCATCGCCTCCTTCAACAACCGCCCGCGCGACGCCGAGGTGACGGCGGCGACCGCGGCGCAGTTCCCGAAGGTCGAGCTTCTGACGGTCGACGCCGTGTTCGGCGGCTGGAAGAAGGCGAACGACGTCCACTTCGCGTCGGGCGGCAAGCTCGACCAGCTGTTCGTGGGGCGCTAAAGGCTAGCGCAGGGAAGGACGTCATCCCGGCCGAGCGAAGCGGGAGCCGGGATCGCCATCGGGGCTTGGCGCCTTTTCCTCCGACGATCCCGGCTCTGCGCGGCTGACGCCGCTCCGGCCGGGATGACGCCCCTCGTCTCCAGCGCCTTCGAGCCCGCATGCCCCGAACGATCCTCCCCGGCTTCCGGCTCGCGATGGGCTGCACGCTCCTCTATGTGGGCGTGATCGTGCTGCTGCCGCTGGCGGCGCTCGTCTGGCAGGCGGCGGACCTCGGTTGGGCGCGGTTCGTGACGGTCGTCACCGGCGACCGCGCGCTGGCCGCCTTCCGCGTCACCGTTTTTTCCGCGCTGGGGGCGACCGCGATCAACGCGGTGTTCGGCCTCGCGCTCGCTTGGGCGCTCGTGCGCTACGACTTTCCCGGCAAACGCCTGCTGGACGCGCTGGTCGACGTGCCCTTCGCGCTGCCGACCGCGGTCGCGGGCGTCGCGCTCACCGCGCTGTTCGCCGGGAACGGCTGGTACGGGCAATTTCTGGAGCCGCTCGGGATCAAGGTCGCCTACGCCCCTCTCGGCATCGTCGCCGCGATGACCTTCACCAGCCTGCCCTTCGTGGTGCGGAGCGTGCAGCCGGTGCTGGAGGATCTCACGGCGGACGTGGAGGAGGCGGCGGAGACGCTCGGAGCCGGCCAGGCCCGGATCTTCGCGCGCGTGATCTTCCCCGCGATCTTCCCGGCCTTCCTCGCCGGCTGCAGCCTCGCCTTCGCCCGCTCGCTCGGCGAGTTCGGCGCGGTCATCTTCATCGCCGGCAATCAGCCGTTCCGCACCGAGATCGCGGCGCTGCTCGTGTTCATCCGCCTGGAGGAGTACGACTACCCGGCGGCGGCCGCGATCGCCTCCGTGATGCTCGGCGCGGCCTTCCTGATGCTGCTGGTGGTCAACGCCATCCAGCTCTGGAGCCTGCGCTGGACGAGGACCGCGTCATGAGCGCGAAGGGTCGCTCCCGCGTCGGCGACGGGCCGGTCTTCCGGCCGCTGCTGCTCACTCTCGTCATGCTGGGCGCCGCGCTGCTGATCGTCGGGCCGCTCGCGATCATCTTCGTGGAGGCCTTCAAGGCGGGTCTCGGCGTCTACCTGTCGAACCTCGCCGCGCCTGACACCGTCCACGCGATCGGCCTCACCGTGTTGACCGCGCTCGTCGCGGTTCCGGTCAACGTCGCCTTCGGGGTCGCGGCCGTCTGGGCGATCGCGAAGTTCGAATTTCCAGGCAAGGGCCTGCTGACGGCGCTGGTGGAGCTGCCGTTCTCGATCTCGCCGATCGTCGCCGGCGTCGCCTATCTCTTCGTCTACGGCGCGCAGGGCTGGTTCGGCCCGACGCTCGACGCGCTCGGGATCAAGGTGATGTTCGCCTATCCCGCGATCGTGCTGGCGAGCCTCTTCGTCACCGCCCCCTTCGTGGCGCGCGAGATCCTGCCGGTGATGCAGCAGCAGGGCTCGGACGAGGAGGAGGCGGCGCTGTCGCTGGGCGCGTCGGGCTGGCGGACGCTCTGGAGCGTGACGCTGCCCAACGTGCGCTGGGCGCTGCTCTACGGCGCGGTGCTGACCAACGCGCGGGTGATGGGCGAGTTCGGGGCGGTGTCGGTGGTGTCGGGCTCGATCCGGGGGGTCACCAACACGCTGCCGCTGCAGATCGAGCTGCTGTACCAGGACTACAACGCGGCCGGCGCCTTCGCGGCGGCGACCGTGCTCGCCGGCATCGCGCTGCTGACCATCGTGGCGAAGCTGATCGTCGAGCGGATGGACCCGGACAGGGCCGGCTGAGGCCTACTCGTCCTCGCCGAAGCGGTTCGCGACGAGGGTCGCGATCGCCTCGATCGCCTCTCCCGCGTCCGCGCCTTTGGCCTCGACGTGGATCGTGGTGCCGGGCGCCGCGGCCAGCATCATCAACCCCATAATCGACGTGCCGCCCACCGTCTCGCCGGCGCGGCTGACGCGCACGTCCGCGTTGAACCGCTCGACGACCTGGACGAACTTCGCGGAGGCGCGCGCGTGCAGACCCCGCTTGTTGATGATCGGGAGCTCGCAGGAAACGCGGCTGTCGCTCGTCTCGATCATTGCGGCGGCGTCCTGGACCATCACACTCTGGGAAAGGGAGGAAAGGGAAAAGCCTATTTGCCCGAGAGCACGCGGCTCGCGACGTTGATGTACTTGCGCCCCGCCTCCTGCGCCTGCACCACCGCCGCGTCAAGCGGAAGGTCGGAGCGGACGCTGGCGAGCTTGATCAGCATCGGCAGGTTGATGCCGGCGATGACCTCTACCTTGCGGCCCTCCATGCAGGAGATCGCCAGGTTGGACGGGGTGCCCCCGAACATGTCGGTGAGGACGGCGACGCCGTCTCCCGTGTCGACCTCGCGGACCGCGGCGATGATGTCGCCCCGACGCAGCTCCATGTCGTCCTCGGGCTCGATCGTGATGGTCGCGATCTGGCCCTGGGGTCCGACGACGTGCTCGAGCGCGGAACGAAACTCACAGGCGAGCCGCCCATGGGTTACGAGTACGAGGCCTATCATGCAGTCTCCGCGCAAGCTTGTTTGCGCTCCGGGTCGAGGTCGTCGCGCGGCGTGCCGTCGCGGATCGACCTGAAAAGAGGCGCCGAGGGCGCCGGAAGAGGCAGTTTTTCATGTTGCGGCGCGAACGCAAGTGCGGAGCCGCCACAACCCGCGTGCGACAGCATGCGCAAAACAGTCTGGCACGCCAGCATGAGGCCGCCGGGGTCGTGTCCTGCGACCTGAAGTCGCGGGAGCGGGACCCCTTCCACCTCCGTGCGAAGCTCGGCCGGCTCGGGAGAGCGCGGGGCGGCGGCGCCGAGATCGACCACCAGCCGCACGACCGCCGCCGGACAGAAGGCCTCCGCGACGACGCCGAGGCCCCGCACCTCCGCGAGACCTGCGGTCGCCTCCGGCGCCTCGGCGACCAGGCGGCCGTTGACCGCCGTCAGCCGCGCACGATCGTCGGCGACGAGGCGGGCGAACCGACCGTCGCGCGCAGCCTCGCGCACCAGGGCGAGCGCGAGCGTGGTCTTGCCGGCGCCCGAGGCCCCGCGGATGAGAACGCCGGCTTCGCCGATCACCACGACGCTCGCATGGACCGTAGGCGCGCTCACGCCAGCGCCGCCGGCAGACGCACGACGAAGCGCGCGCCCAGAATCTTGGGTTCGTCGCCCTCGTTGACGGGCTTGCGGACGCGGTTTTCCGCGCGGATGCGGCCGTTGTGCGCCTCGACGATCTGGCGGGAGATCGACAGGCCGAGGCCGGAGTTCTGGCCGAACCCCTGGTCCGGCCGGTCGGTGTAGAAGCGTTCAAAGATCTTCTCGATGGCGTCGGGCCGAATGCCGGGGCCGCTGTCCTCGACGACGATCTCGACCGAGGCCTTGGAGCGGCGGCAGAGCACGCGCACCGTCGCGCCCTCGGGCGAGAACGAGCGCGCGTTGTCGATCAGGTTGGTCACGACCTGCGCGAGCCGCGAATCGTGGCCGAGCACCAGATAGGCGTCGCGGCCCTGGGCTGCGTCGGTGACGGTCAGCGCGACGGCGATCCCGTCGTCGCGGGTGACGCTGTTCTGCATGTCGATCACGGTGGAGAGCAGCTTCACCACGTCCACCGGCTCGGTGTCCTGGCGCTGGAGCTCGGCGTCGAGCCGGCTCGCGTCGGAGATGTCGCTGATGAGCCGGTCGAGCCGGCGCACGTCGTGCTCGATCACGGCGAGCAGGCGCTGGCGCGAGTCCTCGTTGCGGGCGAGCGGCAGCGTCTCCACCGCCGAGCGGAGCGACGTCAGCGGGTTCTTGAGCTCATGCGCGACGTCGGCCGCAAAGCGCTCGATCGCCTCCATCCGGGCATAGAGCGCATTGGTCATGTCGCGCAGCGCGCCGGAGAGGTGGCCGATCTCGTCGGACCGGTTGGTGAAGTCCGGGATCTCGGCGCGCCGGCGGACGCCGTTGCGGACCCGCTCGGCCCCATCGGCGAGCTTGCGCACCGGGCCCGCGATCGTGCTTGCGAGCAGCAGCGACAGCACCACCATGACGGCGGCGGCCACCAGGAAGACGCGGACGATCGCGAAGCGCTCGGCCTGCACGATGGCGTCGATGTCGCCGCCCTGGGTCGAGAGCAGCAGCACGCCGGTGACGGCGCGGAAGCGCTGGATCGGCACCGCGACCGAGACGATGATCTCGCCGTTGTCGTTCACGCGCACGATGCTCTCCGGCGTCCCGGAGATCGCGCGCTTGACCTCGGGGTAGGCCCGCCCGTTGGACGCGCCGATCTCCTCGTAGATCGGCAGGTCGGAGCGTCGGAACCACCGTTTTACGGTGCGGACCGCCTGGTCGATGAGCGTGGGCTCGCGGTTCTGGGGCGGCGGCAGGTCGAAGCGCAGGATGTCGCCGCGCGCGTAGAGCGAGCGCGAATCCAGCAGCAGCGCGCCGTCGCGGTCGTAGATGCGCGCGCGGGTTCGGGTCGGCGTCACGAGCCGGCGAAGCACCGGCGCGACCCGTTCGGGGTTGATCGGGAACTCGAGGCTGGTCAGCCCCTCGTCGTTCGGCGAGGCGCTTTCCCCGGCCTGGAGCTCGAGCAGCCGGTCCGGGTCGACGTAGAGCTGGTTGGTGTCGACGGTGGCGGACGAGGCGATCGCGCCGGCGATGATCTCGCCCTGGATCAGCAGGCTCTGCACGCGGGCGTCGATCAGCCCCGCCCGGAACTGGTTGAGGTAGAGGATGCCCGACAGCAGCGCGACGAGGCCGGCGAGGTTCAGGATGACGATGCGGCGCGTCAGGCTGGAGAAGCCCAGCATCCGCAGCGCGAGGAAGGCGGCTTTGACGCGCTCTTTGAGAGAGGGGCGCGCGGCGTCGTCGTCGGCGTCGACCGTCGCGATCTCGTCCGGCCGTTCCGCGTCGACGCTCATTCCGTTGTCCGTCCGAACGCGGCCCGGCGGGTCGCGGCTCAGATTTCCTTGAAGCGGTATCCGACGCCGTACAGCGTCTCGATCATGTCGAAGTCGTCGTCCGCCGACTTGAACTTCTTCCGCAGCCGCTTGATGTGGCTGTCGATGGTGCGGTCGTCGACGTAGACCTGGTCGTCATAGGCCGCGTCCATCAGGGCGTTGCGGCTCTTCACCACGCCGGGGCGCATCGCCAGCGCCTGCAGGATGAGGAACTCCGTGACCGTCAGCGTCACCGCCTCGCCCTTCCAGGTGCAGGTGTGGCGCTCGGGGTCCATCATCAGCAGGCCGCGCTCGAGCGCCTTGCTGTCCGGGCCCTTGGCGACGGCGCCCGGCGCGGCCGGGTCCTTCGCGGCGGCGCGGCGCAGCACCGCCTTGACGCGCTCGACCAGCAGGCGCTGCGAGAACGGCTTCCGGATGAAGTCGTCCGCGCCCATCTTGAGGCCGAACAGCTCGTCGATCTCCTCGTCCTTGGACGTCAGGAAGATGACTGGCAGCTCGGACTTCTGGCGCAGCCGCCGCAGCAGCTCCATCCCGTCCATGCGCGGCATCTTAATATCGAAGATCGCAAGGTCCGGCGGCGACGTCTTCAGCCCTTCAAGGGCCGCGGCGCCGTCGTTGTAGGTCTGGATGCGGTATCCCTCCGCTTCGAGAGCGATGGAGACCGACG
This sequence comes from Methylopila sp. 73B, assembly GCF_000526315.1. Classification (NCBI taxonomy): domain Bacteria; kingdom Pseudomonadati; phylum Pseudomonadota; class Alphaproteobacteria; order Hyphomicrobiales; family Methylopilaceae; genus Methylopila; species Methylopila sp. 73B. The sequence continues at coordinate 2,689,183 of NZ_JAFV01000001.1, read as the reverse complement.
TCAGGATGTTGCGGTCGTCGTCGACCAAAGCAATGGTTGGCATGTCGCCGTCATTTGTCGAAAAGCCCATGCCGCATGAAGCGGCGCCAAGTGGCTTAAATGTGACGGACGCGCCGATTGGCCTTGATTGTCAAGGCGCCACTTGGTCGGCGCCCGCAGGAACGGAGCGCGCCGCGCCGATGACCACAGCCGCACCCGCCGCGCCGCAGCCTGCCGCCGGTCCCGGTTTCGATCCGGTCGGGGTCGCTCGCGCGCTGCTCCGGTCCGCCCGGCGCGCCAGTCTGGCGACGCTCGGACCCGACGGGGCTCCCTACGTTTCGTTGGCCGCGCTCGCGACCGCGCCCGACGGCGCGCCGCTGCTGCTCGTGTCCAATCTCGCCCGCCACACGCACAATCTCGCGAGCGATCCGCGCGCCAGCCTGCTCTGCGCCGACGTCGGCGCCGGCGACCCTCTCGCCCATCCGCGCGTGACGCTGTTCGGCGCCTGCGTCGCGGTCGACAAGACCGAGCAGAAGGCGCGCTGGCTCGCGCGGCAGCCCGAATCGGCGATGTATTTCGCGTTCTCGGATTTCCACATGCTCCGGCTGGAGCCCCACGGCGCGCACCTCGTCGCCGGCTTCGGGCGCATCGTCGACCTGTCCTGGGACGAGCTGCGGACGGACGTCGCCGGCGCCGAAGGGCTGGTCGCGGCGGAGGAGGGGATCGTCGCGCACATGAACGAGGACCATGCCGACGCCACCCGGCTCTACGCCACGAAGCTGCTGGGACTGCCGGACGGCGACTGGCGCTTCGAGGGCGTCGATCCGCTCGGCTGCGAGATCGCCCTCGACGGACGCGCGGCCTACCTGCCGTTCGACGCGCCTGCGACGACGGCCGGCGACGTGCGCAAGCGGCTGGTGGCGCTGGTCTCCAAGGCGCGGGGCGGGTGAGGCGGCGGCCTCAGCTGATCGCGACGATCTCCACCTCGCCGCCCGCCACCGTCGCGGCGTCGCCGACGGTCTTGCCCATCAGCGCGCGGGCGAGCGGGGAGACATAGGAGACCGAGCCCTTCGCCGGGTCGGCCTCGTCCTCGCCGACGATGCGGAAGGTCTGCCGGCGGCCGTCCTCGCGGTCGAAGGTCACCGCTCCGCCGAAAGTCACGGTGTCGGGGTTCGCCGCGGGCTCGATCAGATCGGCGCTGGCGCGGCGGGCGGAGTAGTAGCGAAGGTCACGGGTGGCGCGGGCCATGGCCGTGCGGTCCTGCTGGATGTCGCCCGTGGCCTGCGCCGCGGCGTAGGCGGCGCGCGCTTCGGCGAGCGCCGCGTCGAGCAGGCGCAGGCCTTCGGGCGTCACGAGATTGGGGTGCGGCGAGATCGGGCGGTCCGGCAGGTCGGCGGCCGTGGCCTCGTTCTCCTGCTCTTTAGTGAAGGCGACGCTCATCGCTGCTCTGTTCGTGACGGGCTTCGGGGAAACGCATAGGCAAGCCGGCGAGGTGGGCCTCCGTCAAGAGTTCCGCAAGGCCGTCGTCCTAGGATGCCCGCGCGCCTGCGGTGGAACGCGGGGCGGGAGGTTGCGCCATGAGCATTGAGGTCGAAGCGCTGTTCGCCGTCACGGGCGCCGTCGCGCTAATCGCGGCGGGCGGATGCTGGACGCTTCGACGTCGGCTTTCGGACGCGGCGATCGAGGCCGAGAGCTTGCGCGACGCGGTCTGGGCGGCGCAGGAGCGCGAGGAGCGCGCGCGTACCGAGGGCGTCCGCGCCGTCGAGAGCGCCAAGCAGCGCGCCGCCGCGGTCTCCGAGGCCAAGACGCGCTTTCTCGCCACCGTCACCCATGAGATGCGCACGCCGCTCTCCGGCGTCATCGGCGCGACGGACCTCCTGCTCGGCACGCCGCTCGCCGCCGAGCAGCGCACCTACGCCACGGCAGTGAAGATCTCCGCGGAGGGCATGCTCGCTCTGGTCGACGAGATGCTGGACCTTTCCAGCATCGAATCGGACCGGGTGGCGCTGCAGACCGCGCCCTTCGACGTCGCCGAAGTGGTCGAAGGCGTGGCGGAGCTGCTGGCGCCGCGCGCCCAGGCCAAAGGCCTCGACCTCGCCGTGCGCGTCGCCGTCGAAGGGCCGGCGATGGTCGTCGGCGACGCGGCGCGCGTGCGGCAGATCCTGCTCAACCTCGCCGGCAACGCGGTGAAATTCACCGCCGCAGGCGGCGTCGGCCTGAGGGTCGATCCCACCGGCGACGGCCTGCGCTTCACGGTGCTCGACACCGGCCCGGGATTCGAGCCTTCGGACGCCGAGCGCTTGTTCGAGGAGTTCGAGCGTGGGGACGCCGACCCCGGCGCGGGCGGCGCCGGCCTTGGGCTCGCCATCAGCGCGCGGCTCGCCGCCGCCATGGGCGGTCGGCTCACGGCCGACGGACGCCCGGGCGAGGGCGCGGTCTTCACGCTCACGCTGCCGGCCGCGGCCGCGGCTCCCGCGCCGCAGCCCGAGGCGAGCCTCGCCGGCCGCCGTCTGCTCGTCGTCTCCCACGCTCCGTTCGGCGGGCCCTGGCTCGTCGAGAAGCTCTCCGAATGGGGCGCGGAGGCCCGGCTCGTCGCGCCGGAGCCGGCGGACGAGTTCGCGGCCCGCGTCCGTCGTTTCAAGGCCGACACCGTGGTGATCGACCGCGCGATCGAGGCGCGCGCCAGCGACCTCGCGGCCGCGGCCCGCCTCGGCGGCGCCGAGAAGACGCTCGCTCTGCTGACGCCCCTGGACCGCCGCGAACTGCCTGCGCTCGTCGCCGACGGCTTCGACGGCTACCTGGTAAAGCCGGTGCGGGCGGCGTCGCTCACGAGCCGCCTCAACGATCCGCGTCCGCTGGGCGGACAGGTCCCGGTGGAGACCCGCCCGGCCGTCAGCTTCCCCCAGACGCGCGGCCTGAAAGTGCTGCTGGCCGAGGACGACCCGGTCAGCGCGCTCATTGCGGTGGCCCATCTCTCACGGCTCGGCCACGCGGTGGTGAGGGTCGAGGACGGGCTCGAAGCCGTCGCGGCGTTCGAGGCGGAGACCTTCGACGCCGCGCTCGTCGACGTCCGGATGCCGGGCCTCGATGGGCTCGCCTGCGCCCGGCGGCTGCGCGAGATCGAACGCGCCGGCGACCGGCGGCCGGCGCTCGTCGTGGCGCTGACGGCGAACGTCTCGACCGCGGACCGCGCCGCGGCGCTCGAGGCCGGGATGGACGATCTGCTGGCCAAACCGCTCGACGCCCGCGCGCTCGAAGGCCTGCTCGCGGTTCAGGCGGCGGTCGCGGCCCGGGTGGCGTGAGGCGGAAATTCGTGAGGGCGTTCCGGCGGTTGCGTTGTCACATTCGCGTCCGCGGATTATGGTGATGTGAGGGAAGGGCCGGATGCGGCCCGAGGCCGGCCCGACGGGCCGCTCCGTCCCGAGGCGCGGTCCAACCCCGCCGGTCCGCAAGAGGCACGCCCGCATGTCCATCGTCCGTGCTCCCCGCGCCGGCGCTCCCTCGCTCGTCGGACGCTTTCGGTCCCATCATGCGGTCGGGTTGCCCAAGCGAAAGGGCTTCCCGTTCGACCTGACGCCGAGCCGCGCCGCGCTCGAAGCCTCCGCCGACGCCATGCCCAAGCCGCTCGGGCGCATCGGCCAGCTCGAGGTCCGGCTCGCTGAACGCCCCCGGGACGTGAAGCGCGCCCAGCGGCTGCGCTACGAGGTGTTCTACAAGGAGCTGTCGGCGGTCGCCGACCCGCTGGCGCGGCTCGCGCGCCGCGACATGGACGCCTACGACGCCGTCTGCGACCACCTGCTGGTGCTCGACCACACCCCGCGACCGAAGCCCGCCAAGGCGCTGCTCGGGCTGCAGGGCTTCGAGCTGAAGGGTCTCGAGGGGAAGGGCGCGGAGTTCGCCCGCGCCTTCGGCGAGGCCGCCGCGCCGTTCAAGCCGAAGGGCTTCAAGAAGAAGCCGCGCGTGGTCGGCGCCTACCGCCTGCTGCGGCAGGAGGCGGCGGACCGCGCCTTCGGATTCTACACCTCCGGCGAGTTCGCGATCGACGATCTCGTCGCCCGCCACCGCGGGCTGTCGTTCCTGGAGCTCGGCCGCTCCTGCGTCGAGAAGGCCTACCGCGACAAGCGCACGGTGGAGCTGCTGTGGCAGGGCATCTGGGCCTATGTTCAGGCCCACGACGTCGACGTGATGATCGGCTGCGCGAGCCTCGACGGCTGCGACCCGCAACGCCTCGCGCTTCCGCTGTCCTACCTCCACCACTTCCACGCCGCCCCTGCGGAGTGGAGCGCGTCGGCGCTTCCCGGACGCCGGACGGACATGAACCTGATGCCCAAGGAGGCGATCGACCTGCGCGCCGCGCTCAAGGCGCTGCCGCCGCTGATCAAGGGCTATCTCCGGCTCGGCGCCTTCATCGGCGACGGCGCGGTGATCGACCGCCAGTTCGGCACCACCGACGTGCTGATCGTGATGCCGCGGGCGCTGATCAACCCGCGCTACGTCGACTACTACGGCGGCGACGCCGGTCGCCGGGCGGCCTGACGGTTCGTTCAGAAGGTCTGGGGCGGTCGTGCTGCTTCGAGACGCGGGCAGTCGGCGTTTCGAAGCACGCGCTGCGCCTCAACAGCTCATACACATCCTCCGTTTGCGCCGACGCGCGGAATCGCGTTTGAAGGACCCTTGCCGCAGCGGAACCCGCGACCTCCGATGACCGACGTCCAAGACGCCCCGGCGCGCGTGACGCCGATGATGGAGCAGTACGTCGAGATCAAGTCGGCCAATCCGGACAGCCTGCTGTTCTACCGGATGGGCGATTTCTACGAGCTGTTCTTCCGGGACGCCGAGGTCGCCAGCAAAACGCTCGGCATCACGCTGACCAAGCGTGGCAAGCACCTCGGCGAGGACATCCCGATGTGCGGCGTGCCGGTTGACCGCGCCGACGATTATCTCCAGCGCCTGATCGCCGCCGGCCATCGCGTCGCGGTCTGCGAGCAGACCGAGGACCCGAAGGAGGCGAAGAAGCGCGGCGGGAAATCCGTCGTGCGGCGCGACGTGGTGCGCCTCGTCACCCCCGGTACCCTGACCGAAGACGCGCTGCTGGAGCCTCGGCGGGCGAACCTCCTGGTGGCGATCGTCCGCGCCCGCGGAGAGGCCGGCGGCATGGTGTTCGGCGTCGCCCATGTGGACGTCTCGACCGGCGCCTTCGCGGTCGGAGAGGCGGCCCCCGCGAGCCTCGGGGCGGCGCTCGCGCGGCTCGACCCGGCCGAGATCCTCGTGCCCGAAGCGCTGGTCGACGACGTGGCGCCCGCGACCGCCGAGACCCGCGGCGCCGTCACGCCGATTCCCCGCGACATGACGGACGCGGCCCGCGCCGACGCGAGGCTCGCCGGGCATTTCGGCGTCGCGACCGCCGAGGCCTTCGGCGCGCTGTCGAAGGCCGAGCTTGGGGCCGCGGCGGCCGTCGTCGCCTATCTCGAGCGCACCCAGCTCGCGAGCCGCCCGCCGCTGGCGCGGCCCGTCCGCGAGGGTCGCGGCGCGGCGATGGAGATCGACGCCGCGACGCGGGCGAACCTCGAGATCGTGCGGACGCTCGCGGGCCAGCGCGAGGGCAGCCTGCTCGACGCGGTCGACGCCTGCGTCACCGCCGGCGGCTCGCGGCTGTTGGGCGCGCGCCTCGCCGGGCCGCTGGTCGACGTCGCCGCCATCCGCCGCCGGCACGACGCCGTCGCCGCCTTCATCGAGGAGCCCGCGGTCCGCCGCGCTGTGCGCTCCGCGCTCGCCGGCGCGCCGGACCTCGCCCGCGCCGCCCAGCGGATCGCTTTCGGGCGCGGCGGCCCGCGCGACCTCGCCGCCATCCGCGACGCGCTCAGGGCCGCCGAAGCGCTCGCCGCGCGGATCGCGCCGCTGGTCCCGGCGGCGGAGGAGCTCGGCGTGATTTCAGCCGCGCTCGGGGCCGCCGACCATGCGCTCGGCGCCGACCTCGCCGCGACGCTCGACGACGAGCTCCCGCTCCTGAAGCGCGACGGCGGCTTCGTCCGCGCCGGCGCCGACCCGGCGCTGGACGAGGCGCGCGCGCTGCGCGACGAGAGCCGCAAGGTGATCGCGCGGCTACAGGCGGGCTACGCCGATGCGACCGACGTGCGGACGCTGCGCATCAAGCACAACAACGTGCTGGGCTATTTCATCGAGGTGCCGCAAGCCCACGGCGAGCGCCTGCTGAAGCCGCCCCATGGCGAGACCTTCGTGCACCGCCAGACCATGGCCGGCGCGATGCGCTTCACCACCACCGAGCTCGGCGACCTGGAGCGGCGGATCGGCGAGGCGGGCGACACCGCGCTGCGCCTCGAGCTCGCGCAGTTCGACCGGCTTGCGGCGCGGGTGACGGCGAGCTGGGACGCCTCCCTCGCCTGCGCCGAGGCGCTGGCCTCGCTCGACGTGGCGGCGGCGCTGGCCGAGGTTGCGGTGGACTCCGGGCATGTCCGTCCCCACGTGGACGACACGCTCGACTTCCGGCTGGAGGGCGCCCGCCACCCCGTGGTCGAGCGGGCGCTGAAGCGCGGCGGAAAGCCCTTCGTGCCGAACGACGTCACGCTGTCGGAGACGGAGCTCGACGCCGGGATCGTGCAACTCGTCACCGGCCCCAACATGGGCGGCAAGTCGACCTACCTCCGGCAGGCGGCGCTCTGCGCCGTGCTGGCGCAGGCCGGCGCCTACGTGCCGGCCAAGGCCGCGCACATCGGCGTGGTGGACCGGCTCTACAGCCGCGTCGGGGCCGCCGACGACCTCGCCCGCGGGCGCTCCACCTTTATGGTCGAGATGGTCGAGACCGCGGCCATCCTGAACACAGCGGGGCCGCGCTCGCTCGTGATCCTCGACGAAATCGGCCGCGGCACCGCCACCTTCGACGGCCTGTCGATCGCCTGGGCCGCGATCGAGCATCTGCACGAGGTCAACCGCTGCCGGTCGCTGTTCGCGACCCATTTCCACGAGCTCACCGCGCTCGCGCGCCGCCTCGGCCGGCTGCGCAACGCCACGGTGCGGGTGAAGGAGTGGAAGGGCGAGGTCGTGTTCCTGCACGAGGTCGCGCCCGGCGTCGCCGACCGCTCCTACGGCATCCAGGTGGCGAAGCTCGCGGGCCTGCCGCCGATGGTGGTGCGTCGCGCGAAGGCGGTGCTCGACGAGCTGGAGGCCGCGGACCGCGCCTCGCCGGTGGAGCGCATGATCGACGATCTGCCGCTCTTCGCCGCGGCTCGTCCAAAGCCGGAGGCGGGGCCGGACCCGGTCGCGGAGGCGCTCGACGGCATCGACCCCGACGAGCTCAGCCCAAAGGGCGCGCTCGAGGCGCTGTACCGGCTGAAGGCGCTCAGGAAGGCGCAGGGGTAAGTCGCGGGCCGGCTTGCACCGACCCGTTCGGTTGGGCGTTACGCGGCTTCGCGGCGGGGCGCCGGCAGCGCGAGCGCCTGCCGGGCGGCGGCGGCTTCGCGGTGCGCGCGTTCGGTCTCGGCTTCGAGCTTCGAGACCTCGGCGCGGCGGGTTTTCGCCTCCTTGCGCCATTTGCCCTGGCGGAACCACGAGGCCGACCCACCGATCACGACGCCCAGCATCACGGCGGCGAGGATCACGGCGAACAGTGGCAGCCCCGGCGCGGCGAGCACGGGCGCTTCGGGCGAAAACGGGTCGAAGCCGACGACGACGGACTGGCGGTTCGCCACGGCGAACAGCACGAGGATGAGGAAGAGCGGGACGCCGATCAGGCCGGTGAGGAGCCGACGAAGGGTCATGCGCTCGCTTCCGCCGCCGCCGCCGCCGGGTCGTCCTTGTTCAGCCGCACGCGCATCTCCTTGCCTGTCTTGAAGAACGGCACCACCTTGCCGTCGACGGGAACGTGCTCGCCGGTGCGCGGGTTCCGACCGACGCGCGCCGGGCGCGCCTTGACCGAAAACGCGCCGAAGCCGCGCAGTTCGACCCGGTCGCCGCGGGCGAGCGCATCGACGATCTCGTCGAGGATGGCGTTCACGATGTTCTCGACGTCACGCTGGTAGAGGTGTGGATTTTCGGCCGCAATGCGCGTCACGAGCTCGGACTTGATCATCCCCGTCCCCCTCCGCCAGATGCGGCCTCGCGGCCACTCAGGTTTCTCTTTCGGCTTAAGTGCCTCGAAAACAAGGCCTTTAAGCGGAAGGTTGCCAGAGGGCGAGCAGCCCGTCAAGCATCAGCGGGCGGCCGTCTCCGCCGGTGCGAAGCGCGGCGCCGAGGGCGGGAAAGCCCAGAGCGTCCGCGGCGGACGCCGCCATGCCGGCGAGGCCGAGACGTGCGAGCCCGCCCTGGTCCGGCTTCCAGTCGCGCACGGGCAGATCGACGTTCACGCCCTTGGTCCCGAGCCAGGCGATGGCTTGGTCTTCCCCGCCGATCTCGTCGACGAGCTTCAGGCCGAGCGCCTGGCGGCCGGTGAAGACGCGGCCGTCGACCACGGTCGCGAGGCCTTCGCCGTCGAGCTTGCGGCGCTCCGAGACGAGCGTCTTGAACCAGGCGTAGCTGTCGAGGATTAGCGCCTCGAGCGCCTTGCGCGCCTCGGGGCTGGTCGGCTCAACGCCGTTCGGCGCGGCCTTCAACGGCGAGGACTTCACCGACTCCACCTGGACGCCGAGCTTCTCCAGCAGGCCGGTGAAGTTGGGGTACTGCGCCAGCACGCCGATCGAGCCGGTGATCGAGGTCTCGCGGGCGACGATGTGGTCGGCGGCGATGGCCGCGATGTAGCCGCCCGAGGCCGCGAGCGTCTCGACCACGGCGACGACCGGGCGCTTCTCGGCGATCTTGCGGACGGCGAGATAGATGTCCTCGGACGCGGTCACGCCGCCGCCGGGGCTGTTGACGACCAGCAGGACGCCCTTGGCCTCGCTCTTGTCGATGTCCTTGAGCAGCTTCTGGCGCTTCTCGTCGTCCATGATGACGCCCGAGATCTCGACCTTGGCGATGTGCGCCTCCCGCGGGCCGGGCTTCCGCTCGCCGCCCCCGAAGGCCGCAAGCGCGCCGACCAGGATCACGAGGCCGACCAGCGCGATCGCGCCAACGCGCCAGATCGCCAGCCGGCGCCGCAGCGCGCGTCGCTCGATGATGGATTCGGCGTCGAGGGCCATGGCGTCGTCCCTGTGCGGCGGTCGGGCGAGGAGGCGTAGCATGGCCGGCCGCGCGCTGTCTTCCATTCTCGCCCGAGCGTCGCGGGCGCTCCGCTCAGGCCGCGGACAACGCGATGGCGCGGTCGGCCTCGACGATGGCTTCGGGCGTGCCGACGTGCAGCCACAGGCCGTCGAGGCGGAGACCGAACAGGCGCTCCCGCTCGATCGCCTCGTTCCAGAGCCGGTTGAGCGAGAACGGCGCGTCGCCGGCGGCGTCGAACGCGGCGCGCGGCATCACCGCGAGGCCGGCGTAGGCGAAGGGGGTGACCTGGTTCTCGGGGCGGCGGGTGAGGCGTCCGTCGGCGGCGAAGGCGAAGTCGCCGGCCCCGTCGAAACCGACGCTGGCGGTGAGCGCCGCCACCATGAGCAGCGCGTCCATCCGCGACGGGTCCCAGGCCTCGGCCATGCGGGCCACGTTGGAGCGGGCGCCGTCGATCCAGAAGGTGTCGGCGTTGGCGATGAAGACGGCGTCCCCCGTCAGCAGCGGAAGCGCCCGCGCGACGCCGCCGCCGGAATCCATCAGCCGGTCGCGCTCGTCGGAGATCGCGATCGCGGGCGTGGTCCGGGCGGCGAGGTGCCGCTCCATCTGGTCGGCGTGGTGGTGGACGTTGACGACGGCGCGGGCGACGCCGCCGTCCGCCAGCCGGTCCAGCACGTGGTCGACCAGCGTCGCGCCGCCGACCTCGACCAGCGGTTTCGGCTTGGTTTCGGTGATGGGCCTCATCCGCGTGCCGAGGCCGGCGGCCAGCACCATCGCGTCGGTGATCGCGGCGCTCAACGGTCGGATGTCTCCGTCAGGTCGAGATTGGCCGCGCACCAGGCGGCGAGATCGGCGAGGTCGGGATGGGCGAGGTTGGCGGCGAGCGACCGGCGCACCCGCGGGATGTTGCCGAGGTAACCGGGCTTGCCGTCGCGCTTGGCGAGCCGGACGAAGATGCCGAGGATCTTGGTCGCCCGCTGCGCGCCCATTGTGGCGTAGGCGCGCGCGAAGGCGCGGGGGTCGAAGCCGGGGTCTGCGCGCCGTCGCCGCTCCAGATAGCGGGCCGCGAGCGCGAGCTCGAGCCCGTCCTGCATGTCGACGCGGGCGTCCTGCAGCAGCGAGACCACGTCGTAGGCCGGCGGGCCGAACACCATGTCCTGGAAGTCAAGCACGCCGAGGCGCTGCAGCCCCTCGCGGTCGTCCCGCCAGGTGAGGTTCGGCGAGTGGTAGTCCCGCAGCGTCCAGGTGGGGGTCTCGTCCAGGATCGGCTCGAGCGCCGCCGCCCACAGCGCGCGGAACTCCGCCCGGGCCTCGGGCGCGGGAGCGGCGCCCGCCACATGCGGCATGTACCAGTCGAGCAGCAGGTCGACCTCGACCAGCATCGCAGGCAGATCGTAGGGCGGCACGCTGTAAAGCTCGCGGCCGACCGGCAGCTCCGTCGGGGTAGAACGGCCGTGGAGGTCGGCCAGAAGCTCCACCGCGGCCTCGTAGCGGCTCGCGATCGGCTGTCCGGCGGCCACCGGCTCATAGCCGAGGTCCTCCACCAGCAGGAAGCCGTTGGCGAGGTCCTGGGCGTAGATCTCGGGCGCGCCGTAGCCGAAGGCGCGCAAGGCGTCGGCCACCGCGACGAAGGGCTTCACGCCGACCGCGAGGCGGGCGAGCGTGAGGTAGCTCTTGCCGTCGTAGATCGCCGGGCCGTGGGCGCGCGGCGGGGCGTCCATCAGGATGGCGGTGCGGTCGCCGAGCGTCAGGCGCTCGTAGAGCCGGCTCGAGGCGTCGCCCTGCACATGGGCGCGCGCGGCGTCGCCCCATCCGGCGGCGTCGAGGAAGCGTCGGCCGTCGCGCAGGCGCGCCAGCCGGTTGCCGAAGGCGCCGTAGCCCGACAGCCGCGCCTTGCGGGATTCCGGGCTCGCGCCGAGGTCGAGCGTGAGGTCCAGCCGGTCCGGCGGCAGGTCGGCGCCGATGCGGTCCGGCCATTCCACCAGCACGATCGCGTCCTCGCCGGCCTCCTCCCAGCCCAGCTCCTCCAGCTCTTCGGGACCGGTGAGACGGTAGAGGTCGGCGTGCACGATCGCGCCGCGCGGCAGGTCGTAGATCTGGAGCAGGGTGAAGGTCGGGCTCGGGGCCTCGAGCTCGGGGTCGCCCGCGCGGGCGCGCACCAGGGCGCGGGCGAAGGTGGTTTTGCCGGCGCCGAGGTCGCCCGACAGCGTCATCAGGTCGCCGGGGCGGAGGATGCGGGCGACGTCGGAGGCGAGCGCCGCGGTCGCGGTTTCGTCGGCGAGCGCGAGCTCCCAGGTCTCGACGCCCGGCGCCGCCTTGCGCGCCGCGCCGATCATGCTGGCGGGGCCCTTCATTCCGCGGCGGCCGCGAACGAGTCTGCGGGGAAGCGGCAGGTGACGGTGGTGCCGCGGCCGAGCCCGCTGTCGATCGCCACGCGGCCGCCGTGCAGCTCGACGAAGGAGCGGACGATCGACAAGCCCAGGCCGACCCCGCGGTGGCGGGCGCCGGCGGTGCGGCTTTCGAAGCGGTCGAAGACCTTCTCGAGCATCTCCGGCGGAATCCCGGAACCTCGATCGGAGACCTGGAACACCACGGCGTCCTCCTCGCGGCGCGCGGACAGCCGGATCGGCAGGCCGGGCTGCGAGAACCCTATGGCGTTTGCAAGCAGGTTGAACAGCACCTGGCGCACGCGCTTGCCGTCGGCGACGAACGACCCGACCGAGGGGGCGACGTCGATTTCGAGCCGGAGCCCGGCTTCCACAAGCCGGTCACGCACGCCTTCGACCGCGGCGTCGATGCTCTCGCGCACCTCGACCGGGCCGAGCTCCAGCTCCATGGCGCCGGCGTCGATGGTGGTGAGGTCGAGGATGTCGTTGATGATCGCGAGCAGGGCGGCCGAGGACGACAGGATGTGCTCGACGTATTCGCGCTGCTTGGGCGAGAGCGCGCCCAGCCGGGCGTCGCCCAGCAGCTGGCCGAAACCGATGATGTTGGTGAGCGGCGAGCGCAGCTCGTAGGACACGTGGTTGACGAAGTCGTTCTTGAGCCGGTCGGCGGCCTCGAGCGCTTCGGCGCGCTCGCGCAGCGCCCGCTCGACGTTCACGCTGGCGGTCACGTCGGTGAAGGTGGCGAGCGTGCCGCCGTCCGGCAGCGGCAGGGTGATGACGTCGACGATGCCGGCGCGGTCGCGGTCGATGCGGGCGATCACCGGCTGGCGCTCGTCCGGCATGGCGGTCATCGCCATCTTGAGCTGGCGCCAGAGCTCGACGTCGGCGTGGCGCGCGCTGCAGGCCTTGAGGATCTCGTCGGCGTGCGGGCGGTTGGCGAGATCCGCCTCGGACAGCCGCCACAGGCTGGCGAAGGCCGGGTTGTGCAGCGTGAGCCGGCCGTCGGAGGCGAACACCGCGACCGCCTCCTGCAGATGGTCGAGCGTCTCGCGCTGCACCTTGGACAGCGCGTTGAACCGGCTCTCCAGGGCGATCTTCTCGGTGACGTCGTCGAAGAGATAGGTGACGCCGCCTTCGGGGTTCGGCGCCGCGACCACGCGCAGCGTGCGGCCGTCGGGTAGGTGCCACCAGTGCTCGCGCGGCTCCATCGCGCGGTAGGCCTCGTGCAGCTCGGCCTTCCACTTGCGGAAGTCGGCCTCCTCGGGCAGCCGGCGCTCCGCGCGCAGCCGGTCGAGGATCGTCGCGTCGCTCGGGCCGGCGTCGAGGAAGGCGGGATCGAGCGTCCAGAGCTGGCGGTAGGACTGGTTGTGGAAGGCGAGCGCGCCGTCCTTGCGGAAGATCGCTACCGCAGTCGCGAGCTCGTCGAGCGTCCGGCGGTGGGCCTCCATCTGGCGCGACAGGTCGGCGCGGACGTCCTCGAGCTCGGAGACGTCGACCGCGATCGCGGCCGAACCCGAGGGCGAGGGCGCCTCGACCACGTCGAAGATGCGCCGGGCGCCGGCGAACACCGCCGGCGCGCGGCGGCGGAACACCTGGCCGGCGTGGTTGGCGCGGGCGGCGGCGGCGCGCAGCGGCTGGTCCAGGAACTCGGCGCCCTGCTCGACCGCGGCCGCGCCGGTCCTGGCCTCGACCGCTCGGGCATAGGCCTCGTTGGCGTAGGTCAGCCGGCCGTCGACGTCGCGGATCCAGACCGGCTGCGTCAGGGATTCCAGCAAAGCGGTGGCGCGCGCGAGGGCGCCGGAGAGCTCAGCGTTGCGGTCTTCGATCTCGGCGCGGGCGAGGCGCTCGCCTGTGACGTCGCGCAGACGCAGCACGACGGCCGCGCCGACGGGGCGGCCTTCGGTCTCCAGATGGCCGCCCTCGGGCGTGCGCAGCATGAGGCGGAACGGCTCGCCGCGTTGGCGGAGCGTGTCCAGCCGGGCGTCGAGGGCGCGGGCGGCGTCGGGTTCGAGCCAGGTCCCGAAGGCGAGCAGGCGGCGGCCGGCCGGCATGCCGGTCAGGCGCGCCGGATCGCCGACCAGCTCCGGCGCCTCGGCGCCCGCCCGCCAGATGATCATCACCTGCGGCTCGGTGGCGACCAGCGCTTCGGACCGGTCGAGCCGCGAGCGCAGCTCGGCGATCTCGGCGGCCGCCGAGTTCTGGGCCTCGGCAAGGCGCTGGCGCGTGCGCAGGAACAGGATGGAGGTGAGGGCCGCCACGAACAGCGCGCCGAGAAAGAGCGAGAGCGCGGCGGTTTCAGGCGCTCCAAAGGGCGCGGCCGCGGCCGGCTGGGCGAAGAGCGCCGTCGCGGCGACGACAATAGGAGCGACGGCGCGGCGCGGCCGGTCGTGCATCTGGTGAAGCCCCCGTCGGTGCGGCGTTCGCCGCGAAAGGCGCGCCATACGCCCCGCGCGCGCCCTCACGAATCAGCGTCACCATACCCTTCGTGGCGAGTCGGCCCCAAGAGTCCATAACGAGTACGCGGGCGAGAAAGGCGCGATTGAGTCCTTCGGGAGACGGTATTATGGCGACGCCCGCGGCGGCGCCACGGCGTTTTCCTCAGATCCAGCCCATCAGTTCGCGGCGCACCACGTGCTCGATCACGCGCATGCCCTCCTCGCCGTCGTTGAGGCAGGGAATAGCCGCGAAGTTCTGGCCGCCGTTGTGGTGGAAGATCTCCGCGTTCTCGCCTGCGATCTCCTCCAGCGTCTCGAGGCAGTCGGCGGTGAAGCCCGGCATGCAGACCGCCAGGTTGCGCACGCCCTCCTTGGCGAGCGCCTCCACCGTCTTGTCGGTGTAAGGCTGCAGCCATTCCTCGGGGCCAAAGCGGGACTGGAAGGTGATCCGGAAGCGAGTCTCGTCGAGCCCCAGGGCCTCGCGCATCAGCCGCGCAGTCTTCTGGCACTGGCAGTGATAGGGGTCGCCCTTCGCCAGATAGGACTGGGGAACGCCGTGGAACGAAGCGAGGATGACCTCCGGCTCGAACGACAGTTTCGCCACTTCCTTCCGCAGCTGGCCGGTGACCGCCTCGATGTAGATCGGGTCGTCGGCCCACGGCGGCGCGACCCGAAGCACCGGCTGCCACCGCATCGCCTTCAGCGCGTCGAAGGCCTTGTCGCAGACGGTGGCGGAGGTCGCCGCGGCGTACTGCGGGTAGAGAGGCACGAGGAGGATGCGATCGCAGCCTTCCTTCTGCAGCGCCTCGATCCGCGATGGGATCGACGGGTTGCCGTACCGCATGGCCCAGTCCACCACGAGCTTCGGCGACGCCGAGGCGAGGCTCGCCGCGAGCTTCTCCGCCTGCGAGCGGGTGATGGTGCGGAGCGGGCTCTCGTCGCGCTCCTTGTTCCAGATCGATGCGTAGTCCTTGCCCTTCCGGCCGGGCCGGGTCGTGAGGATGATCCCGTTCAGCAGCGGCCACCAGATAATCCGCGGCGTCTCGATCACGCGGCGGTCGGACAGGAACTCCTTGAGGTAGCGCCGCATCGACCAGTAGTCGGTGCCGTCCGGCGTGCCGAGGTTCACGAGCAGCACGCCAATGCGGCCGACCTTCACCGGCGGATGGTCGGCGGGCAGGCGCACGGCGCGCATGTCGCCCTGGCTGAAGGGGGCGTTCATCAGACGGGTGGAACTCCTCGATTGGCTGGCCGGAACATAGTCGCCGACGCGCGGAAATACAGCCGACCCTCTCCGCCGTTACGGCGCGGAGAGCGCTGCGGATCGCGCTCAGTCGTCGTCGCCGTCCGGAATCTTCAGCGGATGGCCGCAGGCCTTGCAGTGCACCGCGTCGGGTTCGTGACGGGTCAAGGCGCATTGCGGACAGGAGAACGAGACCTTCCGGGGCCGGAAGATCGCCTGCGCCAGCCGCACGAACAGCGAGATGCCCACGATCATGACGACGACCGAGGTCATCCGCCCCCAGCCTCCCGGCAGGGTGATGTCGCCGAAGCCCGTGGTGGTGACGGTCGCCACCGTGAAGTAGAGCGCGTCGACGTAGGACGTGATCCCTTCGGCGCGGCCGGCGAAGCCGGTGTAGACGAATCCGGTCACCACCATCAGGAAGGTGGCGAGGTTGACCACCGCGCGGGTGGCGTCCTCCCAATGCGCGAGGCCATGGCGACGCAGGCCCCGCCAGATCGTGGGGCTGCGCGAGAGCGTCCAGATTCGCAGCGCCCGGAGGTACCCGAGGTTCGCGAACCAGGCGGGCGCGAGCAGGGTGACGAAGATGAAGACGTCGATCCAGACGTCCGGCCGGCGCATCCAGCGCTTCAGATCCGCCGCCGCGAGCGCCCGGGCGGTCAGGTCGAGGCCCACGACGATCGCGATCAGCACGTCGAGCCAGAGGTAGACCTGCTGGTCGCTGAGCGCCGGCGTCGCCAGGAAGAAGGCGATGATCGCGAGGTCGATCAGGACGACGACGCCCTGGAACCGGAGCGCGGCGCGGCTGTCGCCGTGGTAGAGCGCGTGCAGCGAGCGGCGGAACCGCGCGAAGCCGCCCCGTCCGCCGGGCGGCGGCCCATCGGGCGAGGGTTCGGCGCCCCCCGCGACGGGGGCGGCCGCTGCTGCGGCGTCTGTCATGTCGGGCAAGCGCCGCTCCGGGCGGGAGGTCGTCATCCCGCGCTAGATAGCGACCACGCGCCCCGCGGCAAACGCGCCTCTCGACGAAGGCAGAAGGCTTCGAAGACGAGGCGGAAGAAACCGGTCGTGCTATGCTCCCCTCGATGGCAGCGCGGAGGCGTCGTCGATGGCGGAACTGAAGCTCACCCGCATGACCCAGGACGAGTTCCTGGAGTGGCAGCAGTCTCAGGATCGGAACTACGAGCTGGTCGACGGCCTGCCTGTCCTGCCGCTCAAGGCGATGACCGGCGCGACGCGTGGACACGATCGCGTTGTCGTGAACATCCTGCGGGAGTTCGCGAATCAACTGCGCCGCAAGCCCTGCCAACCGACGACAGATGACCTGGCGCTGAAGATCCCCGCCGGCAACGTGCGTCGACCGGACGTCGTCGTCGAGTGCGGGGGAACCGACCTGAAGGAAACGGTTGCCTCCGAGCCCCGGCTCGTCGTCGAGGTGCTCTCGCCCAGCACCATGAACTTCGACCGGGTGCGCAAGCTCGACGAGTACAAGTCCGTGCCGTCGCTGCGCTACATCCTGCTGGTCGACACCGAGAAGCCGCAGATGACGCTGCACGTGCGCGACGCTTCCGGCTGGACGCCGCACCACCACGAAACGCTGGAGGCGACGCTGGACCTGCCCGAGATCGGGTGTCGGCTTGACGCCCGCGACGTGTTCGAGGGGCTGCCGTTCGGAGACTGAAAACGCCGCGTCAGCCGTGGAGCGCGAGCGAGTCCGCGGGCGCCTCCGCGCGCTCGTCCATGCCGTAGTCGCGGATGACAGACGCGACCCGCAAGCGATAGCCGGCGAACACCTCCTCGCGGCCGGCGAGCTGCGCCGCGCGATGGCGCGTGAGCGCGCGCCAGGCCGCGACCGCCTCCTCGTCGCGCCAGATCGACAGCGACAGGTACTTGCCCGGCGTCGTCACGCTCGCGAAGCGCTCCACCGAGATGAAGCCGTCGATGGTTTCGACATCGGCCTTCAGGGCGCCCGCCATGGCGAAGTAGTCGTCCGTGCGGCCCTCGGCGGGGGTGACCTCGAAGATGACGGCGATCATGGGCGGCTCCTCACGCGGGCAAGGCCCGAACCTGCCCGCCGCGCCCGGCGCCCCGCAAGTCAAAACGCGTCGACGCGGGCCGAAGCCTTCGCGCTCGCGGGCCCGCCTGCGCGGGCGTAACCTCCCTCCATGACCGCGCCCGCAGATCCTTTCATCGCCGAAGCCGCCGCCCTGATCGGCGACCCGACCCGCGCCCGCATGCTGGGCGTGCTGATGGACGGCCGCGCCCGCACGGCGAAGGAGCTCGCAAGCCTCGCGGGGGTCTCGGCCCCGACCGCGAGCGGGCATGTGGCCAAGATGACCGCGGCGGGCCTCGTGTCGGTCGCGGCGCAGGGGCGGCGTCGCTACGTGCGTCTGGCCGGCGCCGAGGTCGCCGAACTGATCGAGCGGCTGATGACCTTCGCCGGAGTCGCGCGCCCCGCGACGCGGCCCCGCACGCCCGCCGAGGCCGCCTTCCGCGAGGCGCGGACCTGCTACGATCATCTGGCCGGCCGGCTGGCGGTGGAGCTCGTCGCGGCGCTGCTCGCGCGCGATCTGCTGCGGCGCGGGCACGACGGCTTCGAACCGACGCTCGCCGGCGAGCGCTGGTTCCGCGCGCGAGGGGTCGCCGCCGCCCGCGCGCGCTGCTCCCCGCGCGCCTTCGCCCGCTGCTGCCTCGACTGGAGCGAGCGGCGGGACCACCTCGCGGGGGCGCTCGGCGCCGCGCTGCTCGAGGCGCTGGTCGACGGCGGCGTCCTCGCCCGCCGGAAGGACGAGCGCACGCTCGACGTCACCACGATGGGGCGGCGGTTCTTCGCCGAAGAGGTCGGCGTTCCGGCCGCCCGCGCGGTCGAGCGGTCCAGCGTTCCGGCCTGAACGGTTCAGGCCGGCGCGCCGACGCCGGTGAGCAGCAGCCCCGCGAGCATGATCGCCCCGAAGGCGAACACCACCAGCGCGGCCAGGGTCTCGAGGCCCGCCAGCGCCACGGCGCCGGCGCCGGGCCGGGCGGCGGCGAGGCGAAGCGCGAGGCCCTTCGCCCCCACCGCGAGAGCGGCGATCGCCGCGACGGTGACGGCGGTTCCCGCGGCCATGGCGAAGGTCGCGGCGACGCCCGCCCAAAGAATCCCCTGCGCGAGCGCGAACACCAGCACCACCAGCGCGCCGGTGCAGGGACGGAGGCCGATCGCGAGCACCGCCGCGCCGGCGCGGCGCCAGTCCACCCGACCCTCGACGAGTCTTGGATCGACGCCGTGCTCGTGCGCGCAGTCCGGGCCGTGGACATGGGCGGATCGGCCGTTGAGCGTGCGAAGCAAGCCGCGCCCCTTGCGCCAGATCAGCGCGACGCCGAGCGCCAGGATCACGGCGTAGCTCGCCGCCTCCAGCCACCAGGTCGCGACGCCCATCGCCATGCTGGTGGCGCCGAGGACCACCGCGATCAGGCCCACGGCTGCGATGGCCGTCACGGCCTGCGCCAGCGCGGCGAGCGTCGAGAGCGCGACGCCCCGGCGGAAGCCTTCGCCGGTCGCGATCAGGTAGGAGGAGATCACCGCCTTGCCGTGGCCCGGCCCCGCGGCGTGGAACACGCCGTAGGCGAAGGAGAGGGCGGCGAGGGAAAACAGCGCGGTATTGTCGGTCTTGGCGGCGCGGATCGCGGCCGACAACGACCGGTAGAAGCTCGATTGCTCCTCGGCGATCCAGCCCAACAGGCCGCCCACTGCGGGCGCGCCGCCGGGACCGTCCGGCCGGCCGACGCCGAAGGGGCCGGCTGCTTGGGCGAACGCGTCCGCCGCGTTTGCCAGCGCGACCAGCGCGAGCGCTGCGCCTGCGACGAGCACGAGCCGCCTCACGACGCGCAGGAGACCGAGATCGTGTTGGAGAACTGTGCGCCGAAGTTCGCGCCGGGCGAAAGCCCGGTGAAGAAGCTCTCGGACAGCTTCTTGGAGGTCGCCGCGTCGGGCTCCTTCGGACGGGCGACGTCGAGCGCGCAGCCCGCCGGCGCCTCGACGAGCGTCGCCGGATGGTCCTTGGCGAACTCGAAGGCGACGAAATAGGTGGGGTCGTAGACCTCGACCTTCAGCGGCGCGCCCTTCGGCGGCGCGTTGTCCTTCACCGGCAGGGTGAAGTGCAGGATCAGGAGACCCTTCGGCGTCTGCTCCAACCAGTAGTCGACGGGTTCGGCGAAGCCGACCTTCTTGTCGCCCTCGCGGCTGAAGGTGAAGAAGCCGAACTCCTTGAGCGAGGTGACGTTGACCTCAGCCAGCGGCTGCAGCTCCTCGCGGCTGAACTTGCCGTCTCCGTTGGCGTCGAGCCCCTGGGTCGCGAACGACGAGAACATCTCGTCGAAGGTCCAGGCGTGGCGCACGGAGACCATTCGCCCGTCCGCGCCGAAGACGATCTCGCTGCGAGCCGTCACCCACACATGAGGATGCGCTTCGGCGACAAAGGGAACGAGGGCGGCGATCGCGGCGAGGAGGCCGCACAGGGCGAGGCGAAGCGTCGTCATCGGCGGTCGGTTCGCTCCTGCGGGGATCACGTGCGGCGCATGCGCGTCATCGCCCCGGAGTGCGGCCGAAACGCGGCGGCTGCAAGCCCCTGTTCAGAGTGCGCGCCGGCGCGGACGCTCATCCCTGGAACACGAACCGGTCCACGATCCGAAAACCTTCGGCCGGGTTTTCCTCGACGAACAGGGTGACCGCGTTGACCTCGGTCGCCGCGGCGCCGACGTGGTCCGCGTAGAGCCGGGCGAGCGCCTCGACGGTGGGCGCGACGTCCTCGTCGGCCAGGGCGCCCGTTAGCGTCATGTGGAATCGGAAATCCTCGAACACATAGGGGTAGCCCCAGCGCTCGAGCGCGCCTGTCTGGCGCTCGGTCAGGGGCGCCTCCAGCCGCCGCGCGCGCTCGGCGGCGTTGGCGGCGGCGCGGAAGCCATCGAAGGCCTCGACGCAGCCGTCGGACAGGCGCGCGAGCTCGGGGGCCTCGCGTTCCGGGACGAGCGCGACGAACGACCCAAGGGCGGCCACCTTCAGCGGCGGCAGCGGAAACGGCGCCTGCGTCCGGGCGAAGGCGCGGCCGGCGGCGATGAGATCGTCCTCGCTCGCCGACGCAGACAGCCGAAACGGCGCCTTCAGCGTGCCATGGAAGCCGTAGCGCCGCGGGGACGCCGTCATCTCCGCCCAACGCTTGGGCTTTACGTCGAGCGGCCGAAGCGCCGTGACGGGCGCCGCTGTTGCGGCGTCATAGCCGAGCACACGGCAGCCGAAGGTCCAGAGCGCGCTTTCCGGCGGCGGCGCGTAGTAGATCGCATAGCGGGGGTCGCTCATGTCACCCTCTCTCCTGCGACGACGACCTCACGGACGACCGGCGTGCGGCCTGCGAAGCGCAGACGGACGAGGTCGGCCCGCAGGCCCGGAGCGAGCCGCCCGCGGTCGGCGAGACCGAGCATGGCGGCGGGACGGGAGGTCACGAAGCCGAAGGCTTGCGCGAGCGTGATCGGGCTGGCGTCGGCCGTAAGGCGTTCCACCGCCTGCAGCAGGCTGGACGGCACGTAGTCCGACGACAGTGCGTCGAGCAGGCCGTGCTCGGCCAATTCGATGGCCGAGACCCCGCCGGAGTGCGACCCGCCGCGCACCACGTTCGGCGCGCCGGCGACCGTGGCGAGACCAGCAGCCTTTGCCGCCTGCGCGGCCTTGAGCGTGGTCGGGAACTCGGAGATCGCGCAGCCGTCGGCCGCGGCCTCGGCCACGTGCGCTTCGGTTGTGTCGTCGTGGCTCGCGAGCGGCGCGCCGCGCGCCTTGAACAGCGCCACCACCTGGGGACGGTTGCGGGCGGCGTTCTCCGCTCCTGCCGCCATGCGCCGGGCGAGCATCTCGTCGGCCGCGGTCTCGGACAGGCCATTGCTGGTCATGAAACGCTTCAGGGTCGCGATGTCCCGCCACTGCCGCTGGCCGGGCGTGTGGTCCATCAACGAGCCGAGGCGCACGAGGTCAGACCCCAGCTGGTCGTTGAGGTCGCCGATCAGCGCCGGGTCGGTCAGCTCGCAGCGCAGGTGGATGCGGTGCTCGATCCGGAACGCCTTTTCGCGCACGCCCTGTTCGATCGCCGCCACCATGTCGGGGAAGATCGCGCGGCGGTAGTCGTTCTTGGCGTCGTAGCCGCCGGCGCACAACGCGTCGTAGACCGTGGTGACGCCGGACGCCGCCATCTGCGCGTCGTGCACCAGCGCCGCCGCGAGCGGGTTCGGCCACACCACGCCGGGCCGCGGTACGAAGTGCTTCTCGAGGTTGTCGGTGTGGATCTCGATCAGGCCGGGCGCCAGCAGGTCGCCTTCGAGGTCGATCGCGCCCGGAGCGGAGGAGCGGCCCTCGGAGACGTCGCGGATGACGCCGTCCCGGTGCGCCAGCGTGCCGGTGACGATCGCGTCGTCGAGCACGAGGCGGGCGTTGGTGAGGACGGTTTCCATCGGGCGGCTTTGGGCGTCTCGAAAGCTCGGCCGGCGGCCGAAGGTTGCGGCTAGATAGGCCGGCCGAGCCGCGATGGGAACCTGCGCCCCTGGCGTCAGACCCCGAGCGCCGCCCCTTCGCCACGGGGGTCGGCGCCGGCCTCGATGCGGCCGGAAGCCTCGCGAATGAGGGCCGCCGGCACCGCGAAGCCTGATCTCTCCACAGCGACGCGATGTCCCATCCGATCGAGCCGATCCGCGACTTCGCCGTCGAAGCCCTCCTCCAGCGCCAGCAGCGCGTCGCCGTCCGGTCCGCGGCGAAGCGCGATCCGCGGGGCGGCGAGGGCGGTCGCGAAATCCCGCTCGAAGCCGAGGCGGCGAAGCGCGAGCGCCGTAGCCGCCAGCGGCGGCCGGTCGCCGGCGCCGAAGACCGCGACGCGCCCGTCCAGCATGGCCATCAGCGGGGCAGAGAGCGGATCGCAGGCGGCGGCGCCGGGGCGGAGCGGCTCGTCGCCTTCGAGCGCGAAGGCCGCGCCGCGGTTTGCGAGCAGCACGCCGGTCGACGCCGAGACCACGCCGGCGCCGAAGGGCGACAGCAGGCTGTGCGTGACGCTGACCGCGCGGCCCGCGGCGTCGATCACGCCGATCCAGCCCGCGCCGCCGAGGGCAAGGGCCGGGAGCATGAGCGGCGTCGCGCGGGCGCGGTCGAGCGCGCCAGCCGCCGCGTCGAGCGCTTCCGGCTCCAGGCGGGCGGAGGCGGCGTCGCGGGGGCGGTCGTCGGCCTCGGCCTCGCGGCGCAGCGCCTCGACGCGCTTCGCGGCCTCCGCCGCGGCGTGGACGAAGACGGCGTCGTCGTCGCGGTGGAGCTTCAGCCGCTCCAGCAGAGCGACCAGGGCGGGCGTCGAGAGCTCGGCGTCGAACACTGCGCCGCTTTTGATCCGCGCGACGAGCGCCGCCCGCGGCCGGGCTTCGACGCGCCTGAGGTCCTCGCGCGCGAGCGGGACGCCGAGGCGCTCGAGGTCGGCCGCCAGCTCGCGAGAGAGGTCGCCGTCGTAGAGGTCGCGGAGACCGGAGCGCACGAGATGGTCGAGCGCGTCGGCCAGCCGCGGCGGGCGCAGCGTGGCGCCCGCGGCGGGCGCGGCCTTGTCGATGAGGAACGCGGCCTGGAATCCCTCGTCCTCGGGGAGAGTCGGGAGCGCGTCGGCCAGCGCGTGGGCGAGCCCGGGCGAAACGGGAAAGCCCTCGCGGGCGTAACGCAGCGCGTCGGCGAACAGGACTTGGCGCGGCAGGCGGCGGCTCGAAAGCTCCAGCGCCGCGCGCCAGCCTTCGACCGATCCCGGCGCGACGAAGGCCGAGAGCGGCCCGCGGGCCGGGACGGCGCCATGGCCGCGGGCGTGGAAGAAGGCCGGGGTCGCGCGTCGCCCGGCGAGGCCGCGGGCCTCGATCACGCCGACCGCGCCGTGCGGCTCGCGAAAGGTCCAGACGGCGTCGGCCGCGAGCGAACTCAGCTGCGGCGCGACGACGGCGAGCGTCGCGGCCATCGCGACGGCCGCCTCGAAGGCGTCGCCGCCTTCGCCGAGGATCAGCCGGCCGGTCTCCGCGGCCTCGCGGCAGGGGGCGGCCACGGCCCCCCGCGTGGAGACGACGATGTCGGACATGGGCTCGAGCCTGACGTGGTGGGAGGTCGGAATGCGCGTCGTGGAGAGTGCGTGCTTCGAGACGCGCCTTCGGCGCTCCTCAGCATGAGGAGCCTTCGAGCGTCGGCAAGCTAAGGCGGCCCCAGTCTGTTCAACCGCCTCATGCTGAGGAGCCTCGGCGGAGCCGAGGCGTCTCGAAGCACGCGCTTGGCCGAAGCTGCGTCATGCCCGCTGGCCGGGCATGACGCGTGAGACAGGGCGATGAGCTCAGGCCGCGCAGGCCTCGAAGCCTGCGCGCAGCTTGGCCTCGTCGAGCTCCTTGCCGATGAACACCAGCTTCGAGCGGCGGGTCTCGTCGGCCTTCCACTCACGCTGCAGGTCGCCGTCGAGGATCATGTGCACGCCCTGGAACACGAAGCGGCGATCCTCGCCCTTGAACGCGAGAATGCCTTTCCAGCGCAGGAAGTTCTGCCCGTCGGACTGCGCCAGCGCGTTGACCCAGGGCATGAACTTGTTGGGGTCGACCTCGCCGGGGATCTCCAGCGCGACCGACTGCATGGTCTCGTCGTGGTAGTGCTTCAAGCCGCCGTGCGAATGCTCGCCGTGGCCATGATCCTTGTGCGCATGGCCATGGTCTTCATGGGCGTGGTCATGCCCGTGATCGTGGCCGCAGCCGCAGTCCGGCCCATGCGCGTGATGGTCGTGACCGTGGCCATGGGCGTGGTCGTGATGGCTGTGGTCGTGGTCGTCGTCGGCCTCCAGGAAGGCAGGCTCCAGCGCCAGGATGCGGTCTAGGTCGAACGCGCCCTTGTCCAGCACCTCGTCCAGCGCGACGGCGCTCTTCACCGTGCGGATGACGCGGGCGTAGGGGTTGATGCCGCGGATGCGGGCCTCGACCTCCTCCAGCTCGTCCTTGGTGACGAGGTCGGTCTTGTTGAGCAGGATCACGTCGGCGAAGGCGATCTGGTTCTTGGCCTCCGGCGCGTCCTTCAGCCGGTCCGTCAGCCACTTTGCGTCGGCGACGGTGACGACAGCGTCGAGCCGGGCCTTCCGGCCCACCTCCTCGTCGATGAAGAAGGTCTGCGCGACGGGCGCCGGGTCGGCGAGGCCGGTGGTCTCGACGATGATCGCGTCGAACTTGCCCTTGCGCTTCATCAGGCCTTCGAGGATGCGGATCAGGTCGCCGCGCACGGTGCAGCAGATGCACCCGTTGTTCATTTCGAACACTTCCTCGTCGGCGCCGACCACGAGGTCGTTGTCGATGCCGATCTCGCCGAACTCGTTGACAATGACCGCGTATCTCTTGCCGTGGGGCTCGGAGAGGATACGGTTGAGCAGGGTGGTCTTGCCGGCGCCGAGATAGCCGGTGAGCACGGTGACGGGCGTCTTGTCGGATGCGGCCGCGAGCGACATGGAGCCTCCGGGGGCAGGCGCGGCCAGGAGACGGGCCGCTTCGGGATGGATGGGTCGCGCCTGATATAGCGACGCCGGGCCCCGGCGTCACGGGCGCGAACGTGCCGTCACGCCCGCGTGCGGGCCCGGGGGTGAAACTGCTGGTGCACCGCGACGAGCCGGGCGGCGTCGACCTCCGTGTAGATCTGCGTGGTCGAGAGGCTGGCGTGGCCGAGCAGCTCCTGGATCGTCCTCAGGTCGCCGCCGCGCGAAAGCAGATGGGTCGCGAAGGAATGGCGGAGCGCGTGCGGCGTCGCGCTGTCGGGCAGGCCCAGCCCGCCGCGCATGCGCGCCACCGCCGCCTGCACGATGCGCGGGTTCAGCGGACCGCCCTTCGCGCCCACGAACAACGGACTGGAAGCCGTGAACGTCCAGGGGCAGTCCTTGAGATAGGCCGCGATGGAGGCCTGCACTGCGGCGATGACGGGCAGCTGGCGCGTCTTGCCGCCCTTGCCGGTGACCTCGATGCGGTCGACGCCGTCGACCGGCGCCTGCGCCCGCGTGAGCGACAGCGCCTCCGAGATGCGCAAGCCACAGCCGTAGAGCAGCGCGATCACCGCCGCGTCGCGGGCCAGCACCCAGCCCTCGCGCTCCTCGCCCGCGCGGGTGTCGGCGTCGGCGAGCGCGCGGGCCGCGGCCGGCGAGACCGGCTTCGGCAGGCTGCGCGGGATCTTCGGCGAGCGCACCGCCGCGAAGGCCGACGCCTCGCCGCGGCCGGTGCGGGCGAGGAAGCGCGCGAGCGAGCGGCTCGAGGCCAGCGCACGCATCAGCGAGCGGCTGACCAGCCCCTCCGCCCGCCGGGCGGCGAGGAAGGCGCGCAGGTCGCGGGGCGTCAGCGCGGTGAGGTCGTCCAGCGAGGCCGGCGCGCCGAGATGGGCCTGCAGGAAGGCGAGAAAGATGCGGACGTCGCGGCCATAGGCCTCGACTGTGTTCGCCGACAGCCGCCGCTCGGTCGCGAGGTGCCGCAGCCAGTCCGCATAGGCCAGACGAAGGTCCGGCGCCGCGGGAAGCAGCAGGTCGTCGAGGGTCTGGGCGCCGGGCGACGTCATGGGCGTGAGGATGGTCGCAAGGGGTTAAGGTTTTCGGGTTGAACGTCCGGCTGGACAATTTGCGGAACGGACGTGTCGGGACGGCGGCGTCCCGTCATGGTCCGGCTTGACCGGACCATCCATGTCGGACGTCGAACTCGGCGTCGAAGATGGGTCCTCCGGTCAAGCCGGAGGACGACGGCGGCGCGATCCCCGGCTCAGCTCGACAGCGCCGCGGTCAGCTCGCGGAGGTTCGAGCGCATCATGTCGACGTAGGTTCCCGCAGGGCCGTTCGGGCCCGACAGCGCGTCGGAGTAGAGCGTGCCGCCCACCGCCGCGCCGGTCTCCTTGGTGATGCGCTCCACCAGCCGCCTGTCGGTGATGTTCTCGACGAACACCGCCGGGATCTCCTCCGCCTTGATCTGACGGACGATCTTGGCGACGTCCTTGGCGGAGGCCTCCGCCTCGGGCGAGACGCCCTGCGGCGAGATGATCTCCACGCCGTAGGCCTTGGCGTAATACCCGAAGGCGTCGTGCGAGGTGATGATCTTGCGGCGCTCCGCCGGAATCTTGGCGAGGCCTGCGCGGATCTCGGCGTCAAGCGCGTCGAGGGTCGCGAGGTAGGCCGTCGCGTTCGCCTCGTAGGCCGTCTTGCCCTCGGGGTCGGCCGCGATCAGCGCGTCGCGGATGTTCGCCACATAGAGCTTGGCGTTGGGCACCGACTGCCAGGCGTGCGGGTCGGTCACCTCGTGGCCGCGCCCATGGTCGTGGCCTTTGGCATGGCCGTCGTCCTCGTCCTCCATCTTCTGGGCCGGGACGCCCTTGGAGGCAATCACCACCGTTCCCTTGGCGCCGGAGGATTTCGCGAGCCGGCCGATCCAGCCTTCGAGGCCGAGGCCGTTCTCGAAGATCACGGTCGCCGCGGCGGCCTTCTTGGCGTCGGCGGGGGCGGGGGAGAACACGTGGGCGTCGCCGTCGGGGCCGACGAGCGTCTCGACCGCCACGCGGTCGCCGCCGACCTGACGTACGAGGTCGCCGAGGATCGAGAAGGTCGCGAGCGCCTTGACCGGCTCGGCGGCGGCGGGCGAGACGACGAACGCGGCCGTGACCGCGGCGGCGAGGAGAGAGCGCATCCGCATCATGAAAACCTCCGGAAGGTGACGTTCGGGCGGTCAGGCCGCCCTGTGGTGGCGCGGCGGCGCGAGCCGCCAGAGCACGCCGCCGGACCAGCCGACGGCGACGGAGACGAGGTAGAGGACGCCGGCCGACAGGATGATCGCGGGCCCGGTCGGCAGGTCGAGGTGGTAGGAGACGAGGAGGCCGGCGACGCTTGCGAGGCTCGCGACCAGGATCGCGACCGCGAACATCGGCGTCAGCGCGTTCGACCAGAAGCGCGCGGCCGCCGCCGGGAGCATCATGACGCCGACCGCGAGCAGCGTGCCGAGCGCCTGGAACCCAGCCACGAGGTTCAGCACCACAAGGCTGAGGAAGATGAAGTGCACCGGGCCGCCCGCGCGGCTCACCGAGCGCAGGAAGCCGGGGTCGACGCATTCCAGCACCAGCGGCCGGTAGATCAGCGCGAGCGCCACCAACGTGACGCTGGCGACGCCGGCGAGCAGCAGCATGGCCTGGTCGTCGAGCGCGAGCACCGAACCGAACAGCACGTGCAGCAGGTCGACGTTGGAGCCCTTGAGCGAGACCAGCGTGACGCCGAGCGCGAGCGACAGCAGGTAGAACGAGGCGAGCGCCGCGTCCTCCTTCAGCACGGTGGTGCGGGCGACGAGGCCGGTGAGCAGCGCGACCGAGACGCCTGCGACGAGGCCGCCGAGCGTCATCGCCGGCAGCGACAGCCCGGCCACGAGGAAGCCGACCGCGGCTCCGGGAAGAATGGCGTGCGCCATGGCGTCCCCGGTCAGGCTCATGCGCCGCAGCATCAGAAACACGCCGATCGGCGCCGCGCCCAGCGACAGCGCGAGCGAGCCCACCAGCGCCCGCCGCATGAAGGCGAACTCGGCGAAAGGACCGACGAGGGCGTCGTAGAGGGTCATGGCGTCAGGCCGCGTTCGCGGCGCAGAACGGCGCGGCGTCGTCGAACGCCTCGGTCATGGCGCGGGCCTCGAGCAGGCGCTCAGGACGGAGCGCCTCCGCGGTCGGCCCCCAGGCCACCGCGCGACGGGCGAGCAGCAGCGTCTCGGGGAAGGCGCGGCGGACCATGTCCATGTCGTGCAGCACCGCGATCACCGTGCGGCGCTCGGAATGCCAGCGCGCGACCAGCGCCAGCAGGTCCTCGACCGTCTTGGCGTCGATGGCGGCGAAGGGCTCGTCGAGCAGGATGACGGAGGCGTCCTGCAGCAGCAGCCTGGCGAACAGCGCCCGCTGCAGCTGGCCGCCGGAGAGCGTGCCGATGGCGCGGCGCTCGAACCCGGTGAGGCCGACGCCGGCGATCGATTCCGCGACCCGCGCCCGGTCCGCGCGGCCGACGCCGCCGAACAGGCCGGTGCGGCGCCAGAGGCCGGTGGCGACGAGGTCGAACACGTCGATCGGGAAGCTGCGGTCGAGCTCGGCGGCCTGGGGCAGGTAGGCGATGTCGCGGGGACCGAGCGCGCCGCGGTCGATGCGCCCGCCGAGCGGCTCGATCGCGCCGACGAGGCCCTTGAGCAGGGTGGATTTGCCCGCGCCGTTCGGCCCCACAACCGCAAGCAGCGCGCCGGGCGCGACGGCGCCGTCGAGGTGGTGCACGGCGGGGTGACGGTCGTAGCCGAGCGTCACGTCCTCGAGCCGGAGCGCGCTCATGCCAAAGCCCATGCGACGGCGCCCCACAGCAGGATCAACGCCGCGGCGACGCCGCCGAGCCGGCCGAGCGCGGATGTTCGCAGCAGCGAGGCGGCGGGGGTCTGCGCGCGGGGGGCATGGCCATGCTTGTGTGAGCCGTGGCCATGCGCCCCGTGATCGTGGGCGTGATGCTCGTGGGCGTGTGTGGACGTCATGGCGAACTCGGTCAGGCGCGGGAGCGTCCTATGCGGAATGTTATATAGTAACGTTCTCGCGATGCAAGTTGGATCGTGCCGAGCCCCGCCCATGCCGTCCGACAAGCCGGCGACGAAAAAGCGCGGGCGTCCCTCCCTCGCCAGAGGGGAGGGTGGACGGGCGAGCCCGGCCGGGTGGGGTGGGCCTAGGATGAGGCTCGCTAAGCCGAGCCGCGCTCTACGCCCAAGATCCCACCCGACCTCGGCCTGTCGGCCGAGGCCACCCTCCCCAAGCTCCGCTTGAGGAGGGATGCCCGCGTCCTGTTCTGAAACCGAAGAGAGGGGAGGAAGCCGTCCGTCAGCGCGGCGTGCGCAGCGGCTCCTGCTTCAGCGCGGCGCGGACGAATTTGACCACGATCCAGACGCCGATCGCGAGGCCGGCCGCTTCGAGCGCGTAGGCCCCGATCTCGCCGAGGCCGAAGAACCCGGCGATCGCCCAGCCGCCGGCGACGGAGGCGGCGATGGTCTGCGTCGCGATCAGCACCGTGGCGCCGGCGAGCGTGACCACGCGCTTGACGTCGAGCGAACCGGCGGAAGCGTCGGGCACGGGCGAACTCCGGAGTGTCGGGGCAGCGCGGCCGCCCAAGGGGTCGAGCCTTTTACCACGATCCATGGAGCGGTCGAGAGGGGCCGGCTTGCGAAGCCGGCCCGCGCGCCTGTATGCCTCACGCTCCTTACCCTTCGATCCCGAACGGACACGCGCGCCTCATGTCCATGCCCACCGACGCCGGCTACCCCTCGCTGACCGATCGGCTGACGCCGATCGAGGCCGGGGCCTATGTCGTCGCCGCGACCTTCCTGGGCGGCGCCGCGGCCTTCGCGCTCGGCGACGGGGCGGTGCTGTTCGTGGGCGACGACGGCGAACTGCGCGTGCCGGCGCATGACGGCGGCGTGGTGTCGACGGCGGTCGCGCCGAACCTGCTCGTCACCGGCGGCGACGACGGCAAGGTACTGAAGTTCGCGGCCGGCGACACGCCGGAGCCGGTGGGCGAGGCCAAGGGCTGGATCGACGCGGTCGCGATCGGCCCGGACGGCGCGGTCGCCTGGTCGGCCGGCAAAAAGGTGTTCGCCCGCGACGGCAAGGGCGACGTCCGCACCTTCGAGTCGCCCTCGGCCGCCCGGGGCCTGGCCTTCGCGCCGAAGGGCTACCAGCTCGCGGTCTCGCGCTACAACGGCGTCTCGCTTTGGTTTCCGCGCACCGAAGGCGCGCCGAAGGAGCTGACCTGGAAGGGCAGCCACATCGACGTGAGCTTCGCGCCCGACGGCAAGTTCGTTGTGACGACCATGCAGGAGAACGCGCTGCACGGCTGGCGGCTGTCCGATGGCGCGCACATGCGGATGACCGGCTACCCCGGCAAGGTGCGCTCGGTGGACTGGACGTCGGACGGCAAGTGGCTAGCCTCCGCCGGCGCCGACGCCGCCATCATCTGGCCGTTCCAGTCGAAGGACGGGCCCATGGGCAAGGCCCCGAAGGAGCTCGGCATCCGCCCCGCGCGCGTCTCCCGCGTCGCGGCGCATCCGAAGGCGCCGGTGGTGGCGCTCGGCTACGAGGACGGTTGCATCCTGCTCGCCCGCCTGTCCGACGGGGCGGAGATCCTCGGCCGCAGTCCGGGCGAGGGCGGCCCGGTCACAGCGCTCGGCTGGGACCGCATCGGCTCTCGCATCGCCTTCGGCACGGAAGACGGCAAGGCCGGGATCGTGGCGCTGCCCGAAGGCTGAGCGCCGGCGCGCTCAGCCCTCGATCGCCAGCACCAGCCCCTCGTCGGCGCGCAGCGCCAGCGCCCCTGCGGGCTCCGGCCCTTCGCGGTCGAGATGGGTTGAGAGCAGCGTGCGCGTCGGCGCGCCGGCCTCGAACGTGGCGGGCCTCGGTCCGAGGTTCAGCACGACCAGCAGGCGAGCCTCGCCGTCCTGCCGTCGATAGGCGAGCAGGTCGCCCTCGGCCGCGACCGCCTCGTAGGTTCCAAGCGCGAGCGCCGGCGCGGCGCGGCGGAGCGCGAGCAGCCGGCGGTGCAGCGCGAGCATGGAGCGGGGATCGGCGGCCTCCGCCGCGACGTTGCGGGGCGCGCCGTCGCCGAGCGGCAGCCAGGGCGCCGCCGTCGAGAAGCCGGCGTTCGGCCCGTCGTCCCAGGGCATCGGCGTCCGGCAGGGGTCGCGCCCGCCGACGCCGGGTTCGCGCAGCGCCCAGGGGTCGCGCAGCGCCTCGGGCGGGACGACGCCGTCCATCAGGCCGATCTCGTCGCCGTAGTAGAGCGTCGGCGTCCCGCGCAGCGTCAGGAGCAGCATGGCCGCGACCCGGGCCTGGGCGCGGCCGAGGCGGCTCGCGACGCGCGTCTGGTCGTGGTTGCCGAGCACCCAGTTCGGCCAGCCGCCGGGAGGCAACGCCTGCTCGTAGTCCGCGATCAGGCGGGCGAGTCCGCGCGCGTTCCAGGGCGCGAGGATCAGGTGGAAGTTGAACGGCAGCTGCGCGCCGGTGAGGTCCGGACCGTAATAGGCCATCAGCCGCTCGAACGGCAGGTAAAGCTCGCCGATGAGCACGCGGTCGCCGGGGTAGGCGTCGAGCGTCGCCCGCAGCTCCCGCGTCACCTCGATCGCCTCCGGCTGGTCGGCGGAATGGACCTGCAGGACGCGCGCGATCTCCGGCATGCCGGGGCCGTAGTCGGGGTTCGGCGGGTTGTCGCGGAAGTCGATGTCCTTGATCAGGTGCCACAGCACGTCGACGCGAAAGCCGTCGACGCCGCGGTCGAGCCAGAAACGCAGCGCGTCGATCATCGCGGCGCGCACCTCCGGGTTGCGCCAGTTCAGGTCGGGCTGCTCGCTCAGGAAGGCGTGGTGGTAGTACTGGCCGGAGGCCTCGTCGTAGGTCCAGGCCGGCCCGCCGAAGTTGCTGACCCAGTTGTTCGGCGGACCGCCTCCGGGCGCGGGGTCGCGCCAGATGTACCAGTCGCGCTTCGGCGCGTTTCGGCCGGAGCGGCTGTCCACGAACCACGGGTGCCGGTCCGAGCTGTGGTTGGGCACGAAGTCGAGGATGAGCTTCAAGCCCCGCGCATGCGCCTCCGCGATCAGGCGGTCGACGTCGGCGAGCGAGCCGAAGATCGGATCGACGCCGCAGTAGTCCGCGACGTCGTAGCCGAAGTCGGCCATCGGCGAGGGGTAGATCGGCGAGATCCAGAGCGCGTCGACGCCGAGCTCCACGAGATGGCCAAGCCGGCTGCGGATTCCTTCCAGGTCGCCGACGCCGTCGCCATCGGTGTCCTGAAACGAGCGCGGATAGACCTGATAGATCGCCGCGCTCTTCCACCAGGGCGTGTCGGTCATGGATCGATCCTGGAAGCTGGCGTCAGGCGGGGAGGTCACGCGGCGGCGGTGCGGCGCTGGGTCTCGTCCAGGCGGCCGAGGCGGTACCAGCGGTAGCCGTAGGGCTCGAGCGTGACGTGATGGCGACCGTCGGGTCCGGGGCGGCTGTGGTCGGCGGACAGCAGATTGACAAGATGGTCGGGCTCGCCCTCAGCCCCGCCGCTGCGAAAGGCGATGTCGCAGCCTTCCTCGCCGAAGTTGTGCAGGAACACCGCGGCGTTTCCGCGCCAGTCGTAGCGCATGGCGAGCACGCCCTTCGCGCCCGTGCGGAGGATCTGGTAGTCGCCCCAGCCGATCTCCGGCGTCTCCTGCCGCATCCGGACGAGCCGCTCCAGCCAGTTCAGGAACGAGTTCGGATCGCGCCGCTGCTGCGCCACGTTGACGGACTGATAGCCGTAGCCGCCACCTGAGATAGCCGGCAAATAAGTCTTTTCAGCTGTGCTGAAGCCGCCGTTCTGCTCGTTCGCCCACTGCATCGGCGTGCGCGCGCAGTAGCGCTCGGGCAGGTCGAGGTCGTCGCCCATGGCGATCTCGTCGCCGTAGCGCAGCACGGGCGTCCCCGGCAGGGCGAACATCAGGCTGTAGGCGAGCTCAAGCCGGCGGCGGTCGCCCTTCAGCATGGGGGCCAAACGCCGTCGCACGCCACGGTCGTAGAGCTGCATCGATTTCTCGGGTCCGAAGGCGGCGAAGGCCGCCTGACGTTGCTCCTCGGTCAGACGCCCGAGGTCCAGCTCGTCGTGGTTGCGCAGGAACATGCCCCACTGCGCCGTGGGATAGCCCGGCCGCGTGTCCTTGAGGGCCTTCTCCAGCGGCGCGACGTCGGCGCTCGCCAGCGCATAAAACAGCCGCTGGTTGACCTGGAAGTTGAACATCATCTGCATGCGATCGCCGTCGTTCCCGAAGTACTTCATGTCGTCTTCGGGCAGGACGTTGGCTTCGGCGAGAATGACGCTGTCGCCCTTGCGCCACTGCAGGAACTCCCGGAACGAGCGGAGCATCTCGAACTGCTCCTTCGGCGTCGTCACGTCCGCCCCCTTCTCGGCGATGACGAAGGGCACGGCGTCCATGCGGAAGCCGGACACGCCGAGCTGGATCCAGAACCCCATGATCTTGAGGATCTCGGCCTGCACCTCAGGGTTGGAGGTGTTGAGGTCAGGCTGGAACTCGTAGAAGCGGTGGAAGTAATAGGCCTTGGCCGCGTCGTCGCGCGTCCACGTCGTCTTCTGGACGCCGGGAAAGACCATGCCTTCGTCGGCGTTCTTCGGCTTGGTCTTCGACCAGACGTACCAGTCGCGGAACGGCGACTTGGGATCCTTGCGGGCGGACTTGAACCAGGGGTGCTGGTCGGAGGTGTGGTTGACCACGAGGTCGATCAGAACGCGCATGCCGCGCTGCTTCGCCGCGTGGGTGAACTCCACGAAATCGCCGAGCGAGCCGTAGCGCGGGTCAACATTGTAATAGTCTGAGACGTCGTAGCCGTCGTCGCGCCCCGGCGAGGGCTGGAACGGCATCAACCAGACAGCGGTGACGCCGAGGCCGTGGAGGTAATCGAGCCGGCGCGTCAACCCGGGGAAGTCGCCGACCCCGTCGCCGTTCGAGTCCATGAAGCTCTCGACCGAGAGACAGTAGACGATCGCGTTCTTGTACCAGAGGTCCGTGATCATTCGCCCGCCCGCAGCCGTGTCGCCCCACGGTCAACGCGGGGCGGCGACGAGGCGTTCCGGCGGCGTCACTTCATCAGGCCGGCGGCCTTCAGCGCCTTGGCGATCACGCCCTGCACGTCGATGCCGCCCCTGCGTCGGGGCTCCGGCTCCATGCGGCCGGCGAAGCCGCTGCGGGACGGCTTGGCCGCCGTCGTCGCGGCGGCGGGTCGGCGGGCCGACGCGGGGCGAAGGGGCTCGGCGGTGGCCTCAGGAGCGCTTTTGGCGCTGTCCCTGCCGGCGTTCTTGCCAGCGTCCTTGGCCGCGGACTTCGCCGTGGCGAGGCCCCAGAACGCGAGCACGTCGCGGTTGGCCGACACGCCGACGTCCAGCATGAAGGGACCGGGCGTCTCGCCGCGCCGGGCGTCGAGCGCGACGCCGTGGTTCATGCCGGCGACGACGTGCTGTTCGATGACGGCGTCGCCGTCCGGGCCGGTCCAGACCCGGCGGGTGCGGCCGCCCTTGCGCTCGACGGTCGGCTTCGCGCTATGAAGCCCGTGGACGTCGAGCCACTGCTTCACGATCTCGTCGCCGTTGGAGGGAACGACGGTCGAGTCCGCGCCGCCGTGCCAGACGCTCACCTTCGGCCAAGGGCCGCCATGGTCCGAGGCGTCCCGGACGGCGTCGCCCCATTCGCGGGCCGGTCGGGCGGCGCCCTTGTACATGCTCTCGAAGGCCTGCGGCACGGACGACGCCGCCCCGCAGGGCAGTCCGGCCATGATCGCGCCGCCGGCGAAGACGTCGGGATAGGCCGCGAGCAGCGCGGAGGTCATCGCGCCGCCGGCCGACAGCCCGGTCACGAACACCCGGCGGCGGTCGAGCCCATGCCCGGCGACCATGGTCTCGACCATGGCGCGGATAGAGGCCGCTTCGCCGGCGCCGCGGGCGACGTCCTCGGGGTTGAACCAGTTGAAGCAGCGCTTCGGGTTGTTGCCCGCATGCTGCTCGGGATAGAGCACGGCGAACCCGTGCTCGTCCGCGAGCGCGGTCCAGGCCGCGCTCTGCTCGAAGCTCGCTGCGGTCTGGGTGCAGCCGTGCAGCACCACGACCAGCGCCGATCCGCGCGCGAGTCCCGTGGGCGTGTAGCTCCGCATGACGAGGTCGCCGGGGTTGCCGCCGAACTCGGCGACCGTCGCGAGCCGCGCGTCGGCGGGGGCGCTGCGGGCCGCGGAGGCGCCGCCGCCGTCGAGCGACCACATCTTCAGGAACGGGTTCAGTTCCGAGGCGAGATCGCCGAAGCGGGCCATGGCGCATCCAGTCTTTTGGCGCAACGACCGGGGGACGTCGTCGTCGCTGAGATCAGGTGGGCGCCGCAGGGCACAATTCAATGCTGCGACGCAACATTGAATTGATCGTTCGCGAATGAGGCGAGGCTGCGGCGTGGCCGGCGCAAGGTCGTCATGCGTCGGCGCCCGGCGATTGGCTTGCCCGAAACGATCGGCGCGGCGCAGAGAACGAGAGAGGCTTGGCCCCACGGAACGCTGCGCCTATGGTCCGCCGCGTCTCGCAACCTCTCCGGAGCCGCCTTCGATGGCCGACACGCCGCCCGCCCGCCTCTCGACCGATCCTGACAGCCCGTTCTACGACGCCGAGGCGCTCGAGCGCGGCGTAGGCATCCGCTTCAAGGGCGTCGAGAAGACCAACGTCGAGGAATACTCGGTGAGCGAAGGCTGGATCCGCGTCGCCGCCGGCCTCGCGCGCGACCGGTTCGGCAAGCCGATGACGCTGAAGCTCAAGGGCGAGGTCGAACCCTACTTCCGCGGACCGACGCCCGCCTGACCCTCGTCGCGGAGGAGAATCGTCCGATCGTCCCAACGGAAGGCGTGATATCGTCGCAGGAAGATCGCGATCAGAAGGGCCCGAACGCGGGGCCTGTGCGGCAAAACAGCCGCCGCCGTCACGTTCGCGCCGGTTTTCGCTGGTTTCTCCCATGGGCGCGCTGGAGACGCGGCGCGCGGGGGCAAGCGTGTAGGAGGACGATGTGAGGCAGACAGGAGAGTGGAACCCGGATCACGGCGCTGAAGCCTTCGGCTTCGAGGGCCTGGCGGGAGTCAACTGGAACCTGACGGAGGCGGCGCTCGTCGAGCGCGCGGTCCGCCGTGGCGAAGCCTCGCTGGCGGCCACCGGCGCGCTCGTCGCCGAAACCGGCTCCCACACCGGCCGCTCGCCCAAGGACAAGTTCATCGTCCGCGACGCCGCGACCGAGAACGAGGTCTGGTGGGACAACGCGGGCGCGCTGACGCCCGAGCAGTTCGACCTGCTCAAGGCCGACTTCATCGCGCATGTCGCGGGGCGCGAACTGTTCGCGCAGGACCTTCACGGCGGGGCGGACCCCTCGAACCGCCTCAAGGTGCGGGTGTTCACCGAATACGCCTGGCACTCGCTGTTCATCCGCACGCTGCTGATCGAGCCCGAGCGCTCGGACCTCGCGCGGTTCCGGCCGGACCTCACCATTCTCGACGTCCCGAGCTTCCACGCCGATCCCGAGCGCCATGGCGTTCGCTCCAAGACGGTGATCGCGATCGACTTCGCCCGCGGCGTTGTGCTGATCGGCGGCACGGCCTATGCGGGCGAGATGAAGAAGTCGGTCTTCACCGCGCTGAACTACCTGCTGCCGAAGCGCAACGTGATGCCGATGCACTGCTCGGCGAACGTCGGCAAGGCCGGCGACGTCGCGGTGTTCTTCGGCCTGTCGGGCACGGGCAAGACGACGCTGTCGGCCGATCCCGAGCGCGCCCTGATCGGCGACGACGAGCATGGCTGGGGACGCAACGGCGTCTTCAATTTCGAAGGCGGCTGCTAC
The DNA here is from genome assembly GCF_000526315.1 of Methylopila sp. 73B. Taxonomy (NCBI): domain Bacteria; kingdom Pseudomonadati; phylum Pseudomonadota; class Alphaproteobacteria; order Hyphomicrobiales; family Methylopilaceae; genus Methylopila; species Methylopila sp. 73B. The sequence goes on along the minus strand of NZ_JAFV01000001.1, from coordinate 2,652,539 downwards.
GCCAAGACCATCCGGCTCGACCCCAAGGCCGAGCCGCAGATCGCGAACGCCATCCGCCGCTTCGGCGCGGTGCTGGAGAACGTCGCGATCGACCCGGTCACCCGCCAGCCGGATTTCGACGACGGGACCCGCACCGAAAACACCCGCGCGGCCTATCCCTTGCGTTTCGTGCGCAACGTCCACGCCAGCGGCCGCGCCGGGCATCCAAAGAACGTGGTCATGCTGACCGCCGACGCCTTCGGCGTGATGCCGCCGATCGCGCGGCTCACGCCGGCGCAGGCCATGCACCACTTCCTCTCCGGCTACACCGCGAAGGTCGCCGGCACCGAGACCGGCGTCAGCGAGCCGCAGGCGACCTTCTCCACCTGCTTCGGAGCGCCCTTCATGCCGCGCCGGCCCGAGGTCTACGGCGAGCTTCTGAAGAGCTTGATCGCCGAGCACGGCGTGGACTGCTGGCTGGTCAACACCGGGTGGACCGGCGGCGGCTACGGCGAGGGCCGGCGGATGCCGATCGCCGCCACCCGCGCGCTGCTCTCGGCGGCGCTCAGCGGCGCGCTGAAGGACGTCGAGACCTACGTCGACCCGACCTTCGGCTTCGCCGTGCCGACCGACGTGCCCGGCGTCGAGGCCAAGCTGCTGCGCCCGCGCGACACCTGGGCTGATCCCGCCGCCTACGACCGCGCCGCCCGCAAGCTGGCGCGCATGTTCCAGAAGAACTTCGAGGCCTTCAGCGAGGTCGACGCCGAGATCCGCGAGGCGGGTCCACGCGTCGGCGGCGGCTTCGCCAACGTGGCGGCCGCCGCGGAGTAAGCGCCTCTTGGCCTCGCTGAGGGACGCGGCCATCGCGAAGACGGGCGCGTCCCTCAGGGTTTCAAGCCCTGCTCACGGGCCCAGTCGGCACGCGCCATTCGACGGAGGGCGAACTTGCGGCCTGGCGCCGGCCTGTTCACACTTTCGCGACGCCAGCCGGCGACCGCCCAGGGCTGTAGGAGCGAGCGCCATGAGCGGCTCTATCGTCCTTCTCACCGATCGACCGGCGGAAGGACGACGGCTGCAGCGCGATCTCGGGCTGATCTCCCGTTGCCGCATGGCCGCGCCGCACAAGCCGATGCCGGCCGAGACGCCGGCCGCCATCGTTACGGACATCGCTCTCGACAACACGGCCTCGGTCGCCATGGCGCGCGCGGCGCTGAACGGCATGAACCGCGCTGCGACGCCGGTGGTCGTTCTGATGCGGCACGAGAGCCGGCGGGCGGACGTGCAGGCGCTGGCGCTCGGCGCGGCGGTCGTGCTCCCGAGCGACGCCTCCCGCGACGTCCTGGTCAGCGCCGTGTTGCGGGTGATGACCTCGGACGGGGACGACCGGCGCGCCGCCGCGGCCCGTCGCGGCGCGCGCGAGGCCGGCTTCGTGCTCGCGAGCCTGATGGACGCCGCGGAGGACAGGCGGCCCGTGCCGGTCGAGCGCCTGCTCGATGGCGGGCGCCACGTCACCCGCACCCTCGAGAAGGTCGGCCTGCACGGCTGGCTCGACGCCGTCTGGAGTTTCGACGACGTCACCTATCAGCACATGCTGCTGGTGGCGGGGCTGGCCGCCGCCTTCAGCGAGTCGCTCGGCTTCACCCCGCGGGACTGCCGGCGCGTGATCGAGGGCGCGCTGCTGCACGACATCGGCAAGGTCGGCGTGCCGCTGGAGATCCTGAACAAGGCCGGCCCGCTGACGCCCGACGAGATGGCGATCATGCGGCTCCACGCCCCGAACGGCCACGCCGTGCTGCTGGCGCAGGGAAACGTCTCGCCCGAACTCCTGGCGATCGTCCGCAGCCACCACGAGTATCTCGACGGCAGCGGCTACCCCGACGGGCTGGCGGGCGACGCGATCCCGGACGTGGTCCGTTTCATCACCGTCTGCGACATCTTCGCGGCCCTGATCGAGAGCCGTCCTTACCGCGCGCGGATGTCGTCGAAGGAAGCGCTGGCCGTCATGCGGGACATGGGCGACAAGCTCGACCGCGGCGTTCTGTTCGCCTTCGAGCGGATGGTCGGGGCGCTCGCGCTGTAGGGTTCCGGTCGCGCGCGAGTTCCGCCGCTCACCAGCGCACGGAGCGGTCGATCCGGATGACGTAGTTGCGCCACGGCGCGCGTTCGGCGAGGCGGTCGTAGAGCGCGGCGGCGGGGTTGCCATCCGGGACCATCCAGCGCAGGTGCACCCAGCCCAGCGTTTCGCCGTGAGCGACGAGCCGCTCCAGCAGCGCCTGAGCGACGCCGCGGCCCCGGCAAGCAGGATCCACGTAGAGGTCGTCGAGCTGGCCGGCGCGGCGGCGGGAGATGGCTTCGGGAAGGTCGTAGTACACGGCGAAGCCCACCAGCCGGCCGTCGAGCTCGGCGCCGGCGATCTCCGCCACGTGGTCGTCGATCAGGGCGCGGGCGTAGGCCTCGTCCGGCGCGCCCGGCTCCTCATGCAGCAGCGCGGCGGAGTAGGCCGCGAGCAGCGGCGCGAGCCGGCCCGCGTCGTCGACGCCGAGGCGCGGGAGGGTGCGAAGGCTCACGGATGCGCTCCGGTGACGAGAGCGTGGATGGTCAGGCGAAACGGACGCTCGAACACGCCCGCTTTTGTGTCCCGGCCTCGAGCCGGGACACAGAAGCGCTGCGTTCTCCAAATGAAACGCGGAGGTCGTGCGAGTCCCCGACCGTCGCGCATCTGGGTCCCGGCTCAAGGCCGGGACAAGAACGAGCCGGCGCCGGCGTCGACCTCAGCGCCACTCGCGGATGTCGACGAACCTGCCGGCGATCGCCGCGGCTGCGGCCATCGCGGGCGACACCAGATGGGTGCGGCCCTTGAAGCCCTGACGGCCCTCGAAGTTGCGGTTCGACGTGGAGGCGCAGCGCTCCTCGGGCCGCAGCTTGTCGGGGTTCATCGCGAGGCACATCGAGCACCCCGGCTCGCGCCACTCGAAGCCGGCGGAGGTGAAGATCTTGTCCAGCCCCTCGGCCTCGGCCTGCTCCTTCACGAGGCCCGAGCCCGGCACCACCATGGCCGCGACGTTGGCGTTCACGGTCTTGCCGGCGACCATCTTCGCCGCCTGCCGCAGGTCCTCGATCCGTCCGTTGGTGCAGGAGCCGATGAACACGCGGTCGAGCGCGATGTCGGTGATCTTGGAGCCGGCGGTCAGCCCCATGTAGGCCAGCGCCCGCTTGATCGCCGCGCGCTTGCCCTCGTCGGACGCGGCGTCCGGATCGGGCACGACGCCGGTGATCGACACCACGTCCTGCGGGCTCGTGCCCCAGGACACGATCGGCGGCAGGTTGGCGCCGTCGAGGCGGATTTCGCGGTCGAAATGCGCGCCCTCGTCGGAGACGAGCGTCTCCCAGTAGCGGCGCGCGGCGTCCCAGGCCTCGCCCTTCGGGGCGCGCTTGCGGCCCTCGACATAGGCGTAGGTGGTCTCGTCCGGCGCGATCATGCCGGCGCGGGCGCCGCCCTCGATCGACATGTTGCAGACCGTCATCCGGCCTTCCATCGACAGCGCGCGGATCGCCTCGCCGGCGTACTCCATCACGTAGCCGGTGCCGCCCGCGGTGCCGATCTCGCCGATAATGGCGAGGATCACGTCCTTGGCGCCCACGCCTTCCGGCAGCTTGCCGTCGACCGTGATGCGCATGTTCTTGGCTTTGGTCTGGATCAGCGTCTGGGTGGCGAGCACGTGCTCGACCTCGGAGGTGCCGATGCCGTGCGCCAGCGCCCCGAAGGCGCCGTGCGTCGAGGTGTGGCTGTCGCCGCAGACGATCGTCGTGCCGGGCAGGGTGAAGCCCTGCTCGGGGCCGACGATGTGGACGACACCCTGTCGCTTGTCGAACTCGTCGTAGTACTCGATGCCGAACTCGCGCGTGTTCTCGGCCAGCGCCGCGATCTGGGCGACGCTTTCCGGATCGGGGTTCGGCAGCAGCCGGCTGGTGGTCGGCACGTTGTGGTCGACGACGGCCAGCGTCTTTTCCGGCGCGCGCACCTTGCGGCCCGTCATCCGCAGGCCCTCGAAAGCCTGCGGGCTCGTCACTTCATGGACGAGGTGGCGGTCGATGTAGAGCAGCACGGAGCCGTCGGGCTGCCGGTCGACGACATGGTCGTCGAAAATCTTGTCGTACAGGGTCTTGGGAGCGGCGGACATGGTGCGCCTCTAAGCCTTCTGGAATGCGGAACGGACGTGGCGTCGCGCCGTCGGCGCGCGGGTCGGGTCTCAGCCCCGGAGTCGCGTGCTGATCGCCGACAGGCGCGCGTGGAACCGCGACGGCAGACGCACGTGATCGGCGAGGCCCGCGAAGGTCTCGGTCGAACGCGCGGCAATGCTGGATCCGTGCCTGCTCATGGCACGTCATATAGGTGGAGTCTTGAATGAGTTGCAAATGCGCTGGAGGCGGCTCCGTCCCCAGGGAAACGCCGGCTCTCAGGCCTTCGCTTCGAAAAGCGCCCCGCGGGGCGCGTCGGCCGCTCTCCGGCTGTAGGCCCGCGTCGCGTGGGCCGGCTCGGCCCGGCGGCGCGCGCGGGTCTGCGGCAGGCCGAGGACGCCGGCGATGAGCTGGGCGACAAGCGGCGCGAAAGGCCGGCCAAGCGGCGCCGGTCCCGACCGTTTCTGTGTCGACTCCGCTCGGGCGGCGAAATCGGCGTCGGGACGGTCGGAGGCGGACGCGGCGTCGGCCGCGGGTTCGACGCGCGGCGAGGAGGAGACAGGATCGACCCCGCGCTTCCGCGTGGCGCGTGCGGCCCGCTCGGCTCGACCCGGACCAGCGATCATCAACATCCGCGTCGCCTCCCTAAGCCCGCCATGGCGCGTTCGCCGTCTCACTCCAACGCGTGAGCCCGCCTCAAGGCATGGAGCGCGTCGTTTTTTCCGTCCGCAACCTAAAATTTAACTTAATGTTAACCACAGGCGGCGTCGGCAGCCGACGACGGAAAAGTTAAGAGAGACGTCGGCAGATTCCAAGCCGGCGATTCCTGTTCCTGCGCCTGGGGGCGAGCATGACGACGCACATCGGCGCGGGAGGCGCGACCAGCTTTGGCCGCCTCGCGGTCGACGACATTCTCGTGGCCGTCGGCGAAGCCGCCTATGTGTGGGACGTGCCGTCCGACCACCTACGGTGGATCGGCGATCCGCACGGCCTGCTCGAACTCCCGGCTGCGACGCGGCTCGACAGCGAGACCGCCTTCGCCGCCCTGTTCGATCCCGAGGCGCTGACCACCCGCCGCGAGGCGGTGTTCGGCTCCGCGAGCGCCGACAGCGGCGAGGGCGTGCCGTTCGAGGTGGACTATCCGCTGCTCCGCGGCGGCCGGGCGCAGCGCCTCTGGATCCAGGACCGGGGCCGCTGGCGCGCGGGAGCCGACGGACGACCGGCCGAAGTCGTGGGCGTCATCCGTCGGTTGGGCGCCCATCACGAGCGCGCCGAACAGGCCGCCTCGCTCGCGCGCTTCGACCCGCTCACGGGTCTGCTCGCGCGGCCGCGCCTCATGGAAATCGCCGCCAGCGCCCTTGCGGCGGGCGCGCGGATGCAGACCTCGACCTCCTTCGTCCTGGCCTCCGTCGTGAACCTCGGCGGCGTCAACGACGCCTACGGCTTCGACGTGGGCGACCAGGTGCTGGTCGCCGTCGCCCGGCGGCTTCGGGGCGCCATGCGCGGCGGCGACAGCCTCGGCCGGTTCTCGACCTCGACCTTTGGCCTCGTGCTGCAGGAGTGCGACGCCGCCGACCTGCAGGTCGTGGGACGCCGGCTGATCGCGGCGGTGCACGACGAGCCGATCGACACCGGCGCGGGCGCCATCGCGGTGCGCGTCGCGATCGGCGGCGTGGTCGCGCCGCGTCACGCCCGGGACGGCGCCGAATTCATCGCCCGCGCGCGCACGGCGCTCGCCCGCGCCAGCGGGACCGCGACCGGGTTCCAGATATACGCGCCGGACCCCGAGCGGGAAGCGGCCCGCCGGGCCGACCTGCGCCTCGCCGACGAGCTGATCGCCGCGATGAGCAGCCGGCGGGTGGCGCTGGCCTACCAGCCGGTGTTCCGCGCCGGCGCGCGCGACCCGGTGTGGAGCGAGGCGCTGCTGCGGATCACCACCGAATCCGGAGAGGTCGTCTCGGGCGGCGCCTATGTGCGCGCGGCGGAGGAGCTGAAGATCGTGCACATGCTCGATCATCGGGTGCTCGACCTTGCGGTTCGACGGCTCGCCGAAAACCCTCAGATCCATCTCGCGGTGAACATCTCGGCCTCGACCACCAACGATGAGAGCTGGCTCGAGGCGCTGACCTCGTGGTTCACGCTGCGGCCGGACATGGCGTCGCGGCTCATGGTCGAGATCACCGAGACCGCCGCCATCGCCGACCTCGCCGTCACGGGGCGCTTCGTCGCGCAGCTCAGGGCGTTCGGCGTCCGCGTCGCGATCGACGACTTCGGCACCGGCCACACCTCGTTCAAGGCGCTGCGCGAACTGGGCGTCGATCTCGTCAAGATCGACGGCTCCTTCGTCCGGGATCTCGGGACGTCCGCCGACAGCGCCGCCTTCGTCCGCGCCCTGCTGGCGCTCGCCCGGGAGCTCGGGCTGGAGACCGTCGCGGAGCAGGTCGAGACCGAGGAGGTGGCGGAGTTGCTGACCGCCTGGGGAGCCACCTATCTCCAGGGCGATCTGCTGGCTCGTCCCGCCCTGGAGCCGCCCGCTGGCGGCCCGGACGTCGCGTAGCGAACCAAATCGGCGAACCAATCGTACGGGTTGAGCGTTTTCGAACGCCTTCCATGGCGCGCCCGCCGCGCTTCCGATCACGATCCGCTGGACGTCCGCTTCAGCGTTCCGACGTTTCGCGAGTTTGAATGACCAACGACCGCAATGCATCGCTGCGGGAGGCGCAGCGCCTCGAGGATGAGCACGATTCCAGCGATCCCTACGGGGCCGCGATCCGGGCGACCCGCATGCCGATCGTGATCACCGACGCGCTGCAGCCGGACAACCCCATCGTCTTCGCCAACGACGCGTTTCTCCAGCTCACGGGTTATCCCCGCGACGAGGTGATCGGCCGCAACTGCCGGTTCCTGCAGGGCGCGGAGACCGACCGCGGCGAAGTCCGGCGTATCCGCGCCGCGATCGACGCCGGCGAGGCGGTCGTGGCCGAGATCAAGAACTACCGCAAGACCGGCGAGCGGTTCTGGAACGCGCTCTACGTCAGCCCGGTGTTCAGCTCGGAGGGCGAGATCACGCATTTCTTCGCGTCGCAGCTCGACGTCACCCAGAAGATCCAGTCCGCGTCCGATCTTCGGGACGCCAACATCGCCCTCAGCCAGGCCAAGGCCATGGCCGAACAGCTTGTGGAGGAGCGCACCCGCGACCTGCGTTACGCGCTGGAGCAGAAGACGCTGCTGCTGCACGAGGTCGACCACCGGGTGAAGAACAACCTGCAACTGATCGCCTCGCTGATCCTGCTGCAGACGCGGCGCATCCCAGACCCCGACATCCAGCGGACGCTGCGCTCCATGCTCGACCGCGTGAGCGCGCTCGCGACGGTGCACCGCAAGCTCTACCAGTCCGACGACGTCGGCGTGTTCGACGTCGCGGCCTTCATCCGCGACATCGCGACGGAGCTCGTCGGCTCGACGGGGCGGGACGACCTCGCGCTCGACCTCGACTTGGAGACCGTCGTCATCAAGGCCAACCGCGCCGCGCCGGTGGCGCTCGTCGTCAACGAGCTTTTGACCAACGCCCTCAAGCACGCCTTCCCAGACGGGCGCCCCGGCCGAATCCGGGTCGCCGCCAAACCGGACGGCCGGAACTTCGTCATCGAGGTGGAGGACGACGGCGTCGGCGGCGCCGGCGCGTTCGGGGACGAAAGGATCGGCTTCGGCCAGAGCCTTGTGGACTTGCTCAGCCGGCAGTTGTCCGCCACGGTCGAACGGCGCGACGGCGATCCTGGGCTCGTCGCCAGGGTCACGATCCCGATCCATCCGCATCAGGCGGGCGCAGAAGGATAAGGCCCTTGCGCATTCTGGTCGTGGAGGACGAAGCCCTGCTCGCGGCGGAGCTCGAGTTCATGATCGAGGACGCGGGCCTGACGCCGAGCGGCTTCGCGCTCGACAGCGCGGAGGCCCACGCGCTGCTGGAAGCCTCGCCGCCCGACGTGGCGCTCGTGGACATCCACCTGCTCGACGGGCCGACCGGCGTCGAGGTCGCTCGCGAGGCGGCCCAGACCCACGGCGTCGTCGCGGTGTTCATGACCGCCAATCGCAAGCGCATTCCCGAGGACTTCGCGGGCGCCTGCGGGGCGATCTCGAAGCCCTACACGTCGTGGGGCATGACCGCGGCGCTGCGGTTCATCGCGGGCTGTCTCGAGGAGGGCAGGGCGCTGGGCCCCGCTCCTGCGAGCCTGGAGCTCGCGCCAGGTTGGGCGCAGCGCTGGTCCGTGGCGGCGGAGTAGCCGGGAGCCTCAGCGTCCGCGGAGCGTCGATTCGATCGCGCGCAGGTCGGCGGCGTTCTGGGCCATACGGGCCGCCAGCCGGGCGCGCAGCTTGGCGGTGACGGCGGGATACTCGTTCAGCAGGCGGCCGAACAGGCTCCGCGCGATGCGGTAGACCTCGCTTCGCTCGGCGGCCTCGGCGGTGGCGGGGCGGCGGGTGTCGCACAGCAGCGCCAACTCGCCGATGAGCGCGCCAGGACCGGCAAGATGCGTGCTCCCGCCGCGGCGCGTCAGCGAGATGGCGCCCGAGACGACCACGAAGCCCGTGTCCGCCTCCTCGCCCTGCCGGAACAGGATGTCGCCCTCGCCGAGGCTCAGCCGATCGGCCGAGAACGCGATCAGGCGCAGCGCGTCCACGCCCAGTTCGTCGAGCAGCGGCGTGCGGCTCAACGTCCGAATGTCGTCCTCAAGCGACAAGCCGCCCCCGCTGATTCCCTGTTCAAGGGACCAGCTTATAGCCTCCGGCTTCCGTGACCAGCAGACGTGCGTTCGAAGGATCGGCCTCGATCTTCTGCCGCAGGCGATAGACGTGGGTTTCAAGCGTGTGGGTGGTCACGCCGGAGTTGTAGCCCCAGACCTCCTGCAGCAGCGTCTCGCGCCCGACGACCGTGGCGCCGGAGCGGTAGAGGAAGCGCAGGATCGCCGTCTCCTTCTCGGTCAGGCGGATCTTGGCGTTCTTCTCCGTCAGCAGCATCTTGGCGCCGGGCTTGAACGTGTAGGGCCCGATCGTGAAGATCGCGTCCTCGCTGGCCTCGTGGCTGCGGAGCTGCGCCCGGATGCGCGCGAGCAGCACGGCGAAGCGCACGGGCTTCGCCACATAGTCGTTGGCGCCGGCCTCGAGCCCGAGAATCGTGTCGGCGTCGGAATCCTGCCCCGTCAGCATGATCACCGGGCCGCGGTAGCCGTCGCGGCGCATCATCTTGACCGCCTCGCGGCCGTCCATATCAGGCAGGCCGACGTCCATCAGCACGAGGTCGACGTGGTCCCCGCGGATCTTGGCGACGCCTTCGGTCGCGACGGCTGCGGAATCCGCGTCGAATTCGTCCAGCAGATTGAGCTGCTCGACGATCTCCCCGCGGAGGTCGGCGTCGTCGTCGACGACAAGGATCTTGCGCTTCGTGGCCATTCGGACGTCTTCTCCGGCTGCGGCGGGCGCCGCGTCGTTCGTCGTCCCACCTAGTGCGCGCCCCCCGTCCTCGGCAAGGCGTCGGGACGCGTCTGCAGGAGCGTTGCGGCTAGGAATGCAGGGTTTCCTTCCGGTTCTCAAGGTTCGGGCGGCGCCAGGACACCCTGCGCGCGGATGTGTGATCGCCGGCCCGGCCCGTTTCCCCTGCGCGCTGGGCCCGGCCGGGATCGCGACGGCCAAGCGCGAGGGGGACGGCGTGACGCCGCAAGGGACCTTCGCCATCCGCCGGCTGTGGCGCCGCGCCGACCGCACGCCGCGGCCGCCCACCGGCCTTCCCGTGCGGACGACCCGGCCCGACGACGGCTGGTGCGACGCCCTCGGGCATCGCCGCTACAACCGCCGGGTCAAACGGCCGTTTTCGGCCTCGCACGAGCTGATGTGGCGCGATGACGGGCTCTACGACCTCGTGTTCGAGCTCGGCTGGAACGACCGTCCGGTGCGCGCCGGGCGCGGCAGCGCGATCTTCCTGCACGCCGCGCGTCCGGGCTTCACGCCGACCGCCGGCTGCGTGGCGCTGGCGCCCGCCGTGCTGAAGCGGCTCGCCGGCCGCATCGGTCCCCGGACCACGATCGAGATCGGTCGCCCGGTCCCGCGGCCCCGACGGCGCGCCATCTGACGAAGATGTCAGAATCCAAAGGCGCTCTCGAACTTGTGCGCCTAGGGGCCATCCCCATATCATCGACGGCAATACGTGGCGCCGATTATCGGCGGCCCGATTTCAGCTGTTCTTGAGGGGACCGCACTCAATGCCCGACACCCAACGCAACGTTTATGGCCGCACCGGCTTCGGCGGCGCCTCCGTTCCGGCGGCGTCGGTCGATCAGGGCCTGCGGTCCTATATGCTGAGCGTCTACAACTACATGTCGCTCGGCCTGGCCATCACCGGCTTCGTCGCCATCGGCGCCTTCATGATGGCGGTGAGCTCGACCCCGACCGAATACGCCCTGCGCGGCGGCATGTACCTGACCTCGTTCGGCTACATGCTCTTCACCAGCCCGCTCAAGTGGGTGGTGATGCTCGCCCCGCTCGGCATGGTGTTCTTCCTGTCGGCCCGCCTGCACACCATGAGCGTGTCGACGGCGCAGATCGCGTTCTACGTCTTCGCGGGCCTGATGGGCCTGTCGCTGTCGTCGATCTTCCTCGTCTACACCGGCGCCTCGATCGGCCGGGTGTTCTTCATCACGGCGGCCGCCTTCGGCGCGCTCAGCCTCTGGGGCTACACCACCAAGCGCAGCCTCTCGGGGATGGGCACCTTCCTGATGATGGGCCTCATCGGCATCGTCATCGCGAGCCTGGTGAACATCTTCCTCGGCTCGTCGCTGGTGCAGTTCGTCGTCTCGGTCGCCGGCGTGCTGATCTTCTCCGGCCTCACCGCCTACGACACGCAGCGCCTGAAGGAAGAGTACTACGCGGGCGACGACGGCACGATCATGGGCCGCAAGGCCATCATGGGCGCCCTGTCGCTGTACCTGAACTTCATCAACCTGTTCACGATGCTGCTGTCGCTCTTCGGCAACCGCGAGTGACCTGACGCTTCCGACCTCGGCCGGATGCACGGACGAAACGAGGCCCCGGCGGCGACGCCGGGGCCTTTTCTTTTGACCTGCGCCGACCCGTCGCGTTCTGGTGTCTCCGCCCTTATCCAGCGCGAGGACACCAGAATGGCCAAGGCGATCCACTCCATGATCCGGGTGCTCGAGGAGGAGCGCTCGGTTGCGTTCTACGACGCGGCGTTCGGCCTGAAGGTGGCGGACCGCTACCCCTTCGACGGCTTCACGCTGATCTACCTGTCGAACCCCGAGACCGGCTTCGAGCTGGAGCTGACCGTCAACGGCGACCGCGCCGCCCCCTACGATCTCGGCGACGGCTACGGCCACCTCGCCGTCTCCGTGGAGGACCTCGCCGCCGAGCACGCCCGGTTCGAGGCCGCCGGGCTGAAGCCCGGCGCGCTCAAGCAGTTCGATCGCGACGGAAAGCCCTTGGCGCGGTTCTTCTTCGTGACTGATCCCGACGGCTACAAGATCGAGGTGCTGGAGCGGGGCGGGCGGTTTCTCTGAGATTTAGGGGCGGCGCGCATCGTCGTACTACGAAGTGGCGACCGTCCGACCCCGCGGACAAGAGCGCGGGGATCCCTCCTCAAGCGAAGCTTGGGGAGGGTGGCCTCGGCGCAGCCGAGGTCGGGTGGGGTCCTTGGGCGTCGAGCGTCTCGCGACCGTCGCGCTCGGTCTTGAATCCACCCCACCCGGCCAGGCTTCGCCCGTCCACCCTCACCTTCCGGGGGACGGACGCCCCGCGCCTTGTCCTGCCCGGTTCGAGCTCCAGCCCGCTTAGCCATCCGCTCTGGCATGCCTGACCGCGCAAGCTCCCTTGCCAAGGCCCCGTTCGGCCGCCTAAAGACCCCCGCAAAAGCAACGTCACGCGAGGAACGACCCATGGCCGCCCACAAGCTCCTGCTGCTCCCCGGCGACGGCATCGGCCCGGAGGTCATGGGCGAGGTTCGCCGGCTGCTCGCCTTCATCGAGCAGAAGGGCCTGCTCTCCTTCGAGATCGAGGAAGACCTCGTCGGCGGCGCGGCCTACGACGCGCACCAGGTCGCGATCTCCGACGGCGCGATGGCGAAGGCGCACGCCGCCGACGCGATCCTGTTCGGCGCGGTCGGCGGACCGCAGTGGGACGGCGTGCCTTATGACGCGCGCCCCGAGGCCGGCCTGCTGCGGCTGCGCAAGGAGCTGATGCTGTTCGCGAACCTGCGCCCGGCGATCTGCTACCCCGCGCTCGCGGCTTCGTCCTCGCTGAAGCCCGAGCTGGTCGAGGGCCTCGACATCATGATCGTCCGTGAGCTCACCGGCGGCGTCTACTTCGGCGAGCCCAAGACCATCACCGACCTCGGCAATGGCCAGAAGCGCGCGATCGACACGCAGGTCTACGACACCTACGAGATCGACCGCATCGCCCGGGTCGCCTTCGACCTCGCCCGCGTCCGCCGCAACCGCGTGACCTCGGCCGAGAAGCGCAACGTCATGAAGTCCGGCCTGCTGTGGAACGAGGTCGTCACCGCGACCCACAAGGACGGCTTCGAGGACGTGACGCTCGATCACATGCTGGCCGACGCGCTCGGCATGCAGCTGGTGCGCGCGCCGAAGCAGTTCGACGTCATCGTCACCGACAACCTGTTCGGTGATCTGCTCTCCGACGTCGCCTCGATGCTGACCGGCTCGCTCGGCATGCTGCCCTCCGCCTCGCTCGGCGCCGAGGACCCGGTGACCGGCAAGCGCGCCGCCATGTACGAGCCGGTGCACGGCTCCGCGCCCGACATCGCGGGCAAGGGCGTCGCGAACCCGCTCGCCATGCTCGCGAGCGTCGCCATGGCGCTGAAGTACTCGCTCGGCCGCCCCGATCTCGCCGACACGCTGGACAAGGCGATCTCCGAGGTGCTGGCCGACGGCCTGCGCACCGGCGACATCTACACGGACGGCGCGACCCGCGTCGGCACGACGGAGATGGGCCAGGCGGTGGTCGCGAAGTTCGAGACCCTGCTCGCGGCGTAAGGCGCCGAAGGGCGGCGGGTCGCCCGCGTCGCTGTACGACGGGAACGCCGCGCTTGTGTCCCGGCCTTGAGCCGGGACCCAGAAGCGCCGCGTGCCCGGCGATGGCGCCACGGCGGGGTGTCTTAATCTACAGCCCGCGGGCGTCTGGGTCCCGGCTCAAGGCCGGGACACGAGCGGGCGCCGGATTGTCGGCGGTGTCTCGCATCATACTCTTCGCATGTTCGCCGCGCGCGCGGGCTTGAGCGAAGGCCCCTTGTCGCGCGCGTTCGGCGTCCGACATCAGAGGGATGAACACGCTCATCCCCCTCGCGCTCGCCGCCTCGGCGCTGTTCGCCGGCGCGAGCTTCGCCGCGGCTTCGCTCGACGACTACCATGGGCGCGCCCGCCCCATCCTGGTGTTCTCCGGCGCTCCGGACGACCCGAGGACGAACGAGCAGATCGCGCGGTTTCGCAAAAGTCAGGCCGCACTCGACGACCGGCAGATGACCGTGTTCGTCGTCGGACCGAAGGGCGTGCGCACGCTGGACGGCGCGCGGGCTCCGGCCTCGCTCGACGCGGACTCGCTGCGGGCGGCTTACGGCGTGAAGGACGACGGCTTCGCGGTGGTGCTGGTGGGCAAGGACGGCGGCGAGAAGTTCCGCGGCCTGAAGGCGGTCGGCGCGAGCGAACTGATCGATCTCGTCGACCAGATGCCCATGCGCCGCAACGAGGCGCGCTGAGGCTCGGGAGAGCGCCGGACGGGCGCCCTCCCGCGGGACGGCCGGTCAGTAGCCGGGAACGTCGAAGGTCGACGGCAGCGGCCAGCGCTCGAAGCCGCCGGGGCCGCGGGTCGGCGTCGATGACTGGTAGAGCGCCGAGGTCTGGTAGTCGGCGCCGGTCATCGGGCGGGCGACCGTGCGCGTGTTGAGGTAGCTCGGCGCTTTCCGGACCGTGATGGTCACGCCGCCGTCCGAGGACGCGCGGTCGCGGGTCTGGGCCGACGCCGCAAGCGGGGCGAGCGCCACGCCCGCCGCGAGGATGAACGCGGCCGTTCCATGCGCAATGCGAAGCATAGCAGCCTCCATGAGGGAGAAACGCCGCGTCCCGGGACTGAGCCGCGCCGGTCATCGAAGCAACGTCGTTTCGCCGGCTCTCGTTCCGTGAATTTCTTGCAATCTCGGCCCAACGGGGCCATTCACATCGCGCGGCGTCGCGCCGCGAACGACAGCAAGACGGCCGCGGTCGAAACCGGGCCGATGGAGTTGGAGATGGGTTATCGGATCGCCGTCGTGGGCGCCACGGGCAACGTGGGCCGCGAGATGCTGAACATCCTCGAAGAGCGCGAGTTCCCGGTCGACGAGATCGTCGCGCTGGCCTCGCGCCGGAGCCTCGGGACCGAAGTGTCGTTCGGCGATCGAACTCTGAAATGCAAGGATCTCGCGCAGTTCGACTTCACCGGGATCGACATCTGCCTGATGTCGGCCGGCGGAGAGGTGTCGCGCGAGTGGTCGCCCAAGATCGCCAAGCAGGGCGCGATCGTCATCGACAACTCGTCGGTCTGGCGCATGGACCCTGACGTGCCGCTGGTGGTGCCGGAGGTGAACGCCGACGCGGTCGCCGGCTACGTCAAGAAGGGCATCATCGCGAACCCGAACTGCTCGACCGCGCAGCTCGTCGTGGCGCTGAAGCCGCTGCACGACGCGGCGACGATCACGCGCGTGGTGGTCTCGACCTACCAGTCCGTCTCCGGCGCCGGCAAGGACGCCATGGACGAGCTCTGGAACCAGACCAAGGGCATCTACGTGAACCAGGCGCCGGAGCCGGGCGTCGGCAAGTTCCCGAAGCAGATCGCCTTCAACGTCATTCCTCACATCGACGTCTTCATGGAGGACGGGTTCACGAAGGAGGAATGGAAGATGGTCGCGGAGACCAAGAAGATCCTCGACCCGAAGATCAAGCTGACGGCGACCGCCGTCCGCGTGCCGGTCTTCGTCGGCCATTCGGAGTCGGTGAACATCGAGTTTGAGAAGCCGCTGTCGGCCGAAGAGGCGCGCGACATCCTGCGCGAGGCGCCGGGCATCCTCGTCGTCGACAAGCGCGAGCCCGGCGGCTACGTGACGCCGGTCGAGTGCGTCGGCGACTTCGCGACCTTCGTCAGCCGCATCCGCGTGGACCCGACCGTCGACAATGGCCTCGCGATGTGGATCGTCTCCGACAACCTGCGCAAGGGCGCGGCGCTGAACGCGGTGCAGATCGCCGAAAGCCTCGCCAATCGCGGCCTGCTGAAGAAGGCGGCGTAAGGCTCGCGCGAGGCGGCGCTTGACGGATCTCCGACCATGGCCATCGCCCCGGAGGACGCCGAGCGCCGGATCCGCGCGAAACGGATCAACGAGCGTCTTAAATTGCTCGCGAGCTCCGTAAACACGGTTGGGCTGACGGTGCTCGGCGCGGCTGTGCTGGTCCCGTTCATCGGCGGCACGTTCACGCCGGCGGCTGTTGTTTGGATTTTGCTCGCGGTCGGCTTACATTCGGTTGCGCAGGTTCTTCTCAGCTGGCTGCGCAGCGAGGATTGAGGCGATGGAAATCCCGTTCTGGTTCCAGTGGGGCGTTCCGGCCGGCGCGTTTGCGCTTGGCGTCGTCGCCCTCGTCTGGGCTCGCTACGAGGTCGCCAAGTTCGACCGCCGCTACGGCAAGCGCGGCTGACGCGCTCAACTCGTCCCGTCAGGCTCCCATGAAACTCTATCGCTTCCTCACCGGCCCCGACGACGCGGCCTTCTGCCGGCGCGTCTCCGCCGCGCTCAACAAGGGCTGGGCGCTGCAGGGCGATCCGTCGCTGACCTTCGATCCGGTCAAGGGAACCGTGATCTGCGGCCAGGCGGTCGTGAAGGAGGTTGCGGACGTCGAGTGGTCGGACGAGATCAAGCTGTCCGATTGGTGACGAGGGCGAGCGCCGGCCGCCGCGGCGGCGTGCGCTCCTCGGGGGCTCCCCCCTCGATCGCGATCAGCGCCGGGCGGCGCTGCGGGGCCGACGGTCCCCTCAGCACGGTCTCTGCGCGAAGCATCAGGCCGGTGGCCTCCTCTCCGGCCCCGCTCGCCTCCAGCGTGGCGGCGAGACGGAGGCAGCTCTGGGCGAGCTCGGTCGCAAGCGTCGCGAGCGACGGCGCGTGGATCGCCACCAGGTCGAGCGCGGCCGTGGCCGCGGCCCCCGCCGCCGCGATCTGGCGCGGATCGCCCGTCACCTCCGGCGCCTCGCCGGCCTCGAGGGCGGCGCGGGCCATGCGGGTCCAGCCTTCGCCGTAGGCGCGCAGCAGGCAGCGCTGCTCGCAGGCGCGGGCGATGAGCAGCAGCCGCGCCACGTCGTCGGGCTGATCGGCGAGGTCGATGCTGAGAATTGCGACGCCGCGCACCAGCGCCTCCTCAGCCTCGTGCAGCGGCTCGGGCGAGCCGTCCGCCGTCCAGTCGAAGGCGAAGCGCAGGTAGCTCGCCGCGAGCGGCGCGTTCCAGTCGGCGCGGCGGCCTTCGGTCGCGCGCAGCGCCTCCCACTCGCGCCAGGCGTCGCCGAAGCGGCCGGCCCGCTCGAAGGTCAGCGCGCGGCGCGCCCTGGCGGCGACGTCATAGGTCGCAGCGACCGCGATCTGTTCCCGAGCATCGGTCAGCGACATCCGCCCCTCCTGCAAAATCCCTCGGCCGGGGGGCGTCGTCGCCGACGTCCGCTGGCCATGGCCGGAAGATGGCACGCCGGGCTTGAAGGCGGGGTGAAGCGGCACGGTTGGAATCGCGCTATCCTGTTCACTCTCCGGAAACACACGCGGAAGACGAATGTCGATGTCGCCCGCCGCGGCGCAACGTGGCAGATGTGCGCTGCGAAAAAACCCAAACGGAGCGACGCGGCATGGCCGGAGCGGGACGGTTCTTCGAAGACTTCATCGTCGGCGACGTCATCCGCCACGCCACGCCCCGCACCGTCACGCTCGGCGACCTCGCGCTCAACCAGGCGCTCTACGGCAACCGCTACGTCGTCCAGTCGTCCGACGCCTTCGCCCAAGGGCTGGGCTATCCCCGCTCCCCGGTGGACGATCTCGTCACCTTCCATGTGGTGTTCGGCAAGACCGTGCCGGACGTCTCGCTCAACGCCTTCGCGAACCTCGGCTACGCCGCCGGCCGCTTCCTGACGCCGGTCTATCCCGGCGACACGCTGTCCTCGACCTCGCAGGTCATCGGCGTGCGCCCGACCTCGAAGGGCGACGCCGGCGTGGTGTGGGTGCGGACGCGGGGGTCGCGCGCCGACGGCGAGCTGGTGCTCGAGTACGTCCGCTGGGTGCTGGTGCAGGTCCAGGGCGGGCGGTCGATCCAGGACGCCGTCGTGCCCGACCTTCCCGCGGTGGTGGACCCCGCCGGGATCGGCGGCGCCTGCCCGCGCGTCGATCTCTCGGCCTGGGACGACGCGCTCTCGGGAAGCCCCCGCCGCTTCGACGACTATGCGGTCGGCGAGCGGATCGACCACGTCGACGGCATGACGGTGGAGGAGGCCGAGCACCAACTCGCCACCCGCCTCTGGCAGAACACCGCGCGGGTGCACTTCGACAACCACGCGCAGAAGGCCTCGAAGATCGGCCGCCGGCTGGTCTATGGCGGCCACGTCATCAGCCTCGCGCGCGGGCTCATGTACAACGGGCTGGAGAACGCCTTCCACGTCGCCGCGATCAATGGCGGCCGGCATGTCGCGCCGATCTTCGCGGGCGACACGCTCTACGCTTGGTCGGAAATCCTCGACAAGCAGACGCTGCCCGGTCGCGACGACGTCGGCGCCCTGCGCGTCCGCCTCGTCGGCCTGAAGAATGACGCGCCGGGCGCCTTCCCGCTCAAGACCGAGGACGGCAAGGACCACCCGGCGGTGGTGCTCGACCTCGATCTGTGGGTGCTGCTGCCGCGCTGAGGCGCGGCTCGAAGCCGAGGGGCGTTCGCCCCATCCACGCCGTCGTGGTCCGGCTTGACCGGACCATCCATGCCTGACGTCGATCGCGCGAATTGAGGTGGGTCCTCCGGTCGAGCCGGAGGACGACGGAGAGCGTGTCTCCGCCAGCATTCTTTCTCGCCCACCAGCGAGGCGGGCGGTGCTCTCACGCCGCGCAGTGCGCGATCAGCTTGCGGACGAAGTTCTCGCAGGCGGCGAGCTGGGCCTCGGTCACGAACTCGTCGGCCTTGTGCGCCTCGCCGATCGAGCCGGGGCCGCAGATGACGGTGGGGATCCCGGCCATCTCCACGAACAGCCCCGCCTCCGTGCCATAGGCGACCTTGGCGTGGTCGTTGCGGCCGGCGAGGCGCTTCGCCAGAGTGACGATCTCGGCCTCGGGCGCGGTCGAAAGGCCGGGAAACTCCGACTTGATCCGCAGGTCCAGCGAGGCGCGGGGGTCCCGGGCCTTCATCTCGGCCTCGATGGCTTCCGCGACGCCGCGGATCTCGGCGACCAGCGCGTCGGGGTCTTCGGTCGGCAGCACCCGGAACTCGAACTCCGTCGTCGCCTCGTCCGGCACGATGTTGAGGGCGGTGCCGCCGTGGAAGACGCCGACGTGGGCGGTGGTGTGCGGCACGTCGTAGAGCTCGTCCCGGGCGCCTGAGGCGGCCAGGCGCTTGCCGATCGCGGTCGTCGCCGTCACCAGCTCCGCGAGGTGCTCGACCGCGTTGACGAACTCCGGCGCGCGGGAGGAGTGGCCGCCTGTGCCCTTCGCCGTCGCGATCAGCGAGCGCTTGGCCTTGTGGCCGATGACGACCTGCATGTCGGTCGGCTCGCCGACGATGCAGCCGAGCGGCTTCACCGGGCGGGCCGCCAGCACGTCCAGCAGGCCGCGCACGCCGAGGCAGCCGACCTCCTCGTCGTAGGAAAAGGCGAAATGGATCGGGGTCTTCAGATCGACCGCCGTCATCTCCGGCGCAAGCGCGAGGCAGACCGCCAGGAAGCCCTTCATGTCGCAGGCGCCGCGGCCGTAGAGCTTGCCGTCGCGGCGGGCCAGCGCGAAGGGGTCGGAGGCCCAGACCTGGCCGTCCACCGGCACCACGTCCGTGTGCCCCGACAGCACGATTCCGGGGCGGTCGGCGGGCCCGATGGTCGCGAACAGGTTGGCCTTGCCGCCGTGCGTGTCCGTCACGCGCTCATGAGCGATCCCGAGGCCGTCGAGATAGGCCTCCACGTGCTCGATCAGCGCGAGGTTCGAATTGCGGCTCGTGGTGTCGAAGGCGACAAGCCGGGCGAGCAGGTCGCGGGTTGCGTCCGAGGCCATGGGTCTCCGTCGGGGGTCAGGGAGAGGCGGTCGGACCTTACGGCCTTTGCACGACGATCAGAAGGCCTCGTCGACCCGAAGGCCGCCCGGAACGGGCCGCGCCGCCGCGGCGTTTCTGCGCCGGCGACATCGAGGCAGGACGAGGCGAGGGATGACGAAGGCTTACGCCGTGGGCGCGAAGGTGTCGTGGAGCTGGGGGCAGGGGCAGGCCGCCGGCAAGGTGGCGGACGTTTTCCAGAAGCGGGTCCAGCGGACGATCAAGGGCGCGAAGATCGTCCGTCGCGCGACCGTGGACAATCCGGCCTACCTCGTGGAGCAGGAGGACGGGGGGAAGGCGCTGAAGTCACATTCGGAGCTGGAGAAGGCGTGATGGCGGACGTCGATCTGACGCCCACGAAGGCCGTGGCGGACGCCGCTGCCAAGGGCCTTGAGCTCCGGAAGGCGCACAAGCGCGGCGGCACGCAGGTTGGCGTCGCCCGCGCGCGCGACCTCTCGGCGCGGAAGTCGCTGAGCGAAGAGACCGTCCAGCGGATGTTCAGCTACTTCGCCCGCCACAAGGTTGACAAGCGCGCCGCGAACTTCGGCGACGACGACAACCCCTCGGCCGGCTATGTGGCCTGGCTGCTGTGGGGCGGGGACGCTGGCAAGGCATGGGCCGAGGCGGTCCGTAAGAAGCTCAAGGCCCAAGGCGGGTGAGGATCGGGCCCTGACGGACGATCGCAGACCATCGGCCACCTGTGCGGCGCGAGGCCGCGGCCTAGTTCCGGGCGCCCGACCGCGCCAGCGGCCTTAGAGCCTTTAGCCCCTTTGATGAACCTTCGCCGTCTCGCCGCCGTCGTTCCGCTGATCCTTATCGCTTTCGCGGCGTTCGCGTCATCGCCCGCCGACGCCCAGACGCCGACCGACGCGGCGCCGACCGCCGCGCGACCGGCCGATGAAGTTCGCACGACGGGGCCTGACGTCGACGCGCTTATCCGCGTGCTCGAAGACGACAAGGCGCGAGGGGAGTTGATCGGCCGGCTGAAGGCCGCAGCCACGCCGCAGCAGCAGCCGGCGGGGCCGACCGTCGAGACCAAGGCCTCCGGCGGCGACACGCCGAGCGCGCCGGCGACCGAGGCCGCCGCCGTCGACGCCGCGAAATCCGCCGAGGGCACGCCGGAGCCGACCTTCGCGCGCCGCGTCGCGGAGTACACCCGCAGCGTGGCCGAGCAGGCCGCGAACCTCGTCGGCGCCAGCGCGCGCCTCGTCAGCGACCTCTCGTCGATCGTCACCGCCGGCGGCGATGGGATCGAGGCCAACTGGGGCCGCCTGATCGCGGTCGCCGCAACGATCGGCGTCACCTTCGGCGCGTTCCTTGCGATGCGCGCCGCCGGCATCCCGTTTTACCGCTGGATCGGACGCAAGGCCGCGACGGGGCGGCTCGCGGTGCATGTCCCGCTCGTTCTCGCGAGCCTGGTGGTCGACGCGCTGATGGTCGCGGTCGCCTGGGCCGGCGGCTACGTCTTCGCCATCCAGTTCGGCGTCACCGGCGTGATGCACATCCAGGAGGCGCTCTACCTCAACGCCTTCCTGTTCATCGAGCTCGCCAAGGTGGCGATGCGCGCCGCCCTGTCGCCGAACTACGGCTCGCTGCGCGCATTGCCGCTGTCGGACGAGGCGGCCGCCTACTGGTACTTCTGGGGCAGTCGGCTCGTCAGCCTCCTGGGCTACACGTTCCTGTTCGTGGCGCCGATCCTCACCGCCGCGGTCTCGCCCGGCGCGGCGCAGGCCGTGCGCGTCGTCGTCGCCTTCACCGCGCTGATGATGTCGCTCGCGATCGTGCTGCAGAACCGGGAGCGGGTCCGGCTCGCGCTCGCGGGCGGCGCCGAGGCGGCGTCGAGCGACGCGCTTTCGGCGCTCTACGGCTTTCTCGCGCGCTTCTGGCACCTCGCGGCGATCGGCTGGCTGCTGGCGCTGTTCGTGGTCTGGCTGGTCAACCCGCAGGAGGCGCTGCCCTTCATGACCGCGGCGACGCTGCAGACGCTCGCCGCGGTCGCGATCGGCGCGCTTGTCTCAGCCTTCATCTCGCGGGTGATCTCCGGCGGCATGCGCCTGCCGGAGGACGTGCGGAACCGGCTGCCGTTGCTCGAGACGCGGCTCAACGCCTTCGTGCCGGCGATCCTGAAGGTGGTTCGCGTCGTGGTGCTGCTGGCCGTGCTGCTGGCGATCGCGCAGAGCTGGGCGCTGCTCGACTTCGCCGGCTGGATCTCCAGCCAGGCCGGCGCGCGGATCGCGACCTCGGTCATCTCCGCCGGCCTGATCCTGCTGGTCGGCCTCGCCGCCTATCTCGCGATGTCGTCTTGGGTCGAGTACCGGCTGAATCCAAACTACGGCGCGGTGCCGACCGCGCGCGAGAAGACGCTGCTTGCGCTGTTCCGCAACGCCTTCACCATCGTGCTGGTGGTGCTGGTCGCGATGCTGGCGCTGTCGGAGATCGGCGTGAACATCGCGCCGCTGCTGGCCGGCGCCGGCGTGCTCGGCCTCGCCATCGGCTTCGGCGCCCAGAAGCTGGTGCAGGACATCATCACCGGCGCGTTCATCCAGTTCGAGAACGCGATGAACACCGGCGACAACGTCAAGATCGCCGGGATCACCGGGACGGTCGAGCACCTGACGATCCGTTCGGTCGGCGTCCGCTCCATCGACGGCGTCTACCACCTCATCCCGTTCTCGTCCGTCGACAGCGTCTCGAACGCCACCAAGATCTTCAGCTACCACATGGCCCAGATCGGGGTGGCCTACCGCGAGAGCATTCCCGAGGTGAAGGAGGCGATGCAGGAGGCCTTCGACCGGCTGAAGGAGACCGAGCACGGCCCGGCGATCATCGGGCCGTTCGAGATGCATGGGCTCACCGTGTTCGGCGACAGCGCGATCACCGTGCGCGCCCGCATCAAGACCCAGCCCGGCAAGCAGTGGGCGGCGGGCCGCGCCTACAACGAGATCGTGAAGGAGATCTTCGACGCGCGCGGCATCGAGATGCCGTTCCCGCACGTCACGCTCTACATGGGCGAGGACAAGGACGGCGAGGCCCCGCCGCTGCGGCTCGCGGGCGAGATCGCGCAGCGGCGCATGCCCGCGCGCCGCGTCGCGGAGCGGCGGCCCGACCAGCCGCGCACGCAGGACGGGCCGCCCGAGGACGGCGCCGACGCGCCCTTCGCCTGACAGATAGTCATCCGTTCACCTACACGTCACGGGGGTGTCGACACGCCGCCCGGCTTTCGTGCTAGCGTTTTGACGGGGCTGGTCCGCTCGCGGAAATCAGCGGGCCCTCCAGCCAGCGTCGCACAGCGCGGATGCCGTTCGATGACCGTCGTGAGCTCCCTCATCCTGCCGCCTGTTCACGTGTCGCGAGACCCCGAGTCCGCGGCGGGCGGGAGCGTGGAGGCGGAGCTGCGCCGCAAGCTCGCGGAGAGCGAAGCGCGCTTCGCCGCCCTCGCCGAGGCCATGCCGCACATGGTGTGGTCGACGGACGCGGAGGGCGTCGCCGACTATTACAATTCGTGCTGGCACGACTACACCGGCATGCCGGTCCACCGAGACGGCCGCAATGTGTGGACCGACTACGTCCATCCCGACGACGTTAAGCTGGCTGAGGACGCGTGGCGCCGGAGCCTCGCCAGCGGCGAGCCTTATTCCGTCGAGTACCGGCTGCGCCGGGCGGGCGACGGCTCCTGGCGCTGGTTCCTCGGCCGCGCGCGCGCGGTCCGCGGCGCCGACGGCGCGATCGCGCGCTGGTTCGGCGCCTCCACCGACATCGACGACGTGGTGCGCGCCCGGGAGGAGCTCGCCGGCCGCCGGCGCGAGCTTGAACGGCTCGCCGCGGACCGCGCGGCCGACCTCGTCGACGCCGAGCGCCGGCTCGAGGTCGAGATCGCGGGCCGGCGCTCGATCGAGAGCGAGCGCGCCGAGGTGGACGCGCTCTACGCCGCCTACATCGACAACACCACCGACGGCGTCTTCGTCGTCGAGGCCCGGCCCGACGGCCGGGTGGTGGTGGAGACGGTGAACCGGGTGATCGCGCGGGCCTTCTCGATCCGGCGCGACCAGGTGCGGGGGCTGTCGCTGCGCCACCTGCTGGGCGACGCGGCGGCCGACCGGCTGGCGGAGAACCTCGCGGAGTGCCTGCGCACGAACAAGCCGGTGCGCTACGAGGAGACCGTCGAGCGCGACGGCGGCGAGCGGGTCTACGAGGTGACGCTGGCGCCGGTCACGATCGGGCCGGCGCGCTCCACGCGCATCGTCGGCTCCGCGCGCGACCTGACCGAGCGCCGCCGCGCCGAGCAGCAGCTCCGTCAGGCGCAGAAGATGGAGGCGGTCGGCCAGCTGACTGGCGGCATCGCCCACGACTTCAACAACCTGCTGCAGGTGGTGAAGGGCAACCTCGACCTGCTGGCGCTGGACCTCGCCGGTCCCGCCGCCGCGCTGCGCACGCCGCAGATCGAACGTCGGCTGAAGGACGCCATGGCGGGGGCCGCGCGGGGCGCGAAGCTAACGCGGCAGCTGCTCGCCTTCTCCCGCCGCCAGCCGCTCGCGCCCAAGGCCGTGGCGGTCGCCGAGCTCGTCGCCTCCATGCTGGACCTGCTGCAGCGCACGCTCGGCGAGACCGTCATCGTCCGCCTCGACGTCGCCCCGCCGCACTGGACGGCGCTGGTTGATCCCGCCCAGCTCGAGAACGCGGTGCTCAACCTCGCGATCAACGCGCGCGACGCCATGCCCGGCGGAGGAACGCTCGACATCGCCGTGCGCAACCTGATGGACCCGGTCGACGGCGACCGGCTGGAGATCCGCGTCGCCGACAGCGGCACGGGCATGGACGCCCGCACGCTGTCGCGCGTGTTCGAGCCGTTCTTCTCCACCAAGCCGGAGGGCAAGGGCACCGGCCTCGGCCTGCCCCAGGTGCAGGGCTTCATCGAGCAGTCCAGCGGCCGCATCGAGATCGAGAGCCAGCCCGGCGCCGGCACCACCGTGCGCCTGAGCCTGCCGCGCAGCGACGCCGCGCCGGTCGCGGCGGAGGAGACGCCGCGGCTCGCGGACATGCGCGGCCGCGGCGAGAGCATTCTGGTGGTCGAGGACGACGACGCGGTGCGCCGGGCGGTCGCCGATCTGCTGGCCGCCCTCGGCTACGCCGTCACCGCGGCGGGCTCCACCCGCGAGGCGGCAGCGCTGCTCGATCGCGGCGAGCGGTTCCAGCTGCTGTTGTCCGACGTGGTGATGCCCGGCCAGCCGACCCCGCCCGAACTTGCGCGCGAGGCGCAGACGGCGCGTCCGGAGCTCAAGGTGCTGTTCATGTCGGGCTACGCCGAGGACGTCGTCGTCCACCACGGCCGCATCGACGCCGACGTCCACCTCATCCAGAAGCCCTACCGCCAGGATGAGCTGGCCGTGCGCCTGCGCCGCCTGCTGGACGCATCCGCTCCCCCGCCGGAGCCGCGCGCCGTCCGGGCGGGGCCGGTTACGGTGCTGCTGGTGGAGGACGACGCGCTCATCGCCATGGGGGTCGCCGATCTGCTCGCGAGCTTCGGCCATACGGTGATCGAGGCGCGGACCGCCGCCGACGCCCAGGCGGTCATTCGCGAGGGCAGGCCGGTCGATCTCGTGCTGGCGGACCTCGGCCTTCCCGACATGGACGGCGACGCGCTGGCCCGCTGGTGCCGCGACGAGCGCCCAAACCTTCCCGTCGTCTTCGCCACCGGCCGGGCGGACTTCGAGCTCGGCGCGGCCTTCGACGACGGGCCGACGCAGGTGGTCACCAAGCCCTTCGACGGGCTGACGCTGCGCGCCGCCCTCGACGCCTGCCTGGCCTGACGCGCGGATGCCGCTCGACGTCGTCGATCTCCGCGATTTCTACGCCCGGCCGCTCGGCGAGATCGCCCGGCGCATCCTGCGCGGGAAGCTGCGCGCGCGCTGGCCCGCCACCTCCGGCCTGCGCGTGCTCGGCGTCGGCTTCGCGAGCCCCTATCTCGGCGTGTTCCGCGGGGAGGCGGAGCGGCTGCTGGCGCTCTACCCGGCCCAGCAGGGCGTCATCGCCTGGCCGCCCGAACCGCCCCACGCCGCAGCCTTGGTGGAGGCCGACATGTGGCCGCTGCCGGACGCGGCCGTCGACCGGGTGATCGCGATCCACGTGCTCGAGACCAGCGACAGCGCGGCCGACGTGCTGCGCGAGGCCTGGCGCTGCCTCGCGCCCGGCGGGCGGCTGATCGTGGTGGCGCCCAACCGACGCGGCGCCTGGGCGCAGAGCGACGCCACCCCCTTCGGCCACGGCCGGCCGTTCAGCCGCAGCCAGCTGACCGATCTGCTGCGCGAGGCGCTGTTCACGCCGGAAGGCTGGGACGAGGCGCTGTTCATGCCGCCGGTCGAGCGGGGCCTGATGCTGCGCTCCGCCTTCGCCTTCGAGCGCTTCGGCGCGCGGCTGTGGGCGCCGTTCGCGGGCGTGCATCTGGTGGAGGCGACCAAGCAGGTGATGCGTCCGCTTCCCGCCCGCTCGACGCGCCGGGTCAAGATGGCGCCGGCGCTCTCACCCGCTCCCGTCGGCGTTCCGGCCCCTGCGCCGTAGGGGCGCCGCCGCGCATCTTCTCCCCTCCCCCTTGCGGGGAGGGGTCGGTGGCGGGGGTGGTCCCGGATGAGCCCCCACGGCGACGCCGCGCTCCGGTGCGCACCTCGGCCTAGGAGCTGTTTTCTGCGCCACCCCCACCCCTAACCCCTCCCCGCAAGGGGGAGGGGAACCAGGGCGGGGCCTTTCCCTCACTCCCGGCTGAGCAGAAACACCCCTTGCGCGCCGAACAGGTTCCAGAACCACCACGGCGCGTTCACCCGCACGGGGCGTCCCGTGGCGTCGAGCGCGACCGCGCGCTCCATGTGGGCGCCCAGCATCTCCACCAAGTCCACGAAGTCGCGGATGGTGCAGAGGTGGATGTTCGGCGTCTCGTACCAGGCCTCCGGCAGGTTGGCGTTCACCGGCATGCGGCCTTCGGTGAGGAACTGCATGCGGGTGCGCCAGTGGCCGAAGTTCGGGAACGACACCACCGCCCGCCGGCCGATGCGCAGCAGGTCCTCGATCACTTCTTTCGGGCGCCGCGTCGCCTGCAGCGTCTGCGACAGGATCACGTAGTCGAAGGCGTCGTCGGGATAGGCCGCGAGGTCGGCGTCGGCGTCGCCCTGGATCACCGACAGGCCGTGGGCCACGCAGGCGTTCACGCCCGACTGCGACAGCTCGATGCCGCGTCCGTCCACGCCGCGGCGCGCAATCAGCAGGTTCAGCAGCGACCCGTCGCCGCAGCCGACGTCGAGCACGCGCGAGCCCGGCTGCACCATCTCCGTCACCAGCAGATGGTCGGGCCGCGGGGCGGCGGCGAGCGTCTCCGGGGCGACGAGGGGATCGGTCAGCGGTTCGGTCGGGGGGGTGGTCATCACGCTCTTGTTCGACGCGGGGTAGGGCGGGAAGGGTGGACACAGGGCGTCACTGTCCTACACCCCCGATCGGATAATCCATCCTGCTCACGCCGCAAAGCGCGCCGATGCGTTCGCCGTCCCCTCGGCGAGCGCGCCTGCCGGAGACCCCCTCACGTCATGACATCCGTCGCCGCCGCCGCCGAACGTCAGTCCCACGTCGAGCCGAGGACCCCCGTCTCCGCGTGGGCGCCGCCGCTCGTCGGGCTCGCCTTCGTCGCGGCGCTCAAGGTTCTCGGCCTCGACGGCGGCTACGACGGCTCGACGCTCAGCCTCGTGGTTGCGGTCACGCTTATCCCCGTGCTGTTCGGCGCCGTGTTCGCGGCGGTCTACCATGCCGAGCTGATCGCCCACCGCACCGGCGAACCCTTCGGCACGCTGGTGCTCGCCATGTCCGTCACCGTGATGGAGGTGGCGCTGCTCGCCTCCGCGCTGCTCGGCGACGACCCGAACCCCACGCTGACCCGCGACACCATCCTCGCGGTGGTGATGATCGTGGGCAACGGACTGGTCGGCGTCTGCATTCTGCTGGGCGGCCTACGGCACAAGGAGCAGAGCTTCCGCGTGACCGGCGCGAACGCCTATCTCGCGGTGCTGATCCCGCTCTGCGCGCTGTCGCTGGTGCTGCCGAACCACACGGTGGCCGCCCCCGGCGGCGCCTATTCCGCGAGCCAGCTCGCCTTCGCAGGCGCCGCGACCTTCGCGATCTACCTCGCGTTCCTCTACACCCAGACCGTGCGCAACCGGGAGTATTTCGCCGTCGTCATCAAGGACGACGAGGTGGCGGACAAGGCGCACAAGCCGAGCAACCGCGCGACGCTGATTTCCTTCGGCTTTCTCGTCGCGGCGCTGCTGGTGGTGATCCTGCTGTCCAAGACCTTCACGGCGACGGTCGATGTCGGCCTGCGGGCGGCGGGCGCGCCGGCGGCGGTCGCCGGCGTCATCGTCGCCTTCCTGATCCTGCTGCCCGAGTTCAGCGCCGCCGTGCGCGCCGCCCGCGCCGACAAGCTGCAGAAGAGCGTGAACCTCGCGCTCGGCTCCGCCTGCGCCACCATCGGCCTCACCATCCCCGCGATCGCGGCGCTGTCGCTGCTCTACGGCGCGCCGCTGGAACTCGGCCTGGACTCCAAGGACACGGTGCTGCTGCTCGTCACCTTCGCGGTCGCGCTGCTCACCTTCGGCACGGGCCGGACCAACATCCTCTATGGACTGATCCACCTCGTGCTGTTCGCGACGTTCTGCTTCCTGGTGGTGCAGCCGTAACTCCGATCCGCCGGCCGTCGCCCTTCGCCGACCATCGTCGGTAAGCATTCTTCCGGAGGGCGTAGCTCCGTATTCCGACGATCGACTTAAAGTTTCATTATAATCCGGAGACCATCGTCTACCGAAGCGAGCGACAGTTTCGTGTCGGCTTCGCCGCAAATAACCGAGCATGGCATGCCGTCAGGCCGGTGGGTTTGTCGGAGACAAATTGTGTCTAATCCGTCGATCTTCATTCTCACTGACCGCCCGGACAAAGGCCGAAGGCTCAAGCGAGATCTTAGTCTTATCGGGTCCTGCCATGTTGTTGCGCCGCACGCGCCGCCGACGGCGGACGCGCCGCTCGCCATCGTCGCCGATCTCGCGCTCGACAGCGCAGAGGCGGTGGGTATCGTCCGGTCGACGATGCTCCATTCGGGGGGCGGGTCGCCGCCGCTGGTCTGCATCCTCCGCAGTGGATCGCGCCGCGACGACTCCCAGGCGCGCGCGCTCGGCGCCGGTGCGGTCCTTCCGCTCGACGCGCCGCGGAGCTCGCTGATCCGGGCCGTCATCGGCGCCCTGGCCGGCGATGACGCGGACATCCGCGAGATCACCCGCGACGAAGCGCGCGAAGCCGGTCTCGCGCTGGCCGACATCATGGACGCGATTGAAGACGGCCAGCCGATTCCGCTGTCCCGCCTGCCCGAGGGCGCCCGCCACATCACCCGCGCCATCGAGAAGGCCGGCCTTCGGACATGGCTCGACGTGGTGTGGAGCTTCGATGACGCCACCTACCAACATGTCCTGCTGGTGGCGGGCCTTGCGGCCGCCTTCGCCCAGGGCATCGGCTTCGCGCCGCGAGATTGCCGGCGGGTGGCCGAAGCGGCGCTGCTGCATGACGTCGGCAAGATCGGCGTGCCGATCGAAATCCTGAACAAGCCCGGCAAGCTGGACGCCGACGAGATCGAGGTGATGCGCCGGCACGCCCAGAACGGCCACGCGGCGCTGGTCCTCCAGGGCGGCGTCTCCGATGAGGTGCTGGCGGCGGTCCGCAGCCATCACGAGTATCTCGACGGCAGCGGCTATCCCGATGGTCTCTCGGGCAGCCAGATCTCCGACACGGTGCGCATCATCACCATCTGCGACATCTTCGGGGCGCTGGTGGAGAACCGGCCCTACCGGAAGCAGATGGCCGCGGCGGACGCGCTCCGCATCATGCGCGGGATGGGCGGGAAGCTCGACGGCGACATCTTCGCCGCGTTCGAACGGATGATCGAACGGCTGCGCCTCTGAACGCGGCGCCTCTGTCTCGCGACGCAAGTAACAGCAGGCTCAGCAGCACCAAGCAGGGACCTAGGGCGCAGCCGTAAGGGAGCGCGGGCGCTCGACGTCGTCGCCGGTCAGGCCGAAAACCGGCGCGAAGCGCGATGTCTTGACGTGGCGAAGACGTCGTCCCGATGCGGCCCCTTCGGGTATAAGCGACGTATCGGCGCGCCTACGACTATGTCCCGGGCAAAATCGGGAAGAAGTTCCATTGATAAAGCTTGGCGAGTGTCTGCCCGTTAGGAAGCGGCCGAAAACAGGCGGCAGGGCCCGCGCCCACAGTGGCGGGGGTCACTAACGACACTAGGGAGAATACGCACATGATCAAGAAACTGGTCGCTTTCGCTGCTGTCCTTCTGCTTTCGGCGGCTCCCGCCATCGCAGCCGAGTGGCCGAGCTTCAAGTCGATCGACACGAACGGCAACGGTCAGATCGACAGCGTCGAGTGGCGCAAGAACTCGGCCAACCTCAAGATCGAGCAGGCGCCGACGTTCGAGGCGATGGACGCCAACAGCACCAACTCGATCGACGAGGACGAGTGGGCCGCTGCCGAGAAGCTCTCGCAGAGCTACGCCGCCCGGTGCCGCGAGGCCTCGTCGTCGTGGTGCAGGGACGCCAAGTAAAAACAGCTCCGATGAGCGCCCGAGACCTCGGGCGAGACCTAACGGTCCCGGGCGCCGGTTGGGATGACGGTGTGGTTCAGCGCGTCGAAGAAAACAGCTCCGACGCTCGGTCTCACCACGCGAAGAACAGCAGCGTCAGCAGCACGAAGCAGGGCCCCAGGACGCCCCAGGACCACGCCATGTAGCCGAAGAAGCTTGGCATCGCGACGCCGCGGTTCTTCGCGATGGCGAGCACCATGAAGTTCGGGGCGTTGCCGATGTAGGTGAGGGCGCCCATGAACACCGCGCCGCCGGAGATCGCCGCGAGCGTCGAGGCGAGCGGCCCCATCAGCTCCTGCGCGTCGCCGCCGGCGAGGTTGAAGAACACGAGGTAGGTCGGGGCGTTGTCGAGCACGCTCGACAGGATGCCCGTGAGCCAGAAATAGGTGGCGTCGCTGGGGCTCCCGTCCGCCCGCGAGACCAGCGCGACCAGCGGCGCGGCGGCGCCCTCCGTCCCGGCCTTCAGGATCAGCAGGGCCGGGATCAGCGTCGCGAAGATCGCGGCGAAGATCTTGGCGACCTCGCGGATCGGCTCCCAGTCGAAGCCGTTGCGCTCCCTCAAGTCGCGCGGGGTGATGGCCAGCGAGACGAGCGCGAGGCCGACCAGGATGAGGTCGCGCAGCAGCGACTGCAGCGTCACCTTGGTCCCGAACACGTCGAAGATCACGCCGCTGTCCCACAGCCCGCTCATCAGGATGGCCGCGACGACGCCGGCGAGCAGCGGCAGGTTTTGCAGACCGGAGACGCCGATGCGGCTGTCCGGCGTCGGGTCGGGCTTCGGGATGAAGGCCTCGCGGGAGAAGAACCAGCGGTCCAGCAGGTAGAACGCCGGCAGCAGGATCGCGACCAGCACCGCCGTCTCCTTGGCGACGTGGGTGGTCGTCCAAAAGAAGTCGACGCCCTGCAGGAAGCCGAGGAACAGCGGCGGGTCGCCGAGCGGCGTCAGCGAGCCGCCGATGTTCGACACCAGGAAGACGAAGAAGATCACCACGTGGGCGTTGCGCCGGCGCTGGTCGTTCGCGCGCACCAGCGGCCGGATCAGCACCATCGAGGCGCCGGTGGTGCCGATGACGCTCGCGAGCAGGGTCCCGATCGCGAGCAGCGCGGTGTTGAGCGCCGGCGTGCCGTGCAGGTTGCCCGTCACCAGGATGCCGCCGGAGATGGTGAACAGCGAGAACAGCAGCACCACGAACGGCAGGTATTCGCCCAAGGCCGCGTGGACCGTTTCGCTCGCCACCGGCCCCACGCCGTGGACGGCCGCGAACGGGACGAGCAGCGCGAGCGCCCAGCCGGCGGCGATCGTGCCGTAGTGGTGGTGCCAGACGCGGGGGGCCGCGAGCGGCATGACCGCGATCGACAGCAGCAGCCCAACGAGAGGCAGCGTCCAGACCAGCGACAGCGCCTTGCCGTCCACATGGCCGTGGATGACGCTCGCGAGCCAGGGGCTGAGCGCCCAGAGCGCCAGACCGGCGGCGAGGACAAGGGCGAGGACGCCCGCGAGCGGAAGGAGCGGGCGTCGGGGGCGGGCGGTCATGGAAGCGATCGGCCTTGGGTTCGGAGACGCGCGCGGGCTAAGGCCGCCAGCCTCAGACCTACCGTCCGCGGCGCCGCAGGCCAACCATAACCGGGCGCCGCAACCCGCGGTTAACCCGATGTTTACCGCGGGGCGGCCAGCGTTAACCCGTCGTTCACCCTGTTGCGCCCGCCCATGTGCCGCTGGATCGCCTACCGAGGCGCCCCCACCTACCTCGAGACATTCGTCGCGGCGCCCGCGCATTCGCTCATCCACCAGAGCCTGCATGCCGCCGAAGCGGTGACGGGGACCAACGGCGACGGCTTCGGCGTCGGCTGGTACGCCGACCGCGACGAGCCCGGCCTCTACCGCGAAACCCTCCCGGCGTGGTCCGACGAAAACCTCCGCCACCTCTGCCGGCAGATCCGCGCCCGGCTGTTCTTCGCCCATGTGCGGGCCTCCACGGGTCCCGCCACCAGCCGCGCCAATTGCCACCCCTTCGCCTATGGCCGCTGGCTGTTCATGCACAACGGCCAGATCGGCGGCTGGCCGCAGATGCGTCGGACGGTGGAGGGCATGATCCCCGACGCGCTCTACGCCGCCCGCATGGGCGGCACGGACTCCGAGGCGCTGTTTCTGGCGGCCATCGCCGCCGGCGCGGAGAACGATCCCGTCCGCGCCGTCACCGCGACGCTCGAGACGGTGGCCCGCAAGATGCGGGCGAAAGGCGTGACCGAGCCGCTGCGCTTCGCCGCCGCGCTCACCGACGGCCGCGATCTCTACGCCTTCCGCTGGTCCTCCGACGATCGTCCGCCGACGCTCTACTGGAGCGAGAGCGAGGACCGCCTGCTCGTGGCCTCCGAGCCGCTCGACGGCTCGCGCGAGCGGTGGGCGCTGGTGCCGCCGGACCACGCGCTCGTAGCCCCGGCCGGCGCGGCGCCCCGCGTCCAGCCGATGACGTTGCGCGAGAACCGCGCCGCTTGAGCCTGAAGTTTCGGCCTGTTGATCCGCCGCGCCGGCGCTATGTGCCCGCTCGTAACGGCAATCAACAAGTAAGGAGACGGCTTATGGGCGTGTTCGATTTCATCAAGGACGTCGGCGAGAAGCTGTTCGGCGCGAGCGAAGCCGAGGCCGCCCCGGCGGACAAAATCAAGGCTGAGATCGAGAAGCACGGGCTCGACGCGAAGGATCTCAACGTCGCGGTCGAGGGCGACACCGTGAAGATCACCGGCGCCGCGCTGTCGAACGAGATCCGCGAGAAGATCATCCTCGCAGCCGGCAACACCCTCGGCGTCGCCAAGGTCGACGACCAGCTGAAGGTCGACGCGCCGGGCGCGGAGGCCAAGTTCTACACTGTGAAGAAGGGCGACAACCTGTCGAAGATCGCCGAGGCGCAATACGGCAAGGCCAATCGCTACAACGACATCTTCGAAGCCAACAAGCCGATGCTCAAGCACCCCGACAAGATCTATCCGGGACAGGTGCTCCGCATCCCGGCCTGAACGGCCAAGCGGCCTTAGAACGAGGTCGCGAGACGGGCGCCGGCGGGCTTGACGGTCCGGCGGCGCCGCTCCTTCGGCTCTCCGGGCTCGTCCTGCGCCGGGCGGCCCGCCATCTGGCGCAGCGCGCGCCGTTCGGACGAGCTGACGATGCGGCTGCTCTCAAGCGGCGCGTAGCTGCTGGCGTCGCCGATCCGCCCGCCGGTGAAGACGACCACACGGTCCGCCAGGAACAGCACGTCGCCCCGCCGCAGGGTGGGATCCACCAGATGCCAGTCGGGGTTCGCGACCGGATCGATCGTGCGCGCGAGCTGCTCCTGCGGGGTGAGCTGCGGCTTTCGGACGGGCGCTCGGTCAACGCGCGGCGCGGCCGGCGCCACCGGAGCCTCGCGGTACTCCTCGACGGGAGCCGGCGCCCGGCGTCCGAACAGGAAATCCAGGAAGCCCGCCTGCGCCGTTGGCGCGGCGACGCTCGCCGCGACGACCGCAGTCGCCAAGGTGCGATATTTCATAGCTCAGGACGTCCTCCCCGGCGCCGCCCCCGACGCCAGCACGCCAAGAACGTCCGGGAACGCATTTCGTTCGCAGAAAAGCCACGTCGTGGCCGCGAACCTGTTCAGCGGGATCGGCGCCACGCGGTCGCGCGCCATGGCCTGGAGAAGCCGCCGGTCCTTAGCGGGGACCAGCCGCGTCTCAATCCGGGTCACCACCGCAGGGCGCGTTCGCCCGCCGCGGCGCCCAAGGCGCTGACGAGGCCGAGGCCCAGCGGATACCAGGTCGCGACGAACAGCGGGGAATCGTCCACGCAATGGGCGGCGTAGAAGGTCGCGGCGATCGCGCCCGCGCACAGCCCCGCGGCGGCGCCGGCCGCCCGCGGCGAAGCCGGCGCGCCGCGCCGGAGCGCCGCCAGCAGCAGCGCCAGGGGCCCGAGCGCGAGGCCGGTGACGCTCGCCAGGCACAGGAGCGCGTTATGGCCCACGAGCCGCGACGCCCAGGCGTCGCGCGGCGTCGCCACGAGCTCGGCGGCGACGCCGCTCGCGAGCAGGGCGACGGCGACGCCGAGCGCGACCACGCCCGGCCGGAGCGAGGCGCCGGGCCGTGCGAGCCGGAGCGCCAGCACGGCGGCGCCGACGGCGCCGGCCAGCGTGACCGCGAACTTGAAGGGAAAGCGAACCGCGCCCAGCGCCACGGCCGCGTCCGGCCGCACCCCAAGCGTCGCGGCGAACAGCAGGCCTGCGACGACCACGGCGCCCGCGGCGCCGGCGGCGAAGGCCGGCTCCAGCCGCGCGGGCGGCGTCCCGGCGTCCGTGGCGAGGGCGTCAATGAGCGCGCTCGTCTTCACTCGCGGAAACTCCGGTAGGCCGCGGACAGCGCGTTCAGCCCGCGATGAAGCGCGACGCGGACGGCGCCCTCGCTCATGCCGAGCTTCGCGGCGGTGGCGCGGATGTCGGCCCCCTCGACGGTGATCGATCGGACCACGTCGTGCTGGCGGCCTTTGAGCACGGCGAGCAGGCGGTCGGTCTCGCGCGGCGACAGCCCGTCGTCCTCGCCGGGCGCGACGAGCGCCTCAGCCACGTCCTCGATCGGCACCACGATGCGCCGCCCACGGCGGCGCAGGGCGTCGGTGAGCTTGTTCCGCGCGATGGTCGCCACCCAGGGTCCGACCGGCTGGCCGGGGTCCCAGGTTCCACGCTTCAGATGGATGGCGAGCAAAGCCTCCTGCACGACGTCCTCGACCTCAGCCTCGTCGACGCCCGCGCCGGCGCGGCGGCGGACAACCCTGCGGAGGAACGACGCCAACTCCCCGAGCAGGCGGCGATAGGCCTCGGCGTCGCCCGCTCCGGCCGCTTTCATCCACGTCGCCCAGTCCCGCTCACGCTCGTTCACGCAGCATCCTCGACCGGGCTTACGCGCGCCGGCGGCGGTTCGTTACGCGGCGCGGCCGTCATCGCCGCGTCACCGCTGGTGTTGATTCTCCAGCGCCGTTCGGCCTTTATCGGGCCGCGCGGCGCCCGCCGCGGCAGACCAGCCCAGGAGCGCGAAAGAATGACGGACCATCCGGTGTACGCCAAGATCGACGGTCCCATCGTGATGATCGGTTTCGGCTCCATTGGACGGGCGACGCTGCCTCTGCTGGAACGCCACTTTGAATTCGACAAGAGCCGGGTGTCGATCATCGACCCGAGCGATCTCAACAAGCACATCGCCGAGGCGCACGGCTACGAGCTGATCCAGCAGCACGTCACGAAGGAGAACTACCGCGCGTTTCTGACGCCCCTGCTGACCAAGGGCGAGGGCCGCGGCTTCTGCGTGAACCTCTCCGTCGACACCGGCTCGGCCGACCTGATCGCGCTCTGCCAGGAACTCGGGGTCCTCTACATCGACACGGTCAACGAGCCGTGGCTCGGCTTCTACTTCGACAAGACCAAGGGCCCGTCGGAGCGCTCGAACTACGCGCTGCGCGAAATCACGCTAGACCTGCGCCGCCGCTCGCCGAAGGGCCTGCCGACCGCCGTCTCCACCTGCGGCGCGAACCCCGGCATGGTGTCGTTCTTCGTGAAGCAGGCGGCGCTGAACATCGCAGCCGACATGAACCTGAACACGCCGGAGCCCACGACCCGCGAGGAGTGGGCGGCGCTGCTGCGCCAGATCGGGGTGAAGGGCGTGCACATCGCCGAGCGCGACACCCAGCGCACCACCGACCCGAAGCCGCGGAACGTGTTCCTCAACACCTGGTCGGTGGAGGGCTTCATCTCCGAGGGCCTGCAGCCGGCCGAGCTTGGCTGGGGCACGCACGAGACCTGGATGCCGGAGAACGCCCGCACCCACGACGACCCGAACGCCGCGGCGATCTACCTGATGCAACCGGGCGCGGCCACCAAGGTGCGCACCTGGTGCCCGACGCCGGGGCCGCAGTACGGCTTCCTCGTCACCCACAACGAGTCGATCTCGATCGCCGACTACTTCACGGTCCGCGAGGACGGCAAGGCCGTCTACCGCCCGACCTGCCACTACGCCTACCATCCCGCCGACGACGCCGTGCTGTCGTGGCACGAGCTGTTCGGGGCCGAGGGCAAGGTGCAGGACACGCTGCACGTGCTCGACGAGGACGAACTGGTCGACGGGATCGACGAGCTCGGCGTGCTGCTCTATGGGCACGGCAAGGGCGCCTACTGGTACGGCTCGCAGCTCTCGCTCGAAGAGACCCGCGAGCTCGCGCCCTACCAGAACGCGACCGGCCTGCAGGTGACCTCCGCCATCCTCGCCGGCATGGTCTGGGCGATCGAGAACCCGAACGAGGGCATCGTCGAGACCGACGAGATGGACTTCAAGCGCTGCCTGGAGATCCAGAAGCCTTACCTTGGCCCGGTGAAGGGCTACTACACCAACTGGACGCCGCTGCAGAACCGCCCCGGCCTGTTTCCGGAAGATCTGGACGAGAGCGACCCCTGGCAGTTCAAGAATTTTCTGGTGCGGTGAGGATCAGACGAGACCCGCCGCCGCGACGCCCAGGCGTTCGGCGGCGGTCTTGAGGCGCTGGTCCCGGGTCCAGAGGGCGCCGTCGAGCATCATGATCGTCGACGCGATCAGATGGACATCGACATAGCCGACGCCTGTCTCCCAAAGGTCGAGAGTCTCGATGAGCTGTTCGACCTCCGAGATCGACGCGACCTCGCATTGGTCGATGGCCCCGAGCGTCGAAAGCACGACGCCGCGCTTTGGCAGGCTTCCAAGAGCGATTTCGCCAAGGACGAAGGGGTGCATCAGAACCTGCCCGTCGTCGAGCAACTGCCTGAGCGCATTATCGGGCTTGCCGAGGTGGTCGGCCCAGACCGAGGTGTCGACCAGTATCACTCGGGCGGCAGTCTGCGGCGCGGCGGCGCCCTGAACCCAGGAGCGATGCCTCCGAGCCTTGCGGCGCGGCGCGAGGCTTCACGATGGACGAGCGCCTCGAGGCCCATCCGGACGAGCGTCGCCTTTTCCTTGACCCCTGTGTACTCCTGGGCCTTCGCGATCAACTCGTCATCGATGGCGACAGTGGTGCGCATGGATCGTCTCCTTCAGGCACGAAAAGTGGCATCCAGCGATGCCAAGATCAATGCCGCGCGCTGATTGCCTCTGGTCTCGCCGAGACCCACATACCTACGGATAAAGCTCGCCGCCGGAGATTTCAGGAATGTTCAACCGCACCCGCGTGATCGTCGCCGTCGTGGCCCTGCTCGCGGTGCTGCCGGGCGCGGCGTTCCTGCATTTCTACCTGCCGCGGCACGACGTGGTGCGGATCATCGGCGTCGAAAACCGCCGCGTCGACATGACGGGCAAGCCGCTGCAAGGCGGCGACCGCCCGAGCCAGGGGCGGGACGTCTATTACATCTTCGCCGAAGACGTCGAGACCAAGGTGCCGCACGTCTACCGCAATGAGGACACCGGCTGGGGCTTTCCGTTCTACCTGAAGTTCGACAGCGCGGACGAGCAGGCGGTGGCCGCCTCCATCGCGTCTGAGAAGGGGATAGCCGTCGTCACCAAGTACGGCTGGCGGCTGAACCTGCTGTCGTGGTTCCCGAACGCCGTCAACATCCGGCGGTCCGACCCGAACCCGACGATCATTCCGTGGTTCAACATCATCTTCTTCGCCGCCTTCGGCGCGCTCGCCATTTGGATCTGGCGCCGGGCCACGCGCTGAGCGTAGCGCCAGCGTCATCGTCGGACGCTATTTGAACGGGACAGGCGCCGTCAGCGGCCGGCGCGGCGGGCGACGCTTGCGCAAGCAGGTCGAGCCCCCGGCTTTTTGTGCGGTGCGGCATTATTCGGTGGACACGCAGGCGGGCGCGGGCTACGGCGCTAGTTCTACTTTAGTCCAATAAGAAACGCCTTCCCGCTTCCCCGACTTGGGCGCAGCTTCGAGGTGCGGCGTACGAGCGCAGCTCGCGCGACGCCTGCGAGCATGAGCCCGCGTCCTGGTCCCCGACGTTTTTCAGGAGACGACCGTGTCCGACGCTTCCGACGCCCGCCTGACCGACCGCCGCAATTTCATCCGCTTCCTTGCCGCAAGCCCCGTGATGACGCCGACCGCCGTTCGCACCCTCGTCGGGTCGCTCGCGCTCGGCTCGACCAGCGCGCTCGCCCAGAGCTACGACGTTCTCCGCGCCCCGGCGCAGGCGGTCGGCGACGTGATCGCGACGCCGGAGCAGGCGCTCAACGTGATGGACTTCGAGCCGGCCGCCAAGAAGGCGCTGCCGCCCGCCCATTACGGCTACCTCGCGAGCGGCGTCGACGGCGACGAGACGCTGCGGGCGAACCACGAGGCCTTCTCCAAGATCCGCATCCGCACGCGCCGCCTGATCGACGTGCGCAAGATCGACACCAGCGTCACGCTCTTCGGGCAGACCTACGGCACGCCGATCATGCTCGCGCCGGTCAGCAGCCAGGGCGCGTTCCACCCCGAAGCCGAGACCGCGGTCGCCAAGGCCGCCACGGTCAAGGGCAACGGCATGATCCTCTCGACGGTGGGCTCCACCTCGATCGAGGACGTCACAGAGGCGCGCGGCGCGCCCGTCTGGTACATGCTCTACCCGACCGACGACTGGACCGTCACCGAGGCGCTCGTGAAGCGCGCGGAGGCGGCCGGCGCGCCCGCGATCGTGCTCACCGTCGACCGCCAGGGCGGCCGCAACACCGAGACGCTGTTCCGCCTGCGCCGCGACGACACCCGGAACTGCAAGGACTGCCACGCCGGCGGTTTCGTCAACGAAGTCAGCCGCAAGCCGATGTTCGACGACCTCGACGTGTCGAAGGTCACGAACCTCTACGGCACGGGCATGACCTGGGACTACGTCGATCGCCTGCGCAAGATCGTGAAGGGCAAGCTGGTGCTGAAGGGCATCGTCACCCACGAGGACGCGGAAGAGGCGCTGAAGCACGGCGTGGACGCGATCATCGTCTCGAACCACGGCGGCCGCGCCGAGGAGAGCCTCTACCCGACCATCGAGGCGCTGCCCGAGGTGGTGAAGGCCGTGAACGGCAAGATCCCGGTGCTGGTCGACGGCGGCTTCCGCCGCGGCACCGACGTGATCAAGGCGCTTGCAATGGGCGCGGCCGCGGTCTGCATCGGCCGGCCTTACTGCTGGGGCCTCGCGGCCTTCGGCGAGCCGGGCGTCGCGGCCGTGCTGGCGATCATGCAGCGCGAATTCGAGACCATCATGAAGCAGGTCGGCGCGCTCCGGATCGAGAACATCACCGCTGATATGGTCAACGTCGGCTAAGCCGCCGGGCCCGTCTTCGGACGGGCCTCGCTCAGGCCCGCGCCGCCTTGAGCGCCGCGGGCCGCTCCTCCCGCGCCTGCTGCTGGCGCGGGTCCGGCGCCGGCTGGCGGCCCATGTCGGTCCGCAGCCGCGGCAGCGCGTAGGGGTGCTGCTCAGCCAGCCACACGATCATCTTCTCGCGCATCTCGCAGCGGAGGTCCCACGCCTTGGGCGAACTGCCCGACGAGACCAGCAGGCGCACCTGGATGACGTGCTCCATGGCGTCGGAGACCTGCAGGTTGACGACCTGCCCGTCCCAGAGCGGCGAGGCCCTCACGAGCTCGTCCAGCTTCGTCCGCATCAGCGCGATCGGCGCGGCGTGGTCGACGTAGAGCAGCACCGTTCCGATGATGGACGCGCCCTCGCGGGTCCAGTTCTGGAACGGCTTCTCGATGAAGTACTTCAGCGGCAGCACCAGCCGCCGCCAGTCCCACAGCCGCACCACGACGTAGGTCGCGGTGATCTCCTCGACCCAGCCCCACTCGTTCTCGACCACGATCGCGTCGTCGAGCCGGATCGGCTGGGTGATGGCGAGCTGGATGCCGGCCACGAGGTTGGCGAGCACCGGCTGCATGGCGAGGCCAAGGATGAGCCCCGCGGCGCCGGCGGAGGCGAGCAGCGACACGCCGTACTGCCGGACCCCGTCGAAGGTCATCAGCGCGGCGCCAATGGTGACGACGACAAGGAGGGTGACGCCGGCGCGCTCGAAGATCTTCATCTGCGTCAGGTGCTTGCGCGCCAGCAGGTTGTCTTCGGAGTCGAGCTTGAACTTCCTGAGATAGATGACCGTCCAGATGTGCAGCGCGGTCGTCGCCGCCCAGCCGACCAGGATCATGAAGGCGACGAGCAGGCCATGGCGGATGGCGTCGCTCTGGCCGTCGGTGAGCGGAGCCGCCGACGACACGATCGAGAACACCAGGATGAGCACCGCAAGCCGCGTCGGGCCGCGGGTGCGGGACACCAGCGAGCGCCAGAACAGGCTGCGTTGGGCCACGAACGTCGTCAGCATGCGAAACGCGAGGCGGTGAACCGCGATCGCGACCGCCGCGCCGAGCGCCAGCAGGATGAGGCTGGCGCCCCAGTCCGGAAGCCAGGACAGCCGCTCGGCCGCCCCTTCCACGAGCGTCACCGCTTCGTTCATGCGACCCCCTGATCTGTGCGACGTAAGAACAGGGAACGCGAGCGCACCCATAGGGTTCCCGCAGCGCAAGATAGCGTCTTCGCACCTGCGAGCGAAAGCGAATTGGCGCGGCGCGGCCTGCTGAGCGCGGCTCAGCCATGCGCGATGTCCCTAGCGGACTATTAGATAGCGTCCTAATTAGTGCGGATGTCGTCTCGCCCGTCGCCTTCCGTCGTCACCGATTTCGGCTTCGGCCTCACGCTCGCCGCGCGCCGCTGGCGCCGGACGATCGACGAGGCGCTCGCGCGCTATGACCTGAGCGACGCGAGCTGGCGCCCGCTGCTGCACCTCGACCGGCTGGGGGAGGGCGCCCGCCAGCACGACCTCGCGCACTCGCTCGGGATCGAGGGGCCCTCGCTCGTCCGCCTGCTCGATCGCCTGGCCAAGGCCAAACTGATCGAGCGCCGCGAAGACCCCACTGACCGCCGCGCCAAGACGCTCCATTTCACCGCGCGGGGCCGCGACGAGACGGCGCGGCTCAAGCAGGTGGTGGCGGAGGTTTGCGCGGAGATGCTGGAGGGCGCGCCCGCCGAGGAGATCGCCGGCGCGACGCGGTTGCTCGCGCGGCTCGCGGCCGACCGGAGCCCGCGCTCGTGAGCCCCATCGTCCGCGACCGCCTGATCTTCGCGGCGCGCACCACGCTCGCGGCGGGCCTGGCGGCCTTCGTCGCCTTCGTGGTTGAGCTCCCCCAAGCGTCGAGCTCCATCATGACGGTCTTTATCGTCTCGCAGCCGCTGACCGGCATGGTCCTGTCGAAGGCGCTCTACCGCGTGGTCGGCACCGTCGTCGGCGGCGTCGTCGCGATCGCGGTCACCGCGACGCTCTACGACGCCCGCGAGCTGTTCGTGGTCGCGGTCTCGCTCTGGATCGCGGGCTGCGTCTTCGTGTCGATCTATCTGCGCGACGCGCCCGCCTCCTACGGCCCGTTGCTGTCCGGCTACACCGTCGCGATCATCGCCTTTCCGGTGTTGGACGCGCCGGACACAGTGTTTTTGGCGGCGCTCGACCGCATCGCCGAAATCTTCGTCGGCCTCGCGTCCGCGACCATCCTGAGCCAGGTGTTCTTCCCGCGCAACGCCGGGCGCGCCCTGAGGGGCTCGGCGGAAACCGCGCTCGCCTCGGCCTCGCGCTGGGCCGCCGACACGCTGCGCGGGCGGCCCGACCCGGCCGCGGTGCTTCGCGACCGGCGCGCGCTGGTCGCGAACGTGGCGACGCTCGACGGACTGCGCATCCACGCCTCGTTCGACAGCGCGACCGTGCGGCTCTCCAACCGCCGCATCCGGCTGCTGCATGGGCGGCTGATCTCCTTCCTCGCGCTGGTCGTCGCGATCCACGACCGCATGGAGATTCTGCGCGCCGAGCGCCCGGAACGCTTCGCGGCGCTGGCCCCCACGCTCGCCGGCGCCGCGGACGCGATGGCGGCCGGCGCGCCGCCGGCGGCGCGCGCCGCGGCGGCGAAGGCCGTGTTCGCGGCGGCTCCCGATTTCGCCGCGATGCAGGCGGGCGCCGGCGCGGTGCTGGAGCGGACCATCCTGGTCCGCGTCGCCGATCTGCTCGCGCTGCGCGACGACCTCGACGGACTGTCCGACCTCAGGGCGCCGGAGACCGACCGCGCGGCGGGCGAAGCGCCGGCCACGCTCGAGCGCTACCGCGACTACCAGCTCGCCTTCACGGCCGCCGCCGCAGCCTTCGTCGCGCTGGTCGGCACTTTCGCCTTCTGGATCCTGTCGGGCTGGGTGAGCGGGGCGGGCGCGGTGATCTTCGTCGCCGTCATGGCGAGCCTGTTCGCCCAGGCGGACGATCCCGCGGCGGCGGCGGGCGGCTTCACCCTGATGACGGCCGTGGGCGCGCTGGTGGCGGGGGTCTATCTGTTCGGCGTGCTGCCGCGGCTCGAAGGCTTTGAGGCGCTCGCCCTCGCGCTCGCCCCGCTGGTGTTCGCCACCGCCTACGCCATGTCGATCCCGGCCTACACGCTGCGCGCGCTCGCGCTCGGCCTCGGGGCGATCAACATCCTGTCGCTGAGCAACGTCATGGCCTACGATTTCGCGGCCTACGCCAACACGACGGTCGCAAGCCTGTTCGGGCTCGGCTTGGCCACCGCGCTGCTGCGCGTGCTGCGGCCGATCGGGACGGCCTGGCCGGTGGCGCGGCTGATCGCGGGGCTGCGCCGCGACCTCGCGGAGGCGGCCGCAAGCCGCGAAGCCCCGACGCGCACCGCGTTCGAGAGCCGCATGTTCGACCGCATCAATGGGCTGATGGCCCGCCTCGACCTCGGCGACCCGCGCCAGCTCGCGCTGGAGCAGGGCGCGCTGGCGGCGCTGCGCGTCGGCCTCAACACCCTGGCGCTGCGCCGCGTGGTGCGGGGCCTGCCGCCGGCCGTCGGCGCGCCGCTCGCCGGCGCCCTCGCCGAACTCGCGCGCCATTTCCGCCGGCTCGCCCGTCGGGAGCCCTCCGCGCCGCCGCTCGACCGGCTGGACGCGGCGCTCAGCGCAGCGCTGGCGCAGGGGCCCGCCGACGAGGCGGAGGCCGCGGAGCTCGCGGTCTGGATCGCGGCGCTACGGTCGAGCCTCGCGCAGCATCCCGCCCTGTTCGGCGCGGCGCGGGGCCTCGGGGAGGCCGCGGCGTGATCAAGGAGGTCGACATCTTCGGCGTCTTCGTGCCGCCCCTGCTGCTCTACGCGGCGCTTGCGGGCCTGATCTGGCAGCCGCTCCGCATCGTGCTGGAGCGGACCGGCTTCTACCGGCTCGTCTGGCACCCCGCCCTGTTCAACGTGTCGGCCTACGTGCTGACGCTGGCGGCGGTCGTCGCCGTCCTGATGTGAGGCTTTGCAAATCATGTCGATCGCCGCGAGGAGCTTTCGGGTCCTCCTCACCCTCGTCGTCTTCGCCGCAGCCCTCGCCGGCGGCTGGTACGTCTGGCGCGCCTACGCCGACACGCCGTGGACGCGGGACGGCCGCGTGCGCGCAAACGTCATCCAGGTGACGCCCGACGTCTCGGGAGCCGCGACCGACCTGACCGTGCAGGACAACCAGACGGTGAAGAAGGGCGACGTGCTCTTCGTCATCGACCAGGCCCGCTACAAGCTCGCGCTCGACCAGGCCGAAGCGACGGTCGACGGGCGCTTCGGCGAGCTGCAGCAGCGGCGCAAGGAGGCGGACCGCCGGGACAAGCTGACCTCCGCCGCCGTCGCCGACGAGGCGCGCGAGCAGGCCCGCACCGCGGTCGTCACCGCCGAAGCCGCGTGGCGGCAGGCGATCGTCGAACGCGACGTCGCGAAGCTCAACTTCGACCGCACCGTGGTGCGCTCGCCGGTCAACGGCTACGTCACCAACCTGCTGCTGAACGAGGGCGACTACGCGACCGCCGGCAAGGCCGCCGTCGCCGTGGTCGACAGCGACTCGTTCTACGTGGCCGGCTATTTTGAGGAGACCAAGCTGCGCGCGATCCGCGAGGGCGACCCGGCGACGGCGCGCCTGATGGGCCACGACGGCGATCTCACGGGCCATGTGGAGAGCGTGGCGCGGGCCATCGTCGACCGCGACAACGTCACGAGCGCGGACCTGATCGCGAACGTCAATCCGAGCTTCACCTGGGTGCGGCTGGCCCAGCGCATTCCGGTCCGCATCAAGCTCGACCCGCTGCCGGCCGGCGTGACCCTCGCAGCGGGCATGACCGCGACGGTGGTGGTGCATCCCGCTACGCGGTGAGCCGTCCGCCGACGCCGGGTCAGGTCTTCGAGGTCGGAGGATGAAGCACGGGCGATCCCTCCCTCGATAGAGGGGAGGGTGGACGGGCGAAGCCCGGCCGGGTGGGGTTGGCGCCGGACGAACCTCCCCCGCCGCCGCGCTCCCGCGCCGTCGCGCCCTACGTCCGAGACCCTACCCGACCTCGGCCTGCCGGCCGAGGCATCCCTCCCCACGCCTTCGGCGC
Source organism: Methylopila sp. 73B (assembly GCF_000526315.1). Classification (NCBI taxonomy): domain Bacteria; kingdom Pseudomonadati; phylum Pseudomonadota; class Alphaproteobacteria; order Hyphomicrobiales; family Methylopilaceae; genus Methylopila; species Methylopila sp. 73B. The sequence goes on along the minus strand of NZ_JAFV01000001.1, from coordinate 2,607,938 downwards.
GAGGAGGGATGTCTGCGCCTTGGCCCGTGACGTGAAAGGTGCGGCTTACGCCGCCTGCGCCGCGGAGGCGGGCGCCGCGCGGTAGGCCAGGGCTTCGGCGAGATGGATGCGGCCGACGGTCTCCACGCCGTCGAGGTCGGCGATGGTGCGGGCGACCTTGAGAACCCGGTGATACCCCCGCGCCGACAGTTTGAGCGCGTCGGCGGCGTCGCGCAGCAGCTTCAGGCCCGCGGCGTCGGGACGGGCGACCTCCTCCAGCAGCGCGACCGGCGCATGGGCGTTCACGGAAACGCCGTCCAGCCCGAGCGCGGCGAAGCGGCTCGCCTGCCGGCGGCGGGCGTCGGCGACGCGGGCGGCGACCGTCGCGCTGTCCTCGAGCGCGGGCGGCGCCATCAGGTCGGCGGCGCTCACCGCCGGCACGTCGAGGCGCAGGTCGATGCGGTCGAGCAGCGGGCCGGAGATCCGCGCCTGGTAGTCCGCGGCGCAGCGCGGGCCGCGGCGGCAGGCGTGCCCGGCCTCGCCTCCGCCGCAGCGGCAGGGGTTCATGGCCGCGACCAGCTGGAAGCGGGCGGGATAGGCGATGCGATGGTTGGCGCGGGCGATCACCGCCTCGCCGGTCTCGAGCGGCTGCCGCAGCGCGTCGAGTGCCTGGGCGGAAAACTCCGGCAGCTCGTCGAGGAACAGCACGCCGTTGTGGGCGAGCGCGATCTCGCCGGGCCGGGGCCGCGCTCCGCCGCCGACGAGCGCGGCCATGGAGGCCGAGTGGTGCGGCGCGCGGAACGGCCGGCGGTTCGACAGCCGGCCGCCCGCGAGCTCCCCCGCGATCGAGCGGATCATCGCGACCTCGAGCAGCTCGCGCGCCCCGAGCGGCGGCAGCAGCGACGGCAGGCGGCTCGCGAGCATCGATTTGCCGGCGCCAGGCGGCCCGTTGAGCAGGATGTTGTGCCCGCCGGCGGCGGCGATCTCGAGCGCGCGCTTGGCCGTCTCCTGGCCGCGGACGTCGCGCAAGTCCGGCTGCGCGCCGACCGCGTCGGGCAGGCCGGGGCGGGGGCGGGCCAGCACCTGCACGCCCTTGAGGTGGTTCGCGATCTGGAGCAGCGAGCGGGGCGCGACGATGGCGAGGTCCGCGCTCGCCCAGGCGGCCTCGGGCCCGCAGGCCTCCGGGCAGATCAGCGCATGGCCGCGGGCGACCGCCGCGACCGCCGCCGGAAGGCAGCCCGCGACGCTCGCGATCGTGCCGTCGAGCGCGAGCTCGCCCAGCACGGTCACGCCGGCGAGCGCGTCCTGCGGCACGGCGCCGATCGCCGCCATCAGCCCGAGCGCGATCGGCAGGTCGAAGTGGCTGCCCTCCTTGGGCAGGTCGGCGGGGGCGAGGTTGACCGTGATGCGCCGCGGCGGCAGCGCGAGGCCGGAGGCGATCAGCGCGGAGCGCACCCGCTCGCGCGCCTCGGTCACCGCCTTGTCCGGCAGGCCCACCACGTTGAAGGCGGGCAGGCCCGGCGCGACCTGCACCTGCACGTCGACGGCCCGCGCATCGATGCCCTCGAACGCCACCGTTGAGACCCACACGACCATGCCGCCGCCCCCACCCTGACGCACGCGATGGTAGCGGAGAGCAAACGGCCGTCAAGAACAATCAGCGAACATCTCGCGGCTCGGCCGCCTGGGTCACGGCTCGCGGATGACGGCCGCGCAGTCCGGCGGCATGTCCTTCAGCGTCATCGGGGGGCGCGGCTTTGGCGGGATCTTCGGCTGCGTCGGGAACAGGCGGCCGGGCGTGAACCACCAATCCAGCGGCTTGCCGCAGCCGTCGCCGGGGATCACGTCCGCCTGCGGCTTGCAGGAGGCCTCGCCCGCGGGGCAGCCCAGCCGCACGTGGAAGTGGTAGTCGTGGCCCCACTGCGGGCGCACCTTCTGCAGCCAGCCGCGGTCGCCGCGCGCGTCGCGGCACACCGCGCGCTTGATCGCCGGGTTGACCAGGATGCGCTCCACCTGCGGGTCGAGCGCCGCGTCTTTCAGCACCTGCATGTGGTTCGCGGTCCAGAAGCGGTTCATGTCGATCCGGTTCTCGGCGACGACGTTGGTGGACATCAGCGTCTCGCGCTGCGCCGTCGTCAGTTCCTGGTTCGGCATCGGCCGCAGCCAGATGTCCACGTCGAGGCCGATCTGGTGCGAGGCGTGGCCCTTGATCATGGGCCCGCCGCGCGGCTGCGACATGTCGCCGACCAGCACCCCCGGCCAGGAGGTGTTCGAGGCGACCCGCTTCGAAAACCGCTGGATGAAGCTCACCAGCGTCAGCCGGCCGTAGAACCGGTCGCGCGAGGGCCGCATCACCTGCCAGGTCGGGCCGCTCAGCGGCAGCATGGAGGCGCTCGCGAGACAGCCCTTGGAGTAGAAGCCGATCGACCGCTCGCGCCCCGTGCTCGGGCGCGTCACCCGGCCGAACAGCTCCTTCGCGGGCGTCGTCGCGGTGATCGGCGGCATCGGCGGCAGGCGGAAGCCGGGCGGCGTCACGTCCTGCGCAAAGGCCGCGCCGGCGGCGCAGGCGAAGAGCGCGGCTGCGGCGAGAGTGATCTTCAGCGTCATGCGGCCGCGCGGCTCCGCTTGGCTTCGATGGCGTCCCAGGTGATCGCCGCGACGTCCGGGCCGCCGAGCCGCTTGATGGCGCGAATGCCGGTGGGGGAGGTCACGTTGATTTCGGTGAGGTTTCCGTCGATCACGTCGATGCCGACGAACAGCAGGCCGCGCCGCGCCAGCTCCGGCCCGATGCGCGCGCAGATCTCCTGCTCGCGCGGGGTGATCTCGGTGGTCTGCGCGGCGCCGCCGCGCACCATGTTGGCGCGCAGGTCGCCCGCCGCCGGCACGCGGTTCACCGCGCCCGCGAACACGCCGTCCACCAGCAGGATGCGCTTGTCGCCTTGCGAGACCTTCGGCAGGAACTTCTGCACCATCCACGGCTCGCGGAAGGTGGTCGAGAACAGGTCGATCAGCGAGCCGTAATTCAGGTCGTCGGCGGTCACGCGAAACACCGCCGCGCCGCCGTTGCCGTAGAGCGGCTTCACCACGATGTCGCCGTGCTCGGCGCGGAAGGCCGCGATCTCGGCCTTGTCGCGGGTCACGATGGTGGGCGGCATCAGCTCGGGAAAATCGAGCACGAAGATCTTTTCCGGCGCGTTGCGCACCTCGGCGGGGTCGTTCACGATCAGCGTGCGCGGGTGCACCCGCTCCAGCATGTGGGTGGTGGTGACGTAGGCCATGTCGAACGGCGGGTCCTGCCGCAGCAGCACCACGTCGGTCTCGTCGCCGAGCGAGACGCGGCGCTCCTCGCCGAGCGTGACGTGGTCGCCGGCGACGTCGCGCACCTCCGCGGGCCGCATGGCCGCGAACACGCCTTGCGTCGTCTGGGTCAGGCGGTCGGGCGTGTAGACGAGCAGCGAGTGGCCGCGCGCCTGCGCTTCCAGCATCAGGGCGAAGGTCGAATCGCCCGCGATGTTGATGCGCTCGATCGGGTCCATCTGCACGGCGACGCGAAGCGACATGGGGCTGATCCGCTTGGGGTTTTTACTGGCCGAAGGCGTTTGGGAGACGGCGCGGCAGGCGGCGGGGCGCGACGAGGACGACGTCGAAGGTCATGACATATCCCGCATAAGCCGGCTCGCGCGCAAGAAAGGCCTCCGCCCCGCGGCGGATGCGGGCCTGCTGGCGCGGCGTCACGGCCTCGGCCGCCGCCTCCAGAGTCGCGCGGGCCTTCACCTCGACGAAGGCGAGCGTCTGCCCGCGGACCGCGATCAGGTCGATCTCGCCGCCGCTCTGGGCGTAGCGTCGCTTCAGGATGCGCCAGCCGGTCAGCCGCAGCAGCCAGGCCGCGCGCGTCTCGGCGTCGAGCCCCAGCCGGAACGCCGCGAGCCGCTTCGGCGCCGGCGCCATGGGGGCTCAGCCGCCGGCCTTGGTCAGCTCGAGCGCGCGGGCGTAGACCTCGCGGCGCTTCAGCCCGGTGGCGCTCGCGACTTCGGCGACGGCGTCCTTCACCGTGGCGCGGGCGAGCGCCGCTTCGAGCAGCGCGTCGACGTCGCCTGCGCTCGGCGGCGCCTCCTCGGCCGGCGGGCCGATCACCAGCACGATCTCGCCCTTTGGCGGCGCCTCCTGCCCGAGCGCGGCCGCAAGCTCCCCGAGCGTGCCGCGCCGCACCTGCTCGAAGCGCTTTGTGAGCTCGCGGGCGAGCGCCGCCGGCCGGTCCCCAAGGCCGTCGGCCAAGTCCGCGAGCGCTTCCGCGACCCTCGGGCCGGTCTCGAACAGCACCAGCGTGCCGGGCACGCGGGCGATCTCGGCGATGCGCTCGCGCCGCCCCTGCTGCTTCGCCGGCAGGAAGCCCTCGAAGAAGAAGCGGTCGGTCGGCAGGCCCGCCAGCACCAGCGCGGTTAGCACGGCGGAGGCGCCGGGCAGATGCGTGACGTGCGCGCCGGCCGCGACCGCGTCGCGCACCAGCTTGAAGCCGGGGTCGGAGACCAGCGGCGTGCCCGCGTCGCTGACGAGCGCGAGCTTCTGGCCCTCGGCGAGGCGCGCTAGCACCTTGGGGCGCATCTCGGCGGCGTTGTGGTCGTGGTAGGGCGTCAGCCGGGTCGAGATGCCGTAGTGGTTCATCAGCTTGGCGGTGACGCGGGTGTCCTCGCACAGCACCGAGTCGGCGCCGGCCAGCGTCTCCAGCGCTCGCAGGGTGATGTCGGCGAGCGTGCCGATGGGGGTCGCGACCACGTGAAGGCCTGGCGGCAGCGACGGCGCCGTCAGCCGCACGCCGGCCACGAGGTAGCTGCGGGAGGGGTGGTCGGGGCCGGCCGTGAGGTCGGGGTCGGTCGGCTCGGGCCTTGGCATGGGAACGCTCGTCGGTTACTTCAGAGGGTAAGTCTATCGGTGGGGCGCGGCCGCGGGAAGCGGTGGTGCGCGACGCTCCCCGAGCCGTGGACCATCGGGGCATTCGGCGCGTCGGACGAGTTCGTGGGGTCCGGCCGAGAAACGGTGGCGCACATGACGGTCGATCGAAGGTCCCTGGCGAAGGGGTGGCGCGCGCTGTTCGTCGGCGGCGCGGCGCTTGCGCTCGCCGCCTGCGGCGGCGGGAGCGACCTCGGCGGCACCGACGAGCGGCTCAATCCGCTTCCCGGCAATCCGACGCCGCAGGTCGAGGCCCAGCCGCTCGGCCAGGCGATCGGGCAGGGCTCCACCAAGGTGGCGCTGGTTCTCCCGCTGTCGGCCAGCGGCAACGCCGGCGCGGCCGCCCAGTCCATGAAGAACGCAGCGGAGCTCGCGCTCTCGGAGTTCAACAGCCCCGACATCCAGCTCGTCGTGAAGGACGACGGCGGCACGGCGCAGGGCGCGCAGGCGGCCGTCAACAGCGCGACCGACGAGGGCGCGCGCATGGTGATCGGGCCGCTGTTCGCCCACTCCGTGCAGGGCGCCGGCCAGGCCGCGCGCCAGAAGGGCGTGCCGGTCGTCGCCTTCTCGACCGACGCCAACGTCGCCTCGCGGGGCGTCTATCTCCTGAGCTTCCTTCCTGAGTCCGATGTCGACCGGATCGTGCGTTACGCCGTCAGCCAGGGCAAACGCTCCTTCGCCGCGCTGCTGCCGGAGAACGGCTACGGCACGGTGGTGGAGGGCGCCTTCCAGCAGGCGGTGGCGAAGGCCGGCGGCCGGGTCGTCGCGCTTGAGCGCTACCCCACCGACAAGGCCAGGATGGCGGAGCCGATCGCCCGCGTCGCGAACGCGCTTGGCCAGGCCGACGCGCTGTTCATTCCGGACACGGCCGACAGCGTGCCGACGGTGGTGGGCCTGCTGGCGGCCAACGGCGTCAACCTGAAGCGCGTGCAACTGCTCGGCACCGGGCTGTGGGACGACCCGCAGATGGCGCGCGACGCGAGCCTTGCGGGCGCCTGGTACGCGGCGCCGGACAGCTCCGGGTTCCGCGCTTTCGCCCAGCGCTACAAGGCGAAGTTCGGCGCGGAGCCGACCCGCACCGCCTCGCTCGCCTACGACGCCACCTCGCTGGTGGCGGCGCTGGTGAAGACGCAAGGCGCGGCCGGGCTGACCGACCAGACCTTCGCGAACCCCTCGGGCTTCGCCGGCGTCGACGGCACGTTCCGCTTCCGCGCCGACGGCGGCAACGACCGCGCGCTCGCCGTCTACCAGGTGCAGCCCGGTGGCGCGAAGGTCATCAGCCCCGCCCCCCGCAGTTTCGACGGCCAGACCGCCCAGGCGAATTGACGGCTGACGCGCCCGATCTTATGTCATAGGCCATTGGCCTATGACAGGCGCGCCGATGTCGGACATCCGAGACGCCAAGGTTTTCAAGAACGGTCGCAGCCGCGCCGTCCGCATCCCCGCGGACTGGGACCGGTTCGGCGACGTCGTGACTCTGCGGTCGGTCGGGAACACAGTCGTCATCGAGCCCAAGCACCGAAACCGGCTGTCCGAGTTCCTCGACAGCATTGAGCCGCTGGACGAAGACTTTCCCGAGATCGATGACCCACCGCCAGAGCCGGTCGATCTGTGACCCGCTATCTGCTCGACACGAACATTCTTTCGGATCTGCTGAGGCGTCCTAAGGGAAGCGTCAGAGAGAGGATATACGCAGGGGGTGGCGCGGAGTTCGTTTGCACGAGCATCATTGTGGCCGCGGAACTCCGGTTTGGGATCGCGAAGGCGCAAAGCGTGAGGCTTGTCGCGCTCGTCGAAGGTCTGCTCGACAGGATCGCCATAGAGCCGTTCGAGGAGCCCGCCGACCGCGTCTACGCGTCCATTCGGGCGGACCTCGAGCGGCGCGGTCGGCAGATCGGCGGCAACGACCTCTTCATCGCAGCTCACGCGCTCGCGCTCGACTGCGTTCTGGTGACCGACAACACTGGCGAGTTCGAGCGCGTGCCGGATCTGCGCGTGGAGAACTGGCTGCGCTGAGGTGGCGTCAGGGACGCCCCCGTCGGCGTCGAGGATGCCCCGGACGACCCCTCATCCGGCGCTTCGCGCCACCTTCTCCCGCAAGGGGAGAAGAGAAGCGCGCGCGGCTTCGACGGCGGAGCTTGGTTCTTCGAGTTGAGAGGATGCGGGCCGTCGTGGTCCCCCTCTCCCCTTGCGGGAGAGGGTAAGGGTGAGGGGTCGCCTGGGACGACCTCGGCGCCGTTCAGGATGTCCCGGACGGCCCCTCATCCGGCGCTGCGCCCCACCTTCTCCCGCAAGGGGAGAAGGGAAGAACTCTACCCCGCGAGGTCCGCCACCACCGCGTCGAGCACCGGAAAGCCCTCGCGGGTGACGCGGAGGCGGTCGCGGCCGACGCGTTCGACCATGCCGTCCATGGTCAGGTCGTCGATCCGGCGCGGGTCGAGCCTGCGGCCGGAGAGGCGGTGGAAGCGGGCGAGGTCGATGCCCTCGGCGAGCCGGAGGCCCATCAGCAGGAACTCGTCGGCCTGGGCCTCGACGCTCAGCGGCTCGTCGACCACCAGGCCATGGCCGTCGGCCTCGACGGCGGCGGCCCAAAGCTCGGGGTTGCGCTCCGTGGAGAGCTCGCGGCGCAGGTCATTCACCAGCAGCCGGCCATGGGCGCCGGGGCCGACGCCGGCGTATTCGCCGTAGCGCCAGTAGACCAGATTGTGGCGGCTTTCGGCGCCGGGGCGGGCGTGGTTCGAGATCTCGTAGGCCGGCATGCCGGCGCGCTCGGTGGTCTCCTGCGTCACGTCCCAGAGCGCGCGGGAGGTCTCCTCGTCCGGCGTCTGCAGCTTTCCGGCGCGGTAGAGCGCGTGGAAGGGCGTGCCCTCCTCGATGGTCAGCTGGTAGAGCGAGAGGTGCTCCGGCGCGCGCTCGATCGCGCTCGCCAGCTCCTTGCGCCAGGCCGCCGGCGACTGGCCGGGGCGGGCGTAGATCAGGTCGAACGACGCGCGCGGGAAGATCGACATCGCGAGTTCGACCGCGGCGAGCGCCTCCTCCACCGTGTGCATCCGGCCGAGGTTCGCGAGGTCCTGGGCGTTCAGCGCCTGCACGCCGAGCGAGACCCGGTTGACCCCGGCGGCGCGGTAGCCGCGGAAGCGTTCGGCCTCGACGCTGGTCGGGTTCGCCTCCAGCGTGATCTCGGCGTCGGGCTCGACCTCCCAGGCCGCGCCGATAGCCTCCAGAATGCCGCCGACGGTCTCCGGCGTCATCAGCGAGGGCGTGCCCCCGCCGAAGAACACGGACGCCACCTTCCGTCCCGGCGCGAGCGACGCCATGTGCGCGATCTCGCGGCGGAAGGCGGCGAGGTAGCGCCCCTGGTCGACGCCCTTGTGGCGCACGTGGCTGTTGAAGTCGCAATAGGGGCACTTCGCCGCGCAGAACGGCCAGTGCACGTAGACGCCGAAGCCGGGCTCTTTCATTTCGGCGGACCTGCGGGATAGAGCGCGGCCATCAGCGCGCCGAAGGCGCGGGCGCGGTGGGACAGGCCCGTGGCGCGGCCGTCCGCGCACCAGACGACGCCGTGCTTGTCGTCCGAGGACATCTCTCCGAAGGTGCGGGCATGCCCTCCCGGCAAGAAGATCGGATCGTAGCCGAAGCCGAGATTTCCCCGCGGCGGCCACACGATCTCGCCGGGAACCGATCCCTCGACCTCGAGTCGCTCGCCGGTGGGCCAGCTCAGGCAGAGCGCCGCCACGAAGGCGGCGGAGCGGTCCCGGGCGTCGCGGGCCTGGAGATCCGCCTCGACCCGCGCCATGGCGGCGGAAAAGTCCTTCGAGGGGCCGGCCCAGCGCGCGGAGAACAGCCCCGGCGCGCCCCAGAGCGCCGCGACCGACAGCCCGCTGTCGTCGGCGAGCGCGGGCAGCCCGGAGGCCTCAGCCGCCGCGTCCGCCTTGATCGCGGCGTTCTCGGCGTAGGTCGTGCCGGTCTCGTCGGGCTCGGGCAGGCCGAGCTCGCCCGCGGAGGTCAGCTCCAGCGGGAACGGCGCCAGCAGCTCGCGGAATTCGGCGAGCTTGCCGGCGTTGTGGGTGGCGATCACCAGTCGGGGGCCGAGCGGGGGGAGGGGGGTCATCGTCAGTCCTTACACGTCATCCCGGCCGAGCGCAGCGAGAGCCGGGATCGTCCTCCAGGCTGAGCGTCCTGCGGCGCACGATCCCGGCTCTCCGCCTTCGGCTTCGGCCGGGATGACGCGCGGGTCAAGGACAGTTGAGGCCTCACGCCACCGCCAGCTTCTGCAGGTCGACGAGGGTGGCGCAGCCGGCCTTGGCGAGGCGGAGCAGCTCCATCAGCTCGTCTTCCGAAAACGGCGTCCCCTCGGCGGTGCCCTGGATTTCGACGATGCCGCCCGAGCCCGTCAGCACGAAGTTGGCGTCGGTCTCGGCGGAGCTGTCCTCGGCGTAGTCGAGGTCGAGCACCGGCGCGCCCTTGTAGATCCCGCAGGAGACGGCGGCGACGTGGTCCTTCAGCGCCGGACCCTTCAGCATGTCGCGCGCCTTCATCCAGGCGAGGCAGTCGTGCAGCGCGACCCAGGCGCCGGTGATGGAGGCGGTGCGGGTGCCGCCGTCCGCCTGCAACACGTCGCAGTCCACGGTGATCTGGCGCTCGCCGATCATCTTGAGGTCGACGACGGCGCGAAGCGAGCGGCCGATCAGGCGCTGGATCTCCTGCGTGCGGCCGGAGGGCTTGCCGCTCGTCACCTCGCGGCGGGTGCGCTCGTGGGTCGCCCGCGGCAGCATGGCGTATTCGGCCGTCACCCAGCCCTTGCCCTGGCCGCGCAGCCAGCCTGGCGCCTTCTCCTCGAGCGAGGCGCAGCACAGCACGTGGGTTTCGCCGAACTTCACCAGGCAGGAGCCTTCCGCGTAGCGCGCGACGCCCCGCTCGATCGAGACGGCGCGCAGCGCGTCGGGGGCGCGCTTGGAGGGACGGACGGACATGGAGGCTTCGCTTTCGCAGGAAGATTGAGAAATCGGCGTCTTTCTGCCCCTGCGCGCGGCCGCCCGCAAGCCGGCGCGCTTGATCGGCGGCTCGCGAAGGCGAATGTTGGGGACGCGAGGTTCTAAGGCCATGTCGATCGATCGTCCCATTCTCCCCGAAGCCGCCGCCGGGCTCGCGCAGCTCGACGCCCGATCGCGCGAAATATTCCGCCGGATCGTCGACAGCTATCTGTCGACGGGAGAGCCGCTCGGCTCCCGCAACATCTCCCGGTTGCTCTCGGTCTCGCTGTCGCCGGCCTCCGTCCGCAACGTCATGGCGGACCTGGAGACGCTCGGGCTGATCTATGCGCCGCACACCAGCGCAGGGCGCCTGCCGACGGAACTCGGCCTGCGCTTCTTCGTCGACGCGATGCTGGAGATCGGCGACCTCAACGCCGAGGACCGCCGCGCCATCGAGCGGCAGGTGCGGGCGCTCAGCGCCTCGCGCTCGGTCGAGGACGTGCTGACCGACGCGTCCGCCCTGCTGTCGGGACTGTCGCGCGGCGCGGGCGTCGTCGTGGCCACCAAACAAGACCCGGCGATCAAGCACATCGAGTTCGTGCCGCTGGAGCCGACCCGCGCGCTCGTGGTCCTCGTCGGCGAGGACGGCGGGGTCGAGAACCGCATCGTGCAACTGCCCAAGGGCCTGCCGCCCTCGGCGCTGGTGGAGGCGTCCAACTTCCTCAATGCAAGGATGCGCGGGCGCACGCTGGGAGAGGCGCGGGCGGCGGTCGAGGAGGCGGTCGGCGCCGCCAAGGGCGAACTCGACGCCATCACCGCGGACGTGGTCGCCGCCGGGCTCGCGGACTGGGCGGGCGTCTCCGCCGGGGAGCCGCGCCAGCTTATCGTGCGCGGTCAGGCCAACCTGCTGGAAGACCTCAAGGCGTTGGAGGACCTCGACCGCGTCCGCCTCCTGCTCGACGACCTCGAATCCAAGAAGGACGTCATCGACCTGCTGGGACGGGCGGAGACCGCGGACGGGGTGCGGATCTTCATCGGCTCGGAGAACAAGCTGTTCTCGCTCTCGGGCTCCTCGATGATCGCGGCGCCGTTCCGCGACGGCGACCAGAAGATCGTCGGCGTGCTCGGCGTCATCGGCCCGACGCGGCTGAACTACGCCCGGATCGTGCCGATGGTGGACTACACGGCGAAGGTGGTCGGCAGCCTGCTCCGGCAGAGCTGAGATGGCCCGATTTTAACGAAGTCTTCACCTAGAGGTATCGCCGGGCGGCGCTCTGGCGCATGATCGCGCCTGCTCAGGGGAATGGCAGGCGCATGGACAACATCGTGGAACTCTACGCCCGCGTCGCTTACGACGACGCGGCGGCCGAACGGCGCGAACGCACGGTGCTTGGCGAAATCCGGTCGGTCGCGGCTTTCGCTGCGCTTTTGAGCGGCATCGCGGTCACCCTCGCCGCGCCGGTGCTGGCGCTCTGGTTCCTGCTGAGCTGAGCGCTCGCGTCGCTCGGCGTCAGCGGGCCAGGCCGTCCCGGTTTTCGTAGGTCGCCCATTCCACCGCATGGGCGGCGACCTGCACGGCGAGGTCGATGCCCACGGCGATGAGGAAGATCGCGATGAGCGAAGCGAACTGCTCGAAGGCTCGTCCTACGGGGTCGCGAAGGTCGTCCGGATCAAGCTCCATCTCGCTCATCCTCAAGCGGGGATCGCTCATGAGTATGCCGCCGGCGCGCGCGTCTGCGCCATTCAAACCTTCGCGTGTCGAGCGTCGTGCGGCTGCAGGGCGTAGGCGCCCGCAATGATCGCTCACCTTTTTTGAACGTCGCTGCGGCATGATGCTGCGCTAAGACTGACGGAGACGCAGTGAGCCGGCGATCGGCCGCGCGCGATTCGAGGAGCGCCCGATGACGCGCAAGTATTTCGGCACCGACGGCATCCGCGGCCGCGCGAACAAGTTTCCGATCACGCCGGACTTCGCGATGAAGGTGGGCATGGCCGCCGGCATCGCGTTCCGCCGCGGCGACCACCGCCACCGGGTGGTGATCGGCAAGGATACCCGTTTGTCCGGCTACATGATCGAAAGCGCGCTTCAGGCCGGCTTCACCTCCGTCGGCATGGACGTGCTGCTGCTCGGGCCGATGCCCACGCCCGCGGTCGCGCTGCTCACGCGCTCCATGCGCGCCGACCTCGGCGTGATGATCTCCGCCTCGCACAACCCCTACGACGACAACGGCATCAAGCTGTTCGCCCCGGACGGCTACAAGCTGTCCGACGAGGTCGAGCTGGAGATCGAGGCGCTGCTCGACGCAGACCTCGGCCCGAAGCTCGCGGACAGCCCCGCGCTTGGCCGGGCGAAGCGCATCGAAGGCGCGCAGGCCCGCTACATCGAGTTCGCCAAGCGCACGCTCAACCGCGCCGTGTCGCTCGAGGGGCTGCGCGTTGTGGTCGATTGCGCCAACGGCGCCGCCTACAAGGTCGCGCCCGAAGCTTTGTGGGAGCTGGGCGCCGAGGTGATCACGCTCGGCGTCGAGCCGAACGGCGTGAACATCAACAAGGACGTCGGCTCCACCGCGCCGAACGCGCTGATCGAGAAGGTGCGCGAGACCCGGGCCGACATCGGCATCGCGCTCGACGGCGACGCCGACCGGGTCATCATCATCGACGAGAAGGGCCATGTGGTCGACGGCGACCAGTTGATGGCGGTGGTCGCGGCCTCCTGGTCGGAGGACGGACGCCTCTCGGCGCCCGGGCTGGTCTCGACCGTGATGTCCAACCTCGGCTTCGAGCGCTACCTCACCTCGATCGGACTGACGCTGGAGCGGACCCCGGTGGGCGATCGCTACGTGGTCGAGCGCATGCGCGCGCAGGGCTACAACCTCGGCGGCGAGCCCTCCGGCCACATCGTGCTGTCGGACTACGCCACGACGGGCGACGGGGTGGTGGCGGCGTTGCAACTGCTGTCGGTGGTCCAGAGGGCCGGAAAGCCGGTCTCCGAGATCTGTCACCGCTTCGAGCCGCTGCCGCAGGTGATGAAGAACGTGCGCTACGCCGGCGGGCGGCCGCTGGACGACGACGCGGTCCGCGTCGCGATCGCCAGGGCGACCGAGCGCCTCGGCCGGGAGGGGCGGCTCGTCATCCGGCCCTCCGGCACGGAGCCGGTGATCCGGGTGATGGCGGAAGGCGACGACCGCGACCTCGTCAACGACGTGGTGGCGAACGTCGCGGACGTGATCCGCGCCGCCGCGGCCTGAGCGCTTCTCCGTAATCTTCCTGATGAAGGCCCGCCGGCCGCGTCGGCGCGCCTGCGCGTCTCGCGGAAATTGCGAGGCCCAGCAGCAGCTTGCGCCCGCTGCAATCCCCGCGAGCGGGGTGTTGCCGAAACACGTCAGTGACGTCTTTGGCAGGTCAGGACGCAAGGGTTAAAAGTTAAGGTTAAATGGTTTTTAACGAATACACGCCAGATTTGCAGTCGTGACATGAACGCGCCTCTCGCAAGCGGCGATGCGCTGCACTTCTGAGGAACTGGCGGTATGGCCAAATTGATGACCTACGCGCTCGCGGGCGCGCTCGCAGTCGCGTTCGCCCCGGTTGCGGGTCTCGCGGCCGATCTCCCCGAACCGCCGCTGCTGGAGCCGGTTCCGGAGCCGGTCGAGTTCGGCTCCAGCTGGTATCTCCGCGGCGACGTCGGCTACAAGTTCTATCGCAAGCCTTCTGCGTCCTACGACAACGCGTTCTTCAAGGACCAGGGCCTCTCCAAGTACAAGGACGAGGATCTCGACGACGCCTTCATCATCGGCGGCGGCGCCGGTTACAAGTGGAACAACTGGGTCCGCACCGACGTCACCGTGGACTACGAGACCAAGGCCGACTTCAAGGGCCGCCTTGGCTGCCCGAGCTGCGGCGGGTCGTCGTCCTCGTCGATCGAGAAGAGCAAGATCTCGGCTCTGACCTTCCTCGCCAACGCCTATTTCGACCTCGGCACCTGGGAAGGCTTCACGCCCTACGTCGGCGCCGGCATCGGCGCGTCGCGCATCCACATGAGCGGCTTCCGCTCGAAGAACCCCGGCGAGACGGGCTATGCCGACGGCCCTGGCTCGGGCTCGGACTGGAACCTGGCCTGGGCGCTCATGGCGGGCGTCGGCTACCAGGTCTCCGACAACATCGTGATCGACGCCAACTACCGCTACGTCAACCTCGGCGACGTGAAGTCGAAGAGCTACACGGCGGCCGGCGACAGCGGCAAGGTCAAGGTCAAGAACCTTCAGGCCAACGAGGTTCGTCTCGGCGTGCGTTACATGCTCGACTGAGCTTTCGGCTCAGGCCTTCAGCGCCAAATCTTCAAGCGGCGGGATCCCTGGGGCCCCGCCGCTTTCGTTCGTCCGGACGGCTCCTTATTCCGCTCAATTCGCTTGACGACGTCGGTCCCCGGGACGTATCTCCCGCGCCGGGCCACCCCTCCCCAACGAGGGGCTGACCATCTGGAAGGATGGACCATGACGACTGCCGTTCCCGCGGTTCGCCCCGCGAATCCCAATTTCTCGTCCGGACCCTGCACCAAGCGCCCCGGCTGGTCGCTCGACGCCCTCAAGGGGGCGGCGCTCGGGCGCTCGCACCGCTCCAAGGCCGGCAAGGCCAAGCTCAAGGAAGCGATCGACCTCACCCGCGAGGTCCTCGAGGTTCCCGCGACCCACCGCATCGCGATCGTTCCGGGCTCCGACACGGGCGCCGTCGAGATGGCCATGTGGTCGATGCTCGGCGCCCGCGGCGTCGAGGTGCTCGCCTGGGAGAGCTTCGGCGCGATCTGGGTCACCGACGCGGTGAAGCAGCTCCGTCTGCCGAACACCAAGGCGGTCGTCGCCGAGTTCGGCAAGCTGCCGGACCTCGCCGCCGTCGACTTCGACAACGACGTCGTCTTCACCTTCAACGGCACCACCGCCGGCGTCCGCGTGCCAAACCACGACTGGATCCCGGCCGACCGCGCCGGCCTCACCATCTGCGACGCGACTTCGGCCGCCTTCGCGATGGAGCTCGACTACGACAAGCTCGATGTCGTGACCTTCTCCTGGCAGAAGGTCATGGGCGGCGAGGCGGCCCACGGCATCCTCATCCTCGGGCCGCGCGCGGTCGAGCGCCTGGAGAGCTTCACGCCGGCCTGGCCGCTGCCGAAGCTGTTCCGCATGACCAAGAACGGCAAGCTCGACGAGGGCCTGTTCGAGGGCGAGACCATCAACACGCCGTCGCTGCTATGCGTCGAGGACTACATCGACGCGCTGACCTGGGCGAAGTCGGTCGGCGGCCTCAAGGGCCTGATCGCCCGCTCCAACGCCAGCGCCAAGGCCGTCTACGACTTCGTCGACCGGACGCCCTGGCTCAAGGTCCTGGCCGCGGACGACGCGACCCGCACCAACACCGGCGTCTGCCTGGTGTTCGCCGATCCCGCGCTCGCCGCGGCGCCGCTCGAGAAGCAGGCCGTCTTCGCGAAGGATTTCGTCGCGCTGCTGGAGAAGCAGGGCGTGGCCTTCGACTTCGGCGCCTACCGCGACGCGCCTCCCGGCCTGCGCATCTGGTGCGGCGCGACGGTCGAGCCGTCCGACGTCGAGGCCCTGCTGCCCTGGCTCGACTGGGCCTACGCGCAGCTGTCCCCGGCGCTCGCCAAGGCGGCCTGAGCTTCGGGACCTGACAGGCGTCGTCGCGGCCACGCGCCGCGACGGGCCGCCGGCCTTCGAGCCGGGCGTCCATGACTTCGCGCGGACCATGACTCCGGGCTGATCATGACTTCGGGCCGATCAGTCCTACCTTCGCATTCCAGTCAAGGACGCCCGTTAAGGCGGGGACGACGTCGCTTTCTCTGACCGCCCGCCGCCAGAAGACCCGGAGCCCAGCCCATGTTCACGCCCGAAAACGCCCTCGAAAAGTCGCTCCTCCGCGCGCTCGAGGAGCCCGAGCAGCGCGTCGCCTTCCTGAAGTCGTTCCTCGACGCGGAGCTGTCGTTCGCGCTGATCGATCCGAACGAGGGCAAGGGCGCCGGCTACGCCGTGCCCGAGGTGACCCACGAGGACATCAGCTTCGTGCCGGTGTTCACGTCGGACACGCGGGTGAAGGCGATGTTCCCGGACGAGCAGCTGATGATCGTCCGGCAGAGCTTCAAGCAGATCGTCTCGCAGATCGAGGACGCCAACTTCGTCCTCAATCCGGGTTCGGAGGCCGGCCACGAGTTCATGGCCGAGGACGTCGCCTCCATGCTCGACGGCGATTTCGTGCGGGCGGCCGACGGCTTCGAGCGCGAGCTCGGCGACGAGGACGAAGAGGACGACCTCCCGACCCTCGTCGGCAAGCCGTCCCCGACGCCGACCCATCTGACGACGCCGCTCGCGGCGCTGTTCGCCACCATGCCGACCGTCCGCGCCGCCCATGTGGCGCAGGCGATCACGCCCGACGCGCGCGGCGTGCGGCGCCTCGTCGTCGGCCTCGTAGTCGACGGCGACCTCGACGAAGTCCTCGACCAGGTCGAGGACGTGCTGTCCGAGGCCGCCAAGCCGACCGACGAGATCGACTTCGTCTCCATCCCCGGATCGCCCCTGGACGACTACTTCACGCGCGACGTCCAGCCGTTCTATCGGAAAACCTGAGCCGGCTGACCAGATCAAGGCGCCGGTGAACACGAGAGAAAACCTCCCATGGCGCCCCGCGTCCTCATCTCCGACAAGCTCTCCCCCGCCGCGATCCAGATCTTCAAGGATCGCGGCGTCGAGGTCGATTTCCAGCCCGACCTCGGCAAGGACAAGGACAGGCTCGCCGCCGTCATCGGCGACTACGACGGGCTCGCGATCCGCTCGGCCACCAAGGTCACGCCGAAGATCCTCGCCAACGCGAGCCGCCTGAAGGTGATCGGCCGCGCCGGCATCGGCGTCGACAACGTCGACCTGCCGGCGGCCACCGCGAAGGGCGTGATCGTGATGAACACGCCCTTCGGCAACTCGATCACCACCGCCGAGCACGCCATCGCGATGATGTTCGCGGTCGCCCGCGAGATCCCCGCAGCCGACGCCTCCACCCAGGCCGGCAAGTGGGAGAAGAACCGCTTCATGGGCGTGGAGATCACCTCCAAGACGCTCGGCATCATTGGCTGCGGCAACATCGGCTCGATCGTCGCCGAGCGCGCCATCGGCCTGAAGATGCGCGTCATCGCCTTCGACCCGTTCCTGTCGCCGGAGCGCGCCCAGGACCTCGGCGTCGAGAAGGTCGAGCTCGACGAGCTGTTCGCCCGCGCCGACTTCATCACCCTGCACACGCCGCTGACCGAGAAGACGCGCAACGTCATCGACCGGCAGGCGCTGTTCCGGATGAAGAAGGGCGTGCGCATCGTCAACTGCGCCCGCGGCGGCCTCGTCGACGAGGCGGCGCTGCGCGAGGCGCTCGACGCCGGCCATGTGGCGGGCGCGGGCTTCGACGTGTTCACGACCGAGCCCGCGACCGAGAACCCGCTGTTCGGCCACCCCGCGGTCGTCTGCACGCCGCATCTCGGCGCGGCCACCACGGAGGCGCAGGAGAACGTCGCCCTCCAGGTCGCCGAGCAGATGTCGGACTACCTGCTGCGCGGCGCGGTCTCGAACGCCGTCAACTCTCCGTCGATCACGGCCGAGGAGGCGCCGCGGCTGAAGCCCTTCGTGGCGCTCGCCGAGAAGCTCGGCTCCTTCGCGGGCCAGCTCACCGAGGCCGGCGTCACCGCGATCCGCATCGAGTACGAAGGCCTGGTCGCGGGCATGAACACCCGCGCGCTCACTTCCGCCGCGGTCACGGGCCTGCTGAAGCCGCAGCTCGCCGACATCAACATGGTTTCGGCCCCTGTCATCGCCCGCGAGCGCGGCGTGGCGATCGAAGAGGTTCTGCGCGAGGCCGCCGAGACCTACGACAGCGTGATCCGGCTGACCGTCACCACCGGCGACGTCACCCGCCATGTGGCCGGGACGGTGTTCGCGGACGGCAAGCCGCGCATCATCGACATCAAGGGCATCGAGATCGAGGCGTCGTTCGGCCCGTCGATGCTCTACGTCACCAACGAGGACAAGCCGGGCTACGTCGGCGCGCTCGGCGCGACGCTGGGCGCCGCGGGCGTCAACATCGCGACCTTCAACCTCGGCCGCGCGGCGGCGGGCGGCGACGCCATCGCCATCGTCCAGATCGACGGCGACATCTCCGACGCCGTCGTGGCCCAGGTCCAGGCCCTCGAGCACGTCAAGCAGGCCCGCGCGCTGCGGTTCTGAGCGTTCTCCCAAAACGGGCTCGGGAATCCCTCTCCTGGAACAGGGGAGGGTGGACGGGCGAAGCCCGGCCGGGTGGGGTGGGCTTCCGAAGAAAGCTGTCCGCCGCCTTTTCGCGCCTGCTACTCTCCCGTGATGTCGGTCGAGCGCGCCCGCGCCCTGCGCAAACGGATGACGCCCCAGGAGGTCAGGCTCTGGGTGCGGCTCAGGGAGCTGCGCGCTCTCGGCCTCCACCCCCGCCGTTAGCCCCCGCTGGGCGGGGTCGTCGCCGATTTCGCCTTCCTGCGGCAGAAGCTGATCGTCGAGATCGACGGCGGCCAGCACGCGTTCGAAGCGGAACGCGACGATCAACGGGATGCGGCCTTGTCTGCGCTGGGATTTCGGACGCTCAGGTTTTGGAACGTCGACGTGGACGAGAACATCGACGGCGTGCTGGAGACGATCGTGCGGGCGCTCGACGAGCGGCGTGGGTAAGGTCGCGTTCGACGTCCCAAGGCCCCACCCGACCCCGCTGTCGCGGGGCCACCCTCCCCACGCCTTCGGCGCGAGGAGGGATCCCCGCGTTCCATCCTGAACCGTTGCAGATCCAGCCGCGGGGATCCCTCCCCTGGGACAGGGGAGGGTGGACGGCCGGAGGCCGGCCGGGTGGGGTGGGCTTCAGGATGAAACGCCAGCCACGGCGCGCAGCGGCCGAAACGAGCCGTCCTACTGCGCGCCGATCTCGCCGCCGACGAGCGAGCCGAGGCGGACGCGCTCGGCCGCTTGCTGCAGCGGCGTCCGGGAGCGCGGGGGCTCCGGCGGGCGAGGAGCGCCGCTCGCGCGGACGATCTCGTCGGCCAGCTCGTCCAGACGCGCGCGGAGCGCGGCGAGGCCGGCGTCCGCCGGAGCGCCCGCGGCGGCGGGGCGCGCGGCGTCGGCGCGAAACGCGACGAAACTTTCGATTTCCGTGGCGAGCCGACGTTCGGCGGCGAGCCGCGCGGCCTCGGCCTCGCCGGCGCGCGACCGCTCGACCTCGATCGTGGCCGCCACGCCGGAGGCCGCCGCTTCGCCGGCCTGCACGGCGCCCCGCAGCCGGGCGATCTCGCGTTCGGAGGCCGCCTGCTGCGCCAGGGTGGAGGCGAGCTCGGCCTCGGTCGCCGCCAGCTCCACGCGCATCGCGTCGCGCGCCATCTCCAGCTCGGACAGCGCCTTGCGCGCCTCGTCGGCCTCGCGCCGCGCCGTGACCGAAGCCGCGCGTTCGGCGTCAAGCGTCTTCGCGATCTCCGCGGCCTCCGCGCCGGTGCGGTCGAGGTCGCCGCGCACCGCCGCGCCGTGGGCTTCGAGCGCCGCCACGCTCTCCTTCAGCTTCGCGATCTCGAGTTTCAGGCCCATCTCGTGCGAGCGGGCCCGGCCGGCGGCGATGCGCTCGCGGGCGGCCTCCTCGGCGGCGGCTTCGGCGCGGCGCTCGACAGCGCGGACGCCCACCGCATGTTCCGCCCGCAGGCGGTCCTGCGCGGCGACGATCTCGTCGAGCGAAACGGGAAGCCGGCCCACGAGCCGGCGTGTCGTCAGACGGACCGCGCGCGCCCAGATGGCGGGGAGCAGCAACAGCCCGATGAGGCCCGCGACGCAGGCTCCGAGCGAAGCATAGAGAAGGGGCTCGACCATCGGCGGCGTACTCGGCGGGCCAAAGCGCTCAGCCCTTCGGCCGTCGCGCTTTGCGGGTGCGGACGGCGGGCGCGCCCGCGATCCTCGCGGGTCTCACGATGGCACAGGGGCGGCGCGACATAAAGCCGGGCGACGGCCGGAGACCGGCCGACGTCCGTCCATGCGATGCGCCGCAACCGGCGTCAGAACGGGTTCCAGGTCGAGGTCGGCGTGAACTTCAGGTAGCCGACGTTGACGCCGAGGCGCGCGCCGAGGCCGGTGCGGATCGGCACCAGGACCGTGTCGTAGTCCTTCAGGGCCGTCATGCCGAGGCCGCCGACGAGATAGGCCGAGCCGTTGATGCCGGCGAAGCGGCTGAAGATCGCGTTGGGCGCGCGCAGGTTGTAGACGAGGATCATCGTCCGGGCGCCGTCGCCGCCGAAGTCGAAGCCGAGCGAGGGGCCTTGCCAGTAAACGCGCTGCTCGCCTTCGCCGCGGGTGAAGAGCTTGCCTTCGCCGTAGCGGAGGCCGCCCACGAAGGCGCCGGCCGCCTCCTCGCCGAGGATGTAGCCGTTGGGCTCGCCCCATTGGCTGGTGGCCTTTTCGACGATGCCGGCGAGGCCGCGCGACATCGAGCCGAAGAAGCCGTGGCCCTTCTCGACGATCTCGGAGGCGGAGAAGGTGTCGCTCGCGCCGCCGTACTGGCGGTCGGAGTAGGCGGCGTTCTCGGCCCGCGGGCCGGCGTATTGGGCGGAGGCGTCGGTGGTCGCGGCGGCGAAGCCTGCGAGGAGGGTCGCGGCCGCGACGAGGGTCTTCCACGTCATCGCGTACGTCCTTTTCACGTGAGCGCGCGATGTCCGCGGAAACGGATTCGCGCCGATTCGTAGAATTTGAGCGATCGGCTTTACTCAAAGGTGAACGCCGCGGGTTTATCACCGATCCTGAGGACGGTTCCCATTCCGGCGAACCTCGCGAGGAGACGCTCAGCCCGTGGCGCTCAAGACGACCCTGCCCGGCGTTCTGGCCTTCGGCGCGCTCTGCGCCGGGCTGGCCTGCGCCGCGCCGGCGGCCGCGACGCCGGGGCTCAACGAGCGCGTGGTGGCGGATCCCGCCAGCGGCATCGCGCTGTTCGGCTACGACCCCGTCGCCTATTTCACCGAAGGCCGACCGGTGCTGGGCAAGGGGCTGTTCGAGGCGGAATGGGGAGGGGCCGCCTGGCGGTTCGCCAGCGCCGCGAACCGCGCCGCCTTCCTCAGCGCCCCGCAGGTCTACGCCCCCCAGTTCGGCGGCTACGATCCTCTGGCGGTCGCGCGTGGCCGCGCGGCGGCGGGGCATCCGCAGGTCTTCGCGGTGCTCCGCGACCGGCTCTACCTGTTCCGCTCGCCCGACGCCCGCGACACCTTCGTCGATCCTGCGCCGGCCGTCGCCGAATGGCCCGCCGTCGAGCGCGACCTCACGCCCTGAGAGGCGCGTCCGCGCGCGGTCAGCCCCGCGCGCCCCAGGCGACGAAGCCGCCGTTCCTGAAGCCGACGTCCGCCTTGCCGTAGTCGAACGGCGTCAGGTCCGGCCGGGTCACCGCGCCGCCGGCGGCGGCGAGCACGGCGTGGCCCGCCGCCGTGTCCCACTCCATGGTCGGGCCGAAGCGCGGGTAGACGTCGGCCGCGGCCTCCGCGACCAGACAGAACTTCAGCGACGACCCCGCCGAGCGGCGATCGACGACGCCGAGCTTTTCGAGGAACGCCTCCGTCTCGGCGTCGGAATGGCTGCGGCTCGCGACCGCGCAAAGGCCGGCGGCCGGGCGCGGCCGGACGGCGATCGGTCGATAGGCGGCCGGGGCGGCGACTTCGCGGACCGCCGCTTCGGCCTTCCAGGCGCCGAGGCCGACCGCGCCGATCCAGGTCGCGCCGAGCGCCGGCGCGTGCACGCAGCCGAGCACGGGCGCGCCGCGTGAGATTAACCCCACGTTAACCGTGAATTCGCCATTGCGGTTGATGAACTCGCGCGTGCCGTCGAGCGGGTCGACCAGCAGGAAGCTCTCCGGCGCCTCCGCCGGCGCCCCGTCGCGGGAGGTCGCCTCCTCGGCGATGACCGTCACGCCGGGGAACAGCTTGGCGAGGCCGGCGTGGAGGATCTCCTCCGCGCGCTCGTCGGCGTCGGTCACCGGGCTGCGGTCGTCCTTCGAACGCACCACGATGGCTTCGGCGTCGTAGACGTCCAGGATCGCCCGGCCGGCCTCGACGCAGAGGGCGCCGAGCGCCTGGAGCAGCGCGAGGTCGGTCATGGGCACTGTGTCCTTCCCGAAGGCTTCGGCTTGAGGGCGGAGACCGCAGCGTGTATCAGGCCTGACGTCGCGGCCGGGCGGCGCCGACGAGTCGCCGGCCCGGAAACCGCTCCCAAAGCGCCGGCAGGAGCCCCCATGTCAACCTCCGATGCGACGCCGCCTTCGGGCGTGATCACGCTCGACGCCCTCGACCTCGCGGCGCTGATCGCGAGCCGGGTCTGCCACGACGTGATCAGCCCGGTGGGCGCCATCGTCAACGGCCTCGAGATTCTCGAGGACGAAAAAGACGAAGGCATGCGCGGCTTCGCCTTCGACCTGATCAAGAAGAGCGCGGCGCAGGCCTCCGCCCGCCTGCAGTTCTGCCGCATCGCCTTCGGCGCGGCGGGTTCGGCGGCGGCCATGCTCGACCTCGGCGACGCCGAGCAGGTCGCGCGCGGCTTCATCGAGGACCAGAAAACCAAGCTCACCTGGGAAGCGCCGCGCCAGCTGCTTCTCAAGAACAAGGTCAAGCTGCTGCTCAACCTGGTGCTGGTCGCGACCACCACCATTCCGCGCGGCGGCGTCATCGCCGTGACGTCGGAAGGCGAGGGCGACGCCACCGCGTTCCGCATCGTCGCGACGGGCCCGACCGCCCGCGTGCCCGGCAACGTGGTCGACCTGCTGGCGGGCCGCGCGCCGGACGACCGGGTCGACGCCCACGTCATCCAGCCGTTCTATGCGGGCCTCGTCGCCAAGGCGGCGAACATGGCGGTGACGATCGAAGCCGAGATCGAAGGCGAGCGCATCGTCACGCGGGCGACGAACGTTTCGGCGTAAACTGCCCGCAGCGGGCGCTCACTCCGCGGCGATCGCGCGGTCCTCATAGTTCGCCGACATGTTGTCGAGGCTCGCCACGATGTGGTCGGCGAGCGCCTGCGCCGTCTCGGTCAGCGATCCGGTGTTGCGCAGCAACGCGATCTTGCAGGTGGGCAGCGAAGGGAAGCCCTCGGCCGATCCGAGCACCCGCATGCCCGGCCGAAGCGCCGATTCCGGCAGCACCGAGATCGCGAGCCCCGCCAGCACCGCGGAGCCGACCGCGGTGAAGTTGCAGCTGGAATAGAGCACCCGGTGCTGCCGCCCCATCGCCTCCAGCTTGGCGATGGCGGTCTCGCGCCACTCGCAGGCGGCGGTGCCGAGCGCGAGCGGCAGCACCTGCTCCTCATGCACCAGCGCGCGCTGCGAGGTCACCCACAGCAGCGGCTCCTGCCGGATGATCTCGCCGACGGGCTTGCGGGAGGCGTGGGTGATGATGGCGAGGTCGAGATCGTCGCGCGCGATGAAGCCGATGAGATGGCTCGTCGGCTCGCAGACGACCGACACCTCCACGCGCGGATTGGAACGCGAGAAGCGGGCGAGGATCTCGGGCAGGTAGCGCTCGGCGTAGTCGTCCGGCACGCCCAGCCGCACCCGGCCGGTCAGCGCGTCGTCGGCGAAGGCGGAGACCGCCTCGCGGGAGATGTGGACGATGCGCCGGGCGTAATCCAGCAGTCGCTCGCCGTCTTCCGTCAGCCGGTTTCCGCGACCGTCGCGCGCGAAGATCGCCCGCCCGATCCTCTCCTCCAGCCGTTTCATCTGCATCGAGACCGCGGACTGGGTCTTGTGCACCACGTCGGCCGCGCGGGTGAACGAGCCTGTGTCGACGATGGCGAGGAAGGTCTTCAGCTGGTCGACGTCGAGAAGAGCGGTCATGGCGGCTCCACAGTCCGGGCCTCTAACGCCCATCACGGGATCTGATGACCTATATTAGGAACATTCGTTTCACTGATCAATGCGGGTCAGGCAAGGTTCGCTCGTCCCCGGGTGGCCGGCGGCGGTTTTCAAGCGGCTCGGACGATCCGAGCGGCGGACCGCCCCTCAAAAGGTGAGAGACGTCGTCCCGGCGCGAGGAGGTTGCTATGTCCCTGCCGTCCATCGAGAGCCTGACGCCCGCCCGGATCACTCCGGCGAAGGTCGCCCTCGTGAAGGTCCAGGCGCTCATGCGAACCGCCTTCGCCGCGGCCGTGGCGTGGAACAACCACCGCAAGCTCGGCGAACTCGCGGGCCTCGACGACAAGATGCTGGCCGATATCGGCCTTACCCGCGCGGACGTCGGAATGGCCGCGTCCGAGCCGCTGTGGCGCGACCCGACCGTTCGGCTCACCGTGCTGGCGGTCGAACGGCGCGCGTCGGAGAAGGCGCACCTGCGGTGGCGGATCTCGCGTCGGCGCGAGGCGGTCCAGGCGCGGCGGAGTTTGCCGCGCGAGACCTGCGCGGACTGACGCGACGGCGGATCAGGCGGGCGGCTTGCGCGGCCCGCCTTTCGGCTCGCTGAAGAAGGTCTCGAAGATCTGCTCCATGGCGCGGGCGTTCTGCGCCGAGAGCTCACGGCTCGTCTCGAGCATCTGGTCGAACGGCGTCGTCCCGGCGGGCTCGCCCTGCTTCGGAGCCGGAGCTTCGACCGGGTCGGGCGTTGGCTCCCGCGGCTCGGGCTGGGCCGCCGCCCGCGCGCCGAACATCCCCCCGAACATCTCCGCCATCATCTCGCCCATCGGATTCGAAACGGCTCCGCCGTCGCTCCCGGCGTTTTCGGTCCTGCGGCCCTCGGTCTTGTCGTCCTCCGCCTTGGCGGACTCGGGCTGGAAGGCGCTCGCCCAGTCGGTGAACGGATTGCGCGGCGCGTCGTCGGCGGCGTCGGCTTCCGGGCGGCGGGTCGAGTCGCGCAGCAGCTCGTTCCAGAACGCGCCGAAGGGCCCGGGAAACGGGCCGCCGCTCGCCGCCTCGGGCGCTCCCGCCTGCGAGGCCTGAGCCGCTTTGATCACCCCGCCGATCAAAACGCTGGTCAGCACCGGCATCACCTTGCGAATGATGTCGGCCTGCACGCCGGAGGCCGCGGCGGCCTGCGCGGCCACGGCGCGCGACACGTCCTTCGAGCCGAACAGGGCGCCGAGCGCGTCCTCGCCGGCGCTCTTGGCGCGGGGGTCGAGCGCCGCCGCCTGGGCCTCGAAGGCGCGCGCGTAGGTTTCCGCGCCCATCAACTCGTGCAGCCGTCGCGCGGCGGCGTCGCTCTGAGACTGGCGTTGAAAGCCCTGGGCGAAGGCCGGCGTCAACGCGGCGGTCGCGGCCCGCATCTGCTCCGGCGTCATGCCGTAGGCGCGGGCGATGTGGTCGAAGGCGCCGCCGCCCTGCGTTCGCCGGATCAGCTCGAACATGTCGAACATCGCGTCTCTCCTGAGCCGAGCCTTAACCACCCTAACCCGCGGCGGTCGGGGCCGCCACTCACTCCGCCGGGGCCGGGGCGGGCGTCGCCGCGTCGTCGACAACGGCCCCCTTCCGCTTTGGCTGCGCCAGCGGCTGGGGCGTCGGCTTGTTGGTGTAGGTGAGGTCGCGCCCGGCGTAGATGCCCTCGACGCGCTGAACGTCGAGCTTCTCCGCGTCGCGGCGCCGGACGTCCTCCTCGATCTCGAGCGCGCGCTCGGCGTCGACCCCGACCGCCTCCAACGCCATGCGCCCGATGACGAGCGCGCTCTCGAAGGTCTCGCGCACGACGTTGGCGACGCCCATGCCGTAGAGATCGAGGGCGTGCCCGCGATCGTAGGCCTTCACCACCAACTCGGTGAGCGGGAAGCTCGACTGGATCAACTCGACGATGCGCTTCGCGGTCTCGCGATCATCGACGCAGACCACGATGGCGCGCGCCTTGTCCGCGCCCGCCGCCCGCAGCACGTCGAGGCGCGAGCCGTCGCCATAATAGACCTTGAAGCCGAACTGGGCGGCCTGGAAGACCCGCTCCGGGTTGCCGTCGATCAGCGTCGTCTCGACGCCCTCCGCCAGGAGCAGCTGCGACGCGATCTGGCCAACGCGGCCGAAGCCGATCACCAGCACCTGCCCCTTGGCTCCCTCGAAGTCCTCGTCCGGCTCGGGCATTGTCGGCTCGGCCTTTGCGGCGAACTGCTCGGCGAGCGCCGCAAGCGGCGGGGCCGCGACTAGGCTGAGCGCCGCCATCGCGGACAACAGGCTTGCCGTCTCGGCGTCGATGAGCCCGTTGCTCAGCGACAGCGGAACGAGCACGAACACGAACTCGCCGGCCGCCGCGAGCAGCGAGCCGATCCGGATCGCGTCCGGCAAGGAGGCGCCGAACAGGCGGGCGAGGACGCCTGCGATAACGACCTTGAGCGCGAGATAGCCGACCGTGGCGGCCAGCAGCAGCGGCAGTCGGTTCCAGACCACGCCGACGTCGATGGTCATGCCGATGCCCATGAAGAACAGGGCGATCAGCAGCCCGCGAAATGGCTCGACGTCGGCTTCGAGCTCATGCCGGTAGGATGAGGTCGCGAGCAGCACTCCGGCGAGAAACGAACCGAGCGCCATCGACAAGCCCGCGGCGTGCGCGACTTCCGCCGCGCCGAGCACGACGAGCAGCGCGGCGGCGGTCATCACCTCGCGCGCGCCGGTGCGCGCCAGCAGGCGGAACATGGGATCGAGCAGATAGCGCCCCGCGACCACGATGCCGGCGAGAGCGGCGACGGCGATCGCCGCGGAGGCCAGGGTGTGGCCCCAGCTCTCGCTCGGGGCCCCCGCCGGCGCGCCGAGAAACGGAATGAGCGCCAGCGCCGGGACGACGGCGATGTCCTGCGCCAGCAGCACCGCGAAGGTCTTCTCGCCGTAAGGCCGATTGAGATGGCCGCGTTCGTCGAGGATCTGCAGCGCCATGGCGGTGGCGGAAGAGTAGAGCGCGACGCCGATCGCAAGCGCCGAGGGGGCCGCCCAGCCACCGAGGTAGGCGAGCAGCGCTACGGCGAGGGCCGCTCCCACGATCTGGCCGCCGCCCATGCCGACGACGTAGCGGCGGAGCGCGATCAGCCGCTCGAGCCTGAGGTCGAGCCCGATCAGGAACAGCAGCATGACGACGCCGAGCTCGGCGAGCTGCAGCACCTGCTCCGGGTCCCGGAAGAAGCCAAGCGCCGCGGGGCCGACGACCACGCCGGCCGCAAGGTAGCCGACGACGGCGCCCAGCCCCAGCCGGCGGGCGATCGGCGCGGCGACGACCGCCGCCACGAGGAAGACGAGGATGCCGATCAACGGTCCGGGTGCTGCGGGATGTTCCATGAGGCGGCTCCGGCGGGAGGTTCGCCGCGCATGTGGCGCTCTGCGGCTCGCCTTCGCAAGCGGTCCCCGGCTATGCATCGCCGCGCCGCACATGACGCAGGGCTTGAGCGCGCTTATCATAAGAGACGACACGCGCGGCCGGCGACCGGCGGCGCCGGAGTGCGGACGGACGATGCGCATCGCGGAGCTTCAGACGACGGACATGCCTGCGCTGGCGGAACGCCTTGCTGGACTGCCGCATCTCGTCTTCCTCGACAGCGCGATGCCGCACGCGAAGCTCGGCCGCTTCTCCTACCTCGCGGCCGACCCCTACGCCGTTCTGGAGGTCGACGCCGCCGGAGCGCGGATCGGCGGCCAGGTCATCGAGGGCGATCCGCTCGCGGCGCTGGAGCGGGCGCTCGCGGCCGAACGCGCGCCGGCTCATCCCGACCTTCCGCCGTTCCAGGGCGGCGCGGCGGGCTTCATCTCCTACGACTATGGGCGCCGTCTGGAGCGGCTGCCGGCGCCTGAAGTGGACGATCTCGGCGTTCCGGACGCGGTGCTGCCGCTCTACGACTGGGTGATCGCCTGCGATCACGCGAAGGGGAAGGCGTGGCTGGTCTCGACCGGTGCGCCGGAGCGCGACGCACAGGCCCGCGCGGTCCGCGCGGACGCCCGCGCGGACTTGGTGCTGGAGCGGCTCGCGGCCCCCGTCGTCGCGCGCGCCGCCGTCTCCGCCCAACCGATCGCTTTCGCCTCGAACTTCACCCGCGAGGACTACGAGCGCGCGATCGCGCGCACGGTCGACTACGTGCTCTCGGGCGACATCTTTCAGGCGAACGTCGCCCAACGCTTCCTGGCCGATCTCCCGGCGGGCTTCGATCCCTGGGCGTTCTACCGCCGCCTGCGCACCCGCAACGCCGCGCCCTTCGCCGCCTATCTCGCCTTCGGCGACGTGGTGCTCGCCTCAAGCTCGCCGGAGCGCTTCGTCTCGGTCGAGGGCGACCGTGTGGAGGCGCGGCCCATCAAGGGCACAGCCAAGCGCTGGGCGGACCCGCACGCCGACGGCTCGTCCTCCCGCGCTCTGCTCGCCTCAGAGAAGGACCGGGCCGAGAACGTCATGATCGTCGACCTGCTGCGCAACGACCTGTCGCGGGTCTGCCGGCCGGGCACGGTCGAGGTCCCGACGCTGTGCGGGCTCGAGACCTACGCCTCCGTCCATCACCTGGTCTCCGTCGTGACCGGGCGGCTGCGTGAAGGGCTGGGCGTGACCGACCTGCTCAGGGCGAGCTTTCCCGGTGGCTCAATCACCGGCGCGCCCAAGCTGCGCGCCATGGAGATCATCGCCGAACTGGAGCGCCACGCCCGCGGCGTCTATTGCGGCTCGATCGGCTGGATCTCATTCGCCGGCGACGCCGACTTCAACATCGCGATCCGCACGGCGACCCTCGCCCGCGGAAAGGCCCTGTTCCAGGCCGGCGGCGGCATCACCGCGCTGTCGGACCCGCGCGCCGAATACGACGAGACGCTGACCAAGGCCCGCGCGGTGTTCGACGCCTTCGGCGGGGGGCTCGCCGCGACGAAGGACGGCGGCGAGCCGCCGCGCGCGGCCGCCGGAGGGCTCCGATGATCCTCGTCGTGGACAACTACGACTCCTTCGTCTTCAACGTCGCCCGCTACGTCGAGGAGCTCGGTCGCGACGTGAAGGTCGTGCGCAACGACGCGATCGGCGTCGAGGAAATCGCGGCGATGACGCCGGAGGCGGTGATCGTCTCTCCCGGTCCCTGCACCCCGACCGAAGCCGGCGTGTCGCTTCCGCTGATCCGGGCGCTGTCGGGCGCGGTGCCGATCCTCGGCATCTGCCTCGGCCACCAGGCGATCGGCGAGGTCTTCGGCGGCCGCGTCGTGCGCGCCCAGCGTCCGCTGCACGGCCGCGCCTCCCGCGTCGCGCATGACGGCGACGGGCTGTTCGCCGGGCTTCCCGACCCGCTGACCGTCGGCCGCTATCACTCCCTGATCGTCGAGTTCGACGAGGGCTACGCCGGGCCGTTGCGCGTGACGGCGACCTCCGAGGAGGGCGAGGTCATGGCGGTGGCGCACGCGGAGCATCCGACGGTCGGCGTGCAGTTCCATCCGGAGTCGATCCTCACCGACCGCGGGCACGCGTTGCTCCGAAACTTCCTGGCCATGGCGGAGGCGCGCGCGCCGTGCCTCGCCTGAACGGCGCCGCGGTGGCTGGGGTCGCGCCGTTCGACCTAGCCGACCGCGGCCTGACGCTCGGCGACGGGCTGTTCGAAACCATCGCGGTGTTCGGCGGCCGTCCCGCCGCGCTCGAGGCCCATCTCGACCGCATGGTCCAATCCGCGGCCGAAATCCGGTTGCCGGTCGACCGCGCCATGCTCGAAGCGGAAGTGGCGGCTCTGGCGGGGGAGGGCGGCGACGCAGTCGTTCGCCTCACGGTCACCCGCGGCGCGGGCGCGCGCGGGCTCGCGATCCCCGATGCCTGCGCGCCGACCGTGATCGCCGCGCGGACGCCGTTCCCTTGGGCGACCCTCGGCGCGCCGATCCGGCTCGCCACGGTTTCGGTCCAGCGCAACCCGACGTCCTTCGCGTCGCGCGCCAAGACGCTGTCCTATCTCGACAGCGTGCTGGCCTATGACGAGGCGCGGAGCGCGGGCGCGGACGACGCGCTGATGCTCAACGTCCACGGCCGCGCCGCATCGACGTCGATGGCGAACCTCTTCGCGCTGTTCGGACGGACGCTTGCAACCCCGCCGGTCTCCGAAGGCGTGCTGCCGGGGATCATGCGGCGGCTCGTGCTGAAGCTTGCCCCCGCGTTGGGCCTCACGCCGCTGGAGCGGCCGCTGACGCGCGATGACTTGAGCGAGGCCCACGCCGTCTTCGCCACCAACAGCGTCCGGCTCGTAATGCCGGTGACCGCGCTGGACGGCGCCGCGCTCGCAGGCCAGACGCGTTTCGTGACGGCCGTCGCCGACGCCGTGCGAGAGGCCTGCGGCGCCTCACGAAACGGTTAACGGCCGGCGTCCAGAAATTATCGATCGTTCACTACGTGTGGCCGCTCGAGCTTGCGGCCGGCGTCGGCGACGGTATCTCCGCGGTCGCCATGGCTGACCCCGCTCGCACCTTCAAGCGCCTTCGCCCGCCGCCGTCGCCGCCGGCGCACCCAAGCCGGCCGGCCTTCGGCCGCCGCGTCTCGGTCCCCGAGCCGACGCCTGCGCCACGACGCACGTCGCGCGCCGCGCAGGCGTTCTGCGCGGTCATGATCGTCTACGGGATTGTGATGATCGTCCTGGAGCGACTTTAGATCGCGCAGTCCCTCAGGGCAGGGCGTCGTAGCCCGGCCCGAAGCCCTTCAGCGACACCGGAATGCCGATGCCCTTTTCGGGGGTCTGGAAAATGATGAAGGTCGCGCTCTGACCGTTGCGAAACTGGCCGACGAGCGTGTCCTCGAGCACGACCTCGGCCACGCAGCCGTTCTGCAGGCAGCGGACGAAGCCGGCGCGTCCCACCTCGTTCTGGTCGATCCGCAGCCCCAGTCCCGACGGCAGCAGCACGCCGAGCGGCGCCAGCACGCGCAGGAGGCGGCTCTTCTTGTCGGCGGTCTTCAGGACGATGACCGTGAGGCCGACGTTCGGCATGTCGTCGGCGGTGACGCTCTGGATCAGCGCGCACTGCTCGCCCTGCGCGCCCGCCGGCGTGTCGCAGCGCATTTGCCAATCGCCGTGGGTGGCCTTCACCGCGCCCTGGGCGACGGCGGCGATTGGCGCGAGTCCGATCAGAGCGGCTGCGGCGGCGAGCGCCAGCGAACGGATGCGAGGCACGTGGGGCGGTCTCCGGATACGGACCGCTCGGGCGTAGCAGAGCGGGGCGGCGTGTCAAGCTGACGCCCGCCCGCCCAAGGCCGTCTCGGGACTGTGGTTTTTCGCGCCCTTATGCCGCATGGAAGTCACTGAGGCGCCACATTGAGCTTGCGCAACCTTTATGATTTCAAGAAAGCAGGTTAGACCCCCTACAGCCTGCCGCACGCACGGATTCGTCCGCGCGGGCCGGCCGCTTGGGCCTGACCGGCTCCGACCATTGGCGGGCTCGCTCCGTCTGGCAGGGGCATGACAAGACAACAAAAAGGGCGAAACCGGCCCTTGGGAAGCGACGAGAGGCTGGCATGTTTCCAACCGGACGTCTGACGACGCTCACGATCGCCGCCGCCGCGGCCTCGATCCTTGGCGCCGCCCCGGCGCTGGCCGCCGCCGGCCAGCCCAGCCCGTGGGAGGTCGGCTTCCAGGACGCCGTCACGCCGATCTTCGAGCAGATCCACGATTTCCATAACTTTATCCTGGCGATCATCACGGTCATCACGCTGTTCGTTCTGGCGCTGCTGATCTACGTGGTCGTGCGCTTTCGCGAGGATAAGAACCCGGTTCCATCCAAGACCACGCATCACACGATGCTCGAGGTGGTCTGGACGATCGCGCCGGTGCTGATCCTGGTCGCGATCGCCGTGCCGTCCTTCCGCCTCCTCTACGCCCAGTACACCCCGCCCCCGGGCGATCTGAACATCAAGATCGTCGGCCGCCAGTGGAACTGGGACATCGTCTATCCCGACGCCGACGAGTTGACGCTGACCGCCGTGATGGCGCAGGACAGCGACCTCAAGCCCGGCCAGCCCCGGCTGCTCACCGTCGACAACGAGGCCGTGGTTCCGGTCGGCAAGGTGGTCCGCGTGCAGGTGACCTCCGAGGACGTGATCCACTCTTTCGCCATGCCGTCCTTCGGCGTGAAGGTCGACGCCGTTCCAGGCCGCAACAATGAGACCTGGTTCCGGGCCGACAAGGAAGGCGTCTACCACGGCCAGTGCTCCGAGCTTTGCGGCCAGGACCACGCCTTCATGCCGATCGTGATCCGGGTGGTGAACGAGGAGCTGTACGGCCGCTGGCTCGAAGCCGCGAAGTCGGACACCGAAGAAGCCAAGAAGCTGCTCGAGGCGTCGATCGGGCAGGGCGGCGCGACCGTCGCGCAGCGCTGATCGACCGCCCGAAAAAGACTTGAGTCAGGGAGACGAGGCTATGGCCACTGCGGCTCACGCCCACGGGACGACGCACCCGGGGCACGACCATCCGACGGGATGGCGGCGCTACGTGTATTCGACGAACCACAAAGACATCGGCACGATGTACCTGATCTTCGCGATCTGCGCGGGGATCTTGGGCGGCGCGCTCTCGATCGGCATCCGCCTCGAGCTGCAGCAGCCGGGCATGCAGTTCTTCACGAACCCGAACACGTTCAACGCCTTCACCACGGCGCACGGCCTCATCATGATCTTCTTCATGGTGATGCCCGCGATGATCGGCGGCTTCGGCAACTGGTTCGTGCCCCTCATGATCGGCGCGCCCGACATGGCGTTCCCGCGCATGAACAACATCTCCTTCTGGCTGCTGATCCCCGCGGTCGGCCTGCTCATCACCTCGCTCTTCGTCGAGGGCGCGCCCGGCTCGCACGGCGTCTCGGGCGGCTGGACGATCTACCCGCCCTATTCCACGAGCGGCCAGCCCGGCCCGGCCATGGACTTCGCTATCCTCGGCCTTCACATCGCCGGCGCGTCGTCGATCCTGGGCGCGATCAACTTCATCACGACGATCTTCAACATGCGCGCCCCGGGCATGACGCTGCACAAGATGCCGCTGTTCGCCTGGGCGGTGCTCGTGACCGCATTCCTGCTGCTGCTCTCGCTCCCGGTTCTCGCCGGCGCGATCACCATGCTGCTCACCGACCGCAACTTCGGCACGACCTTCTTCTCGCCGGCCGGCGGCGGCGACCCGATCCTCTACCAGCACCTGTTCTGGTTCTTCGGGCACCCGGAAGTGTACATCCTGATTCTGCCGGGCTTCGGCATCATCAGCCACATCATCTCGACCTTCTCGCGCAAGCCCGTGTTCGGCTACCTCGGCATGGCCTACGCCATGGTCGCGATCGGCGTGGTCGGCTTCGTCGTGTGGGCGCACCACATGTACACCACCGGCATTTCCGTGAACACGCAGGCCTACTTCGTGTTCGCCACGATGGTCATCGCGGTCCCCACGGGCGTGAAGATATTCTCGTGGATCGCGACGATGTGGGGCGGTTCGATCAGCCTCCGCGCCCCGATGTACTGGGCGATCGGCTTCATCTTCCTGTTCACGCTCGGCGGCGTCACCGGCGTGGTGCTGTCCAACGCCGGCATCGACCGCTCGCTGCACGACACCTACTACGTGGTGGCGCACTTCCACTACGTGCTGTCGCTCGGCGCCGTGTTCGCCATCTTCGCGGGCTGGTACTACTGGTTCCCGAAGATGTTCGGCTATATGTACAACGAGACGATCGCGAAGACGCACTTCTGGGTCACGTTCATCGGCGTGAACCTCGTGTTCTTCCCGCAGCACTTCCTTGGCCTGTCGGGCATGCCGCGCCGCTACGTCGACTATCCCGACGCGTTCGCGGGCTGGAACTTCGTGTCCTCGGTCGGCTCGTACATCTCGGCGGTCGGCGTGTTCATCTTCCTCTACGGCGTGTTCGAGGCCTTCTCGAAGAAGCGCGTGGCGGGCGATAACCCCTGGGGTCCGGGCGCCACGACGCTTGAGTGGACGCTGCCTTCGCCCCCGCCGTTCCACCAGTTCGAGACGCTGCCCCGCGTGAAGTGACCTTCCGAGCGGCCGGGCGGGCTTCGCCCCTCCGGCCGCTCTCGCCCCGACCGGGCTCAACCTCAAGTCAGGCGCGTACCCCGTCATGTCCCTCGCTCACGACGATCATCTCGACGCCCCGACGCTGACGGGCCCCGGCCCGAGCCTCGCGGGCGTGGAGGACTTCGTCGCGCTCCTGAAGCCGCGGGTGATGTCGCTCGTGATCTTCACGGCGCTCGTTGGTCTCGTCGCCGCTCCCGGCGGCCTCCACCCTGTGCTCGGCGCGATCGCGCTGCTCTGCGTCGCCGTCGGCGCGGGGGCTTCGGGCGCGCTGAACATGTGGTGGGACGCCGACATCGACGCGGTCATGACCCGCACCCAGAACCGCCCGATCCCGGCGGGCCGGGTCGCGCCGGGCGAGGCGCTCGGCTTCGGCCTGCTGCTCTCCGGCGTTTCGGTGATGCTGCTCGGCCTCGCCACCAACTGGCTGGCGGGCGGGCTGCTCGCCTTCACCATCTTCTTCTACGTCGTCGTCTACACGATGTGGCTGAAGCGCTGGACGCCTCAGAACATCGTCATCGGCGGACTCGCCGGCGCGCTGCCGCCCATGATCGGCTGGGCGGCGGCGACGGGGACCGTCGGGCTCGAGAGCGCGACGCTCGTCGCCATCATCTTCATGTGGACGCCGCCGCACTTCTGGGCGCTCGCCCTGATCAAGTCCGAGGACTACGCGCGGGCCGGCGTGCCGATGCTTCCCGTGGTCGCCGGCGAGGACGAGACCCGCAAGCAGATCCTGCTCTACTCGATCGCGCTGGCGCCGCTCGGCGTGCTGCCGGCCGCGATCGGGCTCGGCGGCTGGGCCTATCTGGCGCTGTCGAGCGCCGCCGGCTTCGCCTTCGTCGGCTTCGCCTGGCGGGTCTACCGGCTGCGTGAGGGCGTCCCGGCGCGCCGCGCCGCGGGCAAGCTGTTCGCCTATTCGCTGTTCTACCTGACGGCGCTGTTCGCCACGATCCTGATCGAAAAGAGCCTCGGGGTCGCGGCGCTGACCGCGCCGTTCGATGGCTGGATGTGATGGCCGAGGAGGATGGCGTCCGCCTGACCGCGGAGCAGCAGCGTCAGCGGCGGCGGCGGAACGTCGCCATCGCCTGGGCGCTGGGCGCGCTGGTGGTGCTGTTCTGGCTGGTGACAATCTTCAAACTGGGCGGAAACGTCCTCAACCGGCCCCTGTGAGCGTGGAGACCGAGCGGTGACCGAACAGGCGCCGAAGACCCAGACCGATCTCGACCGCCGCCACCGCAACGTGGCCGCGGCCTGCGGCGTGTTCGTCGCGGTAATGGTCGGCGCGGCCTTCGCCGCGGTGCCGCTCTACGACATGTTCTGCCGCGCGACCGGCTTCGACGGCACCACGCAGGTCGCGAAGAGCGCGCCCGAGGCGGCGCTGGACCGCACGATGATCGTCCGGTTCGACGGCAACGTCGCCCCGGGGCTCGACTGGGACTTCCGGCCGGAGATCACGACGACCACGGTGAAGGTCGGCGAGACGAAGCTGGTGAACTTCAAGGTCCGGAACCGCTCGGACCGCGAACTGTCGGGAACCGCGACCTACAACGTTACGCCCGAGACGACCGGGGCCTACTTCGCCAAGCTGCAGTGCTTCTGCTTCACCGAGCAGACGCTGAAGCCGGGCGACGAGATCGACATGCCGGTGGCATTCTTCGTCGATCCGACGATCGCGGACGAGCGCGAGCTCGACCGCGTGAAGCAGATCACGCTGTCCTACACGTTCTTCCCGGCGAAAGGCCCGAAGCCGCTCGCCGCCGTGAAGGACGACCGACCGAAACTCTAGACGCTCACCGGGACGCGACGCTTCGAACGCCGCGGTCCGAAGGACAATAACGGGGAGACGACCATGGCCGACGCCCACGCCAAGCATCACGACTACCACCTTGTGGACCCGAGCCCGTGGCCGTTCCTCGCCTCGATGGCGGCTTTCGTCATGGCTGTCGGCGCGGTGCTCTGGATGCACGGCCACACGCCGTGGATCGCCGTCGCCGGCTTCGCGGGCGTGCTCTACACCGCGATCGCCTGGTGGCGCGACGTGATCAAGGAGGCCCACGCCGGCTTTCACACCCGCGTCGTGCAGATCCACATGCGCTACGGCATGATCCTGTTCATCGCCTCCGAGGTGATGTTCTTCGTCGCGTGGTTCTGGGCCTACTTCGACGTGGCCCTGTTCCCGAACGAGGCGCACCAGTTCCAGCGGCTCGAGGCGACCGGCGGCGTGTGGCCCCCCACGGGCATCCAGACCTTCGACCCCTGGCACCTGCCGCTGGTCAACACGCTGATCCTGCTGACGTCGGGCACCACGGTGACCTGGGCGCATCACGCGCTGCTGCACGGCGACCGCCGCAGCCTCAAGATCGCCCTGTGGCTGACGATCGGCCTCGGCGCGCTGTTCTCGGTGTTCCAGGCGATCGAATATTCCGAGGCCGCGTTCAAGTTCTCCGAGAACATCTATGGCGCGACCTTCTTCATGGCGACCGGCTTCCACGGCTTCCACGTGATCGTCGGCACCATCTTCCTCGCGGTCTGCCTCGCCCGCGTCTACGCCGGCCACTTCACCCCGAAGCAGCACTTCGGCTTCGAGGCGGCGGCCTGGTACTGGCACTTCGTCGACGTGGTGTGGCTGTTCCTGTTCATGGCCATCTATGTCTGGGGCGCCGGCGCTCACGGCGCCGCCCATTGACGACGGCGCCCTCGCGGCGCCAGAGCTTCCGAAGGGCCGCCGGCGTCGCGCCGGCGGCCCTTCGCCGTTCCAAGGACCCGCGATGACCCCGCCGACCGTGTCCCAGCCCCCCGTCAACGCCGCCGCCGCGGGACTGCTGGGGCGTTGCCCCGCCTGCGGAAGAGGCAAGCTGTTCAAGGGCTTCATCGATCTGCCGCCGGCCTGCGCGGCGTGCGGCCTCGACTACGGCTTCGCGGACGCGGGCGACGGGCCGGCGGTGTTCGTCACGCTGATCGCGGGCTTCCTCGTACTCGGCTTCGTGCTGTGGTTCGAGTTCACCTTCGATCCGCCGTTCTGGGTTCATCTCCTGGTGTCGCTGCCGCTGACGCTGATCGTCTGCCTGGGAATGTTGCGTCTGTTCAAGGGGTTGCTGATCGCCCTCCAGCACCGCAACGCCGCCTCCGAGGCGAAGCTCGACCGATGACCGGGGCGCGCAGGCTTCTCGGCGCGGGGCTCGCGACGCTGGTCGCGCTCGGGCTTCTGGTCGCCCTCGGCGTCTGGCAGCTCGAACGGCTCGCCTGGAAGAACGACCTTGTCGCCCGCATCTCCGCGCGGACCGAGGCGTCGCCCGTCGCGGCGCCCCCGGAAGCGGACTGGCCGAGGCTCGACTTTGACGCCTGGGGTTACCGTCGGGTTAACCTGACCGGAACGTTCGCGCACCAAAACGAGGTCCGGGTCTACGTCACGCTCAGCGACGCCCGCGGGCCTCTGTCCGGTCCCGGCTATTTCGTCCTGACCCCGCTTGTTCGGCCGGATGGCTCCGCCGTGATCGTCAACCGCGGCTTCGTGCCCGAGCCGCTGGGCGATCCGGCGCGGCGGCCGGAGACGCAGGTCGCAGGACCGGTCACAGTGACGGGCCTCCTGCGGGGACCGGAGGACCGCAACCTCTTCACCCCTGCCGACAACCCCGCGAAGCGCCTGTTCTTCGCGCGCGATCCGAAAGCGATCGCGGCGGGCCTCGGGCTGACGCGCGTGGCGCCGTTCACGGTCGACGCCGACGCCGCGTCCAATCCCGGCGGCCTGCCGCAGGGCGGCGAGACGCGGCTGACCTTCCCCAACCGTCATCTCGAATACGCGCTCACCTGGTTCGGCCTCGCGGCCGCGCTCGCCGGGGTGTTCGCGGTCTACGCCGTCCGGGTCGTGCGCGAGGATCGGGGCTCCTGAGCTCCACCGCGCTTGCGGGTCCGGGTCCGGACGCCTAGTTTGGCGGCCTCATTTCCCTGTTTCGACGGAGCATCTTCGGCATGGCTGTCGCCTATGTCTCGACCCGCGGCGACGCGCCCAGGCTCGGTTTCACCGACGCGATGCTGGCGGGCCTCGCGCGCGACGGCGGCCTCTATGTGCCGGAGACCTGGCCCACCCTCTCCCGCGTCGAGATCGCCGCGCTTGCGGGCCGCCCCTACGCCGAGATCGCCGAGGCCGTGATCGCCCCCTTCGTCGGCGACGCGATCCCGGCGCCCACGCTCCGGGCGATGATCCAGGAGGCCTACGGCTCGTTCCGCCACCCGGCGACCACGCCGCTGGTGCAGACCGGGCCGAACCGCTTCGTGCTGGAGCTGTTCCATGGGCCGACACTCGCCTTCAAGGACGTCGCCATGCAGCTGCTCGCGCGGCTGATGGACTACGCCTTGGCCGAACGCGGCCAGCGCGCGACCATTGTCGGCGCCACCTCCGGCGACACCGGCGGCGCCGCGATCGAGGCCTTCCGCGGCCGCTCGCGGCTCGACGTCTTCATCCTGATGCCGGACGGCAAGGTGAGCGAAGTCCAGCGCCGGCAGATGACGACCGTGCCGGACGTCAACGTCCACGCCATCGCGATCGACGGATCGTTCGACGACGCGCAGGCGCACGTGAAGGCCATGTTCAATCATCACGCCTTCCGCGACCGGCTGGCGCTCGCCGGCGTCAACTCGATCAACTGGGCGCGGGTGCTGGCGCAGGCGGTCTATTATTTCGCGGCCGCGCTCGCGCTCGGCGCGCCGCACCGCAAGGTCGATTTCGTGGTGCCGACCGGCAACTTCGGCGACGTCTTCGCGGGCTATGTTGCGAAGCGCATGGGGCTGCCTATCGGCCGGCTCGTCATCGCCACCAACGTCAACGACATCCTCGCCCGCACGCTCGAGACCGGGCGCTACGAGGTCACCGGCGTCACCGCGACCACCTCGCCCTCCATGGACATCCAGGTGTCGTCGAACTTCGAGCGGCTTCTGTTCGACGCCCTTGGCCGCGACCCCTCCAAGGTGCGCGCCGCGATGGCGTCTCTCGGCCAGTCCGGCGCCTTCACGCTGGAGCCGGACGCGCTCGCAGCCATCCGCGCCGAGTTCGACGCCGCCCGCGCCGACGAGGCGACGGTCGGGCGCACCATCGGCCGCGTGCTGAAGGACGCGGGCTACCTGCTCGACACCCACACCGCGGTCGCCTACGCCGTCGCCGACCACGCCGCGCTCGATCCCGCGACGCCGACAGTGGTGCTCTCGACCGCCCATCCCGCCAAGTTCCCGGACGCGGTGCAGGCGGCGTCCGGCGTGCGGCCCGCGCTGCCGCCGCATCTCGCCGACCTGCTGACGCGGCCCGAGCGCCTCAAGCGCCTGCCGAACGACGTCGCGGCGATCGAGGCCTACGTGTCGGACCATGCCCGGGTGCTGCGGGACGCCGCCGCGTGAGCGCGCGCATGGAGACGACCGCGACAGCCCTTCTCCCCTCCCCCTTGCGGGGAGGGGCCGGGGGTGGGGGTCGCGCAGGTTATGGCTCCTGGCCTGAGGCGGCGAAGGGGGGGCGCTTCGTTCTGAACCACCCCCCCCCCCAGCCCCTCCCCGCTGGGGGGAGGGGGGCGCCTCCCACTTGTTCCAACGAAGAATCCGCCCAATGAGCGCGCGCGTCACCACGCTCCCCTCCGGCCTCGCGGTCGTGACCGACGCCATGCCGGAGCTCGGCACGGCGGCCGTCGGCGTCTCCTTCGGGGCCGGGGCCCGGTCGGAGCGCGAGGAGGAGCACGGGCTCGCCCATCTGCTGGAGCACATGGCGTTCAAAGGCACCGCGCGGCGCTCCGCGCTCGCCATCGCCGAGGAGATCGAGCAGGTCGGCGGCGATCTCAACGCCGCGACCGGCGTCGAACAGACCGCCTATTCCGCCCGCGTGTTGGCCGCCGACGTGGAGCTCGCGCTCGACATGCTGGCCGACATCGTCACCGAGCCGGCCTTCGATCCGGACGAGCTGAAGCGCGAGCAGAACGTGATCGTGCAGGAGATCGGCTCGGTCGAGGACACGCCCGACGACCTCGTGTTCGACATGCTGCAGGAGGCGGCGTTCCCCGGCCAGCCGCTCGGCCGTTCGATCCTCGGCACGGAGCAGACCGTGCGCGGGCTGGACCGGCGCGCGCTCGCGGGCTTCCTCGGCCGCAACTACACCTCCGGCGGCGCGGTCGTCGTCGCGGCCGGGGCGGTCGAGCACGACGCCTTCGTGGACGCCGCGGCGCGCCTGTTCGACCGGCTGCCCGCCGGCAAGGCCGACACGCCGAAGGCCGCGGCCTACCGCGGCGGCGACAAGCGGGCGAAGCGCGACCTCGAGCAGCTCCATGTGGCGATCGCCTTCGAGGGCCGCCCCTACGAGGCGCCTGACGCCTACGCGGCCCAGGTGTTCACGAACCTCGTCGGCGGCGGCATGTCCTCCCGCCTGTTCCAGGAGGTGCGCGAGAACCGCGGCCTCGCCTACTCCGTGCACGCGTTCCATTGGGGCTACGCCGACGCCGGCCTGTTCGGCGCCTACGCCGGCCTCGGGCCGGAGGACGCGGCTGAGATTCTGCCTGTCATGCTCGACGTGCTGCACGACGCCGCGGACGCGGCGACCGAGCGCGAGGTGCTGCGCGCCAAGGCGCAGATGAAGGCGGGGCTGCTGATGTCGCTGGAGCAGGCGGCGTCGCGCGCCGACCATCACGCCCGCCACCAGCTCGCCCACGGGCGCCCGCTCGATCTCGGGGAGACGCTCGCCAAGATCGAGGCGGTGACGGTGGAGGACGCGCGGGCCGCGGGCAAGCTCATGCTCGGCTCCGCGTCGACGCTCGCCGCCATCGGCCCGACGCGGGGGCTGATGCGCGAAGATCGCCTGGCCGAACGGCTGGGCGCGCGGCGGTCTGCGGCCTGAGACCGCGGGCGATGGCGTTCTTCCGGACGCTGGCGGCGGCGGAGCTGGTGCCCACGGTGACGGGCGAGGGCGTCACCCTCCGCACGCCCCAGATGGCGGACTATCAGGCCTGGGCGGACCTTCGGGCCGCCAGCCGATCCTTCCTGCGGCCGTGGGAGCCGATCTGGCCCGCCGACGACCTGACGCGGCTCGCCTACCGCCGCCGGCTGAAGCGCTATGTGCGCGAGATCGAGCAGGACCAGGCCTACCCGTTCTTCGTGTTCGACGCCGAAGGGAGGCTCGTCGGCGGCGTGACGCTGAGCCAGGTCCGCCGCGGCGTCGCCCAGACCTGCTCGGTCGGCTACTGGATGGGCGAACGTCACGCGGGCCGGGGCCTGATGACCAAGGCGGTGCGCGCGCTCGCGCCCTTCGTCTTCACCCAGCTGAAGCTGCGGCGGATCGAGGCCGCCTGCCTGCCCTTCAACGCCGCGTCGATCCGCCTGCTGGAAAAGACGGGGTTCCAGAAGGAGGGCTATGCGCGGGAATATCTGTGCATCGACGGCGTCTGGCAGGACCACCTGCTTTACGCGCTTCTGCGAAGCGACGCCGTGGGCTAAGTAGATGCGGGTCGGCGCTCCGCGGAGCGGCCGACGCGATCGGGACCCGCGGTAAAAGCCGGGCCATCACGTCGCCGTCGCTCCGGCGGCTTTCGGGGAGACGCCAAGCGTTGCGTTCGGTCCGCGCCCTCCTTCCGGCGCTGCTTCTCTTCATGTCGCTCTTTTTCGCCGTCGCCCCCGCGGCGGCGCTGCAGCCGTTGTCGGTCGACGGCGACGACGAGGCGA
Source organism: Methylopila sp. 73B (assembly GCF_000526315.1). Classification (NCBI taxonomy): domain Bacteria; kingdom Pseudomonadati; phylum Pseudomonadota; class Alphaproteobacteria; order Hyphomicrobiales; family Methylopilaceae; genus Methylopila; species Methylopila sp. 73B. Next base: position 2,566,351 of record NZ_JAFV01000001.1, on the reverse strand, counting down.
TCGATCTGCTCGGCGCGGTCGAGCGGCCGGTCGGCCAGGCGGACCGCCTCCAGGTCGCGACCTTTCCCGGCCCCGACGGAATCGTCCGGCGGATCGAGGTGCGCGCCCAGCGGGAGGGCGGGGACGGCCGGCAGTGGCTCGTCTTCGCGCTCCGCAACGACGGCGACGAGCAGATCGACCGCCTGCTGGTCTCGCCGCACTTCCGGCTGGTGGGTTCGGGGGCCGTGTGGCCGGACCTCGGCGAAGAGCGGCTGGCGAACGTCACGGCGAGCCAGGGACTGCGCCCCGAACGGCAGGCTTCCGACGACGCGGACGTGTTCCAGCTGACGATTGATCCCGGGGCGACGGTCACCTACGTCGTCGAGCTCGCGTCGCCGAAGCTGCTGCAACTGACGCTCTGGGACACCGACGCCTACAAGGACAAGATCAACTCCTTCACGCTCTACCGCGGCATCATGCTCGGCGTCGGCGGCCTTCTGGCCCTGATCCTGACCATCCTGTTCGTGGTGAAGGGCAGCGTGATGTTCCCCGCCGCGGCCGCGCTGGCCTGGGGCGTGATGTTCTATCTCGGCGTCGACTTCGGCTTCTGGCGCAAGATCTTCGACCTCCAGCCGGACGTCGACCGCATCCTGAGGGCCGCGAGCGAAGCGTCGCTGGCGGCCACCCTGCTGGTCTTCCTGTTCGCCTACCTCAATCTGAACCGCTGGCACGTGCGCTACAGCCACATCATGGGCGTGTGGCTGGCCTTCCTGGTTGGGCTCGTCTGGCTTGCGGCCTACCAGGCGCCGATCGCGGCCGGCATCGCCCGGCTCTCGCTGATCGGCGTCGCGGTCATCGGCCTCGGCATCGTCGTCTGGTTCGCGGCCAAGGGCTACGACCGCGCGGTGATGCTCGCGCCGACATGGGTCCTGCTGGTCGCCTGGGTCGGCGCCGCCGCGATCACCGTCGCGGGCGGCCTCGCCAGCGATCTGGCCGCCGCCGCGCTGGTGGGCGGGCTAGTGCTGATCGTCCTGCTGATCGGCTTCACGGTCATGCAGCACGCCTTCTCCGGCGGCTCCGTGGCGACAGGCCCGGCCTCCGACGTCGAACGCCGGGCGCTGGCGATCACCGGCTCCGGCGACGTGGTGTGGGACTGGGACGTGGAGGGCGACCGCGTCCACGCCGGGCACGAGCTCGAGCATGCGCTCGGTCTCAAGCGCGGCGCGCTCGACGCGCCGGCCGCGCGCTGGCTCGACGTCGTGCATCCGAGCGACCGCGACCGGTTCCGCGCGGCGCTCGACGCGCTGGTGGAGGAACGCCGGGGGCGCCTCGCCGAGACCTTCCGCCTGCGCGGCGCGGACGGGCATTTCCTCTGGTACACGCTGCGCGCCCGCCCCGTGGTCGGCGCCGACGGCGAAGTGGTGCGCTGCGTCGGCACGCTGCTCGACGTGACCGACGCCAAGACCACCGAGGAGCGCCTGCTCCAGAACGCGGTGCATGACAACCTCACCGGCCTGCCGAACCGCGAGCTGTTCGTGGACCGGCTCGACGCCGCGCTCGCCTACGCCCAGACCGACCCAGGCCTGCGGCCGACGGTGATGGTGCTCGACATCGACCGCTACAAGAAGGTCAACGAGAGCGTCGGCGTCACCACCGGCGACACCATCCTCATCACCGTGGTCCGGCGGCTCTCGCGGCTCCTGAAGCCCCAGGACACGCTGGCGCGGCTCGGCGGCGACCAGTTCGGCGTGCTGCTGCTGTCCGAGCGCGACGGCGAGAACATCACGGGCTTCGCCGACACCCTGAAGCGGACGCTGCGCGCGCCCATCACCTTCGGCGGCCGCGAGATCTTTCTCACCGCCTCGATCGGGCTCGCGCTCGCCGACGGCCGCTCGGGCGGCGCCGGCGACGAGATGGTCAAAAACGCCGAGGTGGCGATGTACCACGCAAAGCGCTTCGGCGGGGACCACATCGAGGTGTTCAAGCCGACCATGCGGGCGGCGACCACCGACCGCCTGCTGATCGCGGGCGAGCTGAACCGGGCGCTGGAGCGCAACGAGATCAAGGTGCATTACCAGCCGATCGTCCGGCTGGAGGACCGCACCATCGCGGGCTTCGAGGCGCTGCTGCGCTGGGAGCATCCGCGCTACGGCCGCCGCTCGACCGCGGAGTTCATCTCGATCGCCGAGGAGAGCGGCCTGATCGTGGACCTCGGGCTGTTCGCGCTGGACGAGGCCGCGCGCCAGCTCGCGCAGTGGCAGGCGCGGGTGCCGGGCGAACCGCCGCTGTTCATGTCGGTCAACGTGTCGAGCCGGCAGTTCCTGCGGCAGGATCTGGTGCAGGACATCAAGAACGTGCTGGCGCGCGCGCTGCTGCCGCCGGGCTCGCTCAAGATCGAGCTGACCGAGAGTCTGGTCATGGAGAACCCGGAGCACGCGGCCCAGATGCTGCTGCGCCTCCGCGAGCTCGGCGCCGGGCTCTCGCTGGACGACTTCGGCACCGGCCATTCCAGCCTCGCCTACCTCCAGCGCTTCCCCTTCGACGTGCTGAAAATCGACAAGTCCTTCGTTCGTCCTACGGGACGGGGGGAGCGGCCGGTGATCCTCGGCTCGATCGTGCGGCTCGCGCACGATCTCGGCATGGAGGTCGTGGCGGAGGGCGTGGAGACCGACAGCGACGCGGTCGAGCTCTACCACCTTGGGGCCACCTTCGCGCAGGGCTACGCCTTCGGCGAGGCCATGTCGGCCGACGACTGCGACCGCATGCTCGGCCTCGCACCCCAAGGCGTCGCCCGCCGCGTGATGCAGGGCGCGCTCGGGCGGCGGTGAGCCGTTTCTGAAACCGTCATAACGAGGCGCGGGCATCCCTCCCCCGGAAGGGGAGGGTGGACGGGCGAAGCCCGGCCGGGTGGGGTGGTTTCAGTTGGACGCTCGGCTAAGCTCACGTGCTCTACGTCCAAGGCCCCACCCGGCCCTTTGCTTCGCAAAGGTCCACCCTCCCCACGCCTATGGCGCGAGGAGGGACAGAAGGCCGCGTCAGGCGTGGCCAGCTTCGGGGGAGAGCTTGCCGAGGTCGATGCCGATCTTCGCCAGCGCGCGCTCGTATTTCGTCTCGACCGCGCCGTCGAACACCAGGCCGCGGTCGGCGGGCACGTTGAGCCAGCCGTTGGCCTGGATCTCGGTCTCGAGCTGCCCCGGCGCCCAGCCGGCGTAGCCCAGCGCGAGCAGGGCGCTCTTGGGTCCGGCGCCCTTGGCGATCGCCTTGAGGATGTCGAGCGTCGCCGTCAGGCAGATGCCGTCGTCGATCGAGAGCGTCGAGTCTTCGATCATGAAGTCGGCGGAGTGCAGCACGAAGCCGCGGCCGGATTCGACCGGGCCGCCGCGCAGCACCTGGATCGCGCCGGCGCGTTCCGGCAGGCGGATCTCCTCGCCCTCCGAGATCACGTCGAGCTGCACCAGCAGGTCGGGAAAGCTGATGTGCGGGGCGAGCTTGTTGACGACGATGCCCATCGCGCCCTCGGAAGAATGGGCGCAGACGTAGATCACCGTGCGGGCGAAGCGGTCGTCCGTCATGGTCGGCATGGCGACCAGCACCTGACCGTCGAGATAACCCGATCGGGAGGTGCGGTCGGCGAGGCGTTTGCGCAGAAGCTCCGGCATGCATGAAAGAGTAGGGCTGCTGATGGTTTTTTAAAAGGAGGCGTCGCTGCGCTTTCACGTCGCCCTCACGTCGAGTTGCCTTTCTCAGGGGCCGGCGTCAGGTAAGGCTTCGATGATGATCGCACGCTCGCTGCTCGCCGCCCTGTCCGTCGCCGCGCTCGGCTCGCCCGCGTCGGCGGAGCCCACGTCGCCATGGGCGCGGGACGGCGCGTCGGCGCTGCGGCTGGTCGACGCCGGCCGCGGGCCAGCGGGCGAGCGCCTCGCCGCCGTCGCGATCACGCTCGAGGGCGGCTGGAAGACCTACTGGCGCCAGCCCGGCGACAGCGGCGTGCCGCCGCGCTTCGACTTTTCCGGCTCGCGCAACCTCGCGTCCGCGACCGTCGTCTTCCCCGTTCCGGAGCGCGCCAGCGACGAGAGCGGGATCACCAACGTCTACCACCACGAGGTGACGCTGCCGGTCGCCGTCACCCCGAAGGATCCGGCCGAGCCGGTGGAGCTCGCGCTGGTGGCGGACTACGGCGTCTGCGACCAGGTCTGCGTGCCGGTGCGCTCGGAAGTCTCGCTCAGCCTCGCCGCCGACGGCGGTTTCCCCGGTCCCGCCGCGGCGGCGGCGCGCCGGGCGCTCGCCCATGCGCCGAAGCTCAAAGCGCTCGGCGCGCCGGACGGGCCGCTGGCGATCGCGTCGATCATCCGCGAGGGGAACGGCTTCGAGATCGGCGTCCGCGCGGGGGCGCCGGGCGCGCTGCTGTTCGCCGAGACGGGGGAGGGCGCCTTCGTGCCCTCGCCGAAGGCGCTGCCGCCGCGGGCGGACGGCGTCGCGCGCTTCCACGTGGCGCTCCCGGACGGCGCGCCGCCCGCGGCGCTGCGCCTGACGCTCTCGGTCGGGGGACAGGCGATCGAGACGCTGGCGCCTATCGACGCCGTCGCGGCGAAGCCCTAAATCTCGGCCTCGACGTCCCCAACGGCCGTGCCTCGTTCGGCCGCCTCACTGGATCGATCAGGAGAGACCCAATGGCCATCGAGGTCGGCGCGCGCCTGCCCAACACCACCTTCCGCACCATGGGCCCCGAGGGTCCGGCGACGGTGATGGCGGACGAACTGTTCGCGGGCAAGAAGGCGGTGCTGTTCGCCGTGCCGGGGGCCTTCACGCCCACCTGCCACAAGAACCACCTGCCGGGCTATCTCAACAACCTCGATGCGCTGAAGGACAAGGGCGTCGACGTGATCGCGGTGACGTCGGTCAACGACGTCTTCGTCATGAACGCCTGGGCCGAGGCCACCGGCGGCAAGGGCAAGATCGAGTTCCTGTCGGACGGCAGCGCCGATTTCGCGAAGGCGCTCGGCCTCGAGCTCGACGCCTCGGCCGGCGGCCTCGGCGTGCGCTCCAAGCGCTACGCCATGATCCTCGACGACATGACCGTCAGCTTCCTGGCGGTCGAGGACAGCCCCGGCAAGGCCGACCTCTCCGCCGCCGACAAGGTGCTCGCCGCGCTCTGAACGGCGCTGAGCGCCCCAGAGAGGGAACGCCTGCCGTGCCGGAGACTCGCCGTCGCCCAGCCGCGCTCTCTCCCCTCCCCCTTGCGGGGAGGGGGCGGGGCGGGGGTGGTCCCGGATGAGGCCCCCGAGGCGAAATCGCGTCAGCCGCTCTGCGCCTTGGCCGCTACGCTTCGTTCTGCGCCACCCCCACCCCTAACCCCTCCCCGCAAGGGGGAGGGGAACAAGGCCGGGCGTCTGCTTGAAGCGATCCGGCTCTAGCCGCGCTTCGTCTGGAACGGCTTCATGCCCTCACGCGCCAGCTCGTCGGCGCGCTCGTTCTCCGGATGGCCGGCGTGGCCCTTCACCCAGCGCCAGTCGATCTGGTGGATCCGGATCGCGGCGTCGAGGCGCTCCCACAGGTCCTGGTTCTTCACCGGCTTCTTGTCCGCGGTCTTCCAGCCGTTCTTCTTCCAGCCGAACACCCACTTGGTGACGCCGTCGCGCAGGTACTGGCTGTCGGTGTGCAGGACCACCTCGCAGGGGCGGGTCAGCGCCTCCAGCGCCGAGATGGCGGCCATCAGCTCCATGCGGTTGTTGGTGGTGGGAGCCTCGCCGCCCTTCAGCTCCTTCTCGACGCCGCCTTTGCGCAGGATCGCGCCCCAGCCGCCGGGGCCGGGGTTTCCGGAACAGGCGCCGTCCGTGAAGATCTCGACGGCGCCGGGCGCGACCGGCTTCTCCGGCTCCGCGGGCCTCGCGAGCGGCGTAGGGCTCTTCGTCCGCGGCCTGTGCGACACCGGGCTCATGCCCGCCACCCGTAGTCGCCGAGGCCCGCCGCCTGCTGGTGGAACCGCAGCTTCTTCAGGTATTCGAGCGGGTCGAGCTTCTTGACCAGCGCCCCCGGCGGCGTGTCGAGCCAGTCCACGAGGCGCGTCAGCATGAAGCGCAGCGCGGCGCCGCGCGCGAGCGCCGGCAGCGCCGCGATCTCCGCCTCCGACAGCGGCCGCGCCGCATTATAGGCGTCGAGCAGCGCGCGGCCCTTGGTGACGTTGAACTCGCCGGTCGGCTCGAAGCACCAGGCGTTGAGGCAGATCGCGACGTCGTAGGCGAAGGCGTCGTCGCAGGCGAAGTAGAAGTCGATCAGCCCCGACAGCCGGTCGCCCAGGAAGAACACGTTGTTCGGGAACAGGTCGGCGTGGATGACGCCGGAGGGGAGAGCGAGGTCCTCGAAGGTGGGGCCGAGCGCCGCAAGCTCCGCCTCGATCAGCGCGTCGAGCCCCGGCGCGACCGCGTCGCTGCGCCCGCGGGCGCTCTCCGCGAGGCGCCGCCAGCCCTCGACCGACAACGCGTTGGGGCGCTTGAGTTGGAAGTCCTTGGCAGCCTCATGCAGATCGGCGAGCGCGCGGCCCAGCTCAGCGCACTGTCGCGGCGTCGGCCGCCGCACCGAGACGCCGTCGAGGAAGGTGACGAGGGCCGCGGGGCGGCCGCACAGCTCCGACAGCAGCGCGCCGTCGCGGGCCGCCACCGGCTGCGGGCAGGTGACGCCGCGGGCGGCGAGATGCTCCAGCAGGCCGAGGAAGAACGGCAGGTCGTCCCGGCTCACCCGCTTCTCGTAGAGCGTGAGGATGAACCGCGCCTTGGTGGTCACCAGCAGGTAGTTGGTGTTTTCGACCCCCTCCGCGATGCCCTTAAACGAGACGGCCTCGCCGATGTCGTAGGCCTTGAGTAAGGCGGCGAGGTCCTCGTCGGGGACTTCGGTGTAGACGGCCATGCGGGGTCTCGGGTGAGGGGAGGGCGCACGGGCTGCTTAAGAGGTCGGCGCGCGGGCCGCAATGCTCTGCAGGGGCGGAGCCGCCGAAGAGGGGCGATCCTTGGCCGTAGCGAGCGCAGGGATCCCTCCTCGCGCCGCAGGCGTGGGGAGGGTGGCCCCGGCCGCCGGCCGGGGTCGGGTGGGGGCCTTCGGCGTCGAGCGCGGGGGCGTCATGAGCGTGAGTCTGGAGCGCACCCCACCCGGCCGGGCTTCGCCCGTCCACCCTCCCCTGTCCCAGGGGAGGGATCGCCCGCGTGCAAGCTCGCCAGACCTCGGCTCTTGAAGGCCGATCGCTTTACTCCGCCGCCGGCGCGCGCAACTCCCGCGGCAGCGGGAAGAACACGCTCTCGTCCGCCGTCGACACGGTCTCAACCGTCACGGCGTAGCGCTCCGCGAAGGCGTCGATGATCTCCTCGACCAGGATCTCCGGCGCCGAGGCGCCGGCGGTGACCCCGAGCGTGCTGAGACCCGAGAACTCGTCCCAGTCGATATCGGTCGCGCGCTGAACCAGCCGAGCCACGCGGCAGCCGGCGCGCTCGGCCACCTCCCGCAGGCGCTGCGAGTTCGACGAGTTCGGCGCGCCGACCACGACGAGGCCGTCGCACTCCGGCGCGACGCGCTTGACCGCCTCCTGGCGGTTGGTCGTCGCGTAGCAGATGTCTTCCTTGTGGGGGCCGTGGATCAGCGGGAAGCGGGCCTTCAGCGCCGCCACCACGTCGGCGGTGTCGTCGATCGACAGCGTCGTCTGGGTGACGTAGGCGAGCTCCGCTGCATCCGCGGGCAGCACGAGGGCCGCGACGTCGGCGACGGTCTCGACCAGCAGCACCGCGCCCTCGGGCAGCTGGCCCATGGTGCCGATCACCTCCGGATGGCCGGCGTGGCCGATGAGCAGCACCAGCCGCCCGCGCTTGTGGTGGATCTCCGCCTCGCGGTGCACCTTGGTGACCAGCGGACAGGTGGCGTCGATCGCGATCAGGTTGCGGGCCTTCGCCGCGGCGGGCACCGACTTCGCGACGCCATGGGCCGAAAACACCACCGGCCGGTCGCCGTCGGGCGCCTCGTCCAGCTCCTCGATGAAGACCGCGCCTTTGCGCTTCAGCGCGTCGACCACGTAGCGGTTGTGCACGATCTCGTGGCGGACGTAGACCGGCGGCCCGAAGCGCACGAGGGCGGCCTCGACCACGTCGATCGCGCGCACCACGCCGGCGCAGAAGCCCCGCGGGGCGCACAGCAGAATGCGGAGGGGCGGCTTGTCGCTCATGATCCGCTCAATAAGACAGGCGCCGAAGCGCGGGCCGTCGGGCGGGGACGGCGTTCGCCCCCGAGATGGGCCGCGCGGGCGGGGGGTGTCAAGGCGAGCCCCGCGCTTTCGCGGGCGGGACCGCCTTGCTATAAAGCCCGCGCGCCGGGGCCTTCCCGCCCGCGGCGCCTGTTCCGGGGGCGAGGCGTATGCGTAGCGGCGACGGACGACGGACGAAGGCCGGCACATATCTATTGGCGGGCGCCGCGGCGCTGGCGCTGTCCGCGTGCAGCACGGTCGGCGGCGACCAGCAGGCGGGCGCCCCAGGCCAGGAAAGCGTGGCGACGAAGCTGCTGCTCGGCAACGCCAATCCGCCCCCCATCACGCCGCCGGTGGACGACGCCCTCAAGCGCGATTGCCCGCCGATCGAGATCCTCGACGGCACGGCGGCCTTCCGCGCCTATGATCCGCCCTCCGCGACGGACCCGTTCTCGGTGCGCTACCAGGCCAATCTGGTCGACACCGCGCGGCAGTGCTCCAGCCTGGGCGTCGAGGCGGCGATCCGGGTCGGCGTGACGGGCCGCGTGATCCTCGGGCCCAAGGGCGCGCCCGGCGCCTTCCGCCTGCCGCTGCGCGTGGCGGTGGTCGACGAGGCGGACAAGCCGATCTACTCGCAGGTTCATGTGATCGACGTGGTGGTGCCGGCGGGCCAGACCCAGGCGCAATTCCCGCACCTAGAGCAGGACATCGTGGTGCCGATCCCCGAAAACCGCTTCCGCGGCTGGCGCATCCTTGTCGGCTACGACCCCAAGGGCGCGCCGGCCGGCGCCGTCCGCCGCTCCGCCCGCCGCTGAGGCGCGGCCGCCGCGCAGGGGCCGCGCGTTTCTCCTCGGCCGCCGCTTGACACCGTTCCGCCCGCTTCCTTATATCCGCCCGCGCCGCGGGGACGCTCATGCGACCCCGGCCGTGGCGGAGTAGCTCAGCTGGTTAGAGCAGCGGAATCATAATCCGCGTGTCGGGGGTTCGAGTCCCTCCTCCGCTACCACCGATCCCCCCGGCACTGCGACGCTCGGGAACAGGTCGTGATCAAGCAGCAGCGCCAGCCTGCCTTGCACCGTAACGGACACCCTGTCTCCCGCCTTCGACGGCTCCACAACGACGTGGTCGACTAGCGATCGGAACGCGTCGACCGCAGCGGCGTCGCCGTCTGCGAACGCTTCGCCCAAACCCTTGGCAAGCGCGCCCAGATCGCGGGCGTAGGTTTCGAGTGCGGCGGGGTGGTGTGTGATCGGCGAAGCGTCGTCGTCAGCCGAACCGAGGTCCTGACGGCAGCGGTGGCGTTCGGCAGTAAGATCGTCCACGCGGAGCTTGACCGTCGCAGGATAGCCGGCGGGTGCGGGACGGCTGCGACAGGCTTCCGGTGATCGCCGGAGCATGACGGCAGGGAGGTCGCCGTGATCTACCGCGAGCGCGGATGAAGGGCAGCTGCGCCGACCTCGATGCGGCGGGGCAGGGGCCCGGCCGACGCGTTAGGGACCGTACGACGATCCGAACGTCCGCGGGGTCGCCGCCCCCGGGGTGCCCAGTTTGCCAGCCGTTTTGAAGCCTAAAGTCGCTAAAGTCGCAGGCTGGAGGCGAGGCTAGTCGTCGGGATTTTCTATTAGCCACGACGAAAGGTGCTGGTTCGGCTTCTGACCCTTCGCCGAACTTGGAACGTCTGGTTACGGGAGCGTCGGTGCCTACTTGACGTGTGGGCGACGGCTAGGTTGGCACTCCCGGCGGCGGCTACTCGCGAGACGCCGTTCCAACACGTTCTTAACGCGCCGCCGCATCGATCCCTCTTAAATTCCAACGGGGCGAGGCTGCATCTCATCCGCATGGCGACGTCGCCGTGTGGAGCCTTGCACATGATGGATTTGTTGATGCTCGCCGGCGGGATCGCGGGGTTCTCCGCGCTGGCGGCCTATGCGCTCGCCTGTGAAAGGCTTTGAGCGCGATGATTCTTCTCGGACTTCCCGTTCTCGACGTCGTTCTCGGCGGAGCGGCCGCGCTCGCCGCGACCGCGGTCTTCCTCGCAGCGCTGCTGCGGCCGGAGCGGTTCTGAGCCGCTCGACCTTCCGGACCCCAACACGATGACCATCAATGGCTGGATGCAGATCGCAGTGTTCTGCGCGATCGTCCTTGCGCTCGTCCGCCCGCTTGGCGGCTTTCTCTTCCGCCTCTACGCCGGCGAGCGCACCTTCCTTTACCCCGCTCTCGCGCCGGTCGAGCGTGGCTTCTACAGGCTTGCGGGCGTCAGGCCCGACGCTGAGCAACGCTGGGCGAGCTATGCGCTCGCCATGCTGGCGTTCCACGTCGCAGGCTTCCTTGCGGTCTATGGCGTTCTGCGCCTTCAGGGCGTTTTGCCGCTCAATCCGCAGGGCTTTGCGGGCGTGACGCCGGACCTCGCCCTCAACACAGCGATCTCCTTCGTCACCAACACGGACTGGCAGTCCTATGGCGGCGAAGCTACGCTGTCCTACGGCTCGCAAATGTGGGCGCTGACGGTCCAGAACTTCCTATCGGCCGCGACCGGCATGGCGCTTGCGGTCGCCCTGATACGCGGCTTTGCGCGGCGCTCGGCGAAGGGGATCGGCAATTTCTGGGTGGACCTGACCCGATCGGTCCTCTACGTGCTGCTGCCCGCGTGCATCGTATTCGCGCTGATCTACGTCGCCCTCGGAGTGCCGCAGACGCTCCAACCCTATCTCACCGCGAAGACGCTCGAAGGGGCGGAGCAGACCATCGCGCTAGGGCCGGTCGCGAGCCAGCTCGCGATCAAGATGCTCGGCACCAATGGCGGTGGCTTCTTCAACGCCAATTCGGCGCACCCGTTCGAGAACCCGTCGGCGCTTTCCAACCTCATCCAGATGGTCTCGATCTTCGCGATCGGCGCGGCGCTCACCAATGTATTCGGCCGCATGGTCGGCGACGAGCGGCAGGGATGGGCGATCCTCGGCGCGATGGGGACCCTGTTCCTCGCGGGCGTCGGGCTGGTCTACTGGGCGGAGGCCGGCGCCAACCCGATCCACGCCGCAATCGGCCTCGATCCCTCGGCCGGCAATATGGAAGGCAAAGAGGTCCGCTTCGGGATCGCCCTGTCGGCGCTGTTCGCGGTGCTCACCACCGCGGCCTCGTGCGGCGCCGTCAACGCGATGCACGACTCCTTCTCGGCGATTGGCGGCCTCATCCCGATGGTCAACATGCAGCTCGGCGAGGTGATCGTCGGCGGCGTGGGGGCCGGGCTCTACGGCATCCTGCTGTTCGCGGTCGTCGCCGTCTTCGTGGCCGGGCTGATGGTCGGGCGCACGCCGGAATATGTCGGCAAGAAGATCGAAGGCCGCGAGGTGAAGCTCACCATGCTGGCGCTGCTGTGCTCGCCCGCGGCGACGCTGCTCGCGCTCGCCGTCGCCCTCGTCGTTCCCGTCGGCCTCGCCGGCCTGCAGGAAAGCGGGCCGCACGGCTTTTCCGAAGCGCTCTACGCGACGACCTCGGCTGCGGCGAACAACGGGTCGGCCTTCGCCGGCCTGACCGCGAACAGCCCGTTCTGGAACGTGACGCTCGCAATCGGGATGATGATCGGCCGGTTCGCGCTGATCGTCCCGATGCTGGCGGTGGCGGGATCGCTTGCGGCCAAGAGCAAGGTCCCGCCCTCCGCCGGCACCTTTCCGACGCATGGACCGCTGTTCGTCGGGCTGCTGGTCGGCGTCGTCCTCATCGTGGGCGGCCTCACCTACTTCCCGGCGCTCACTCTCGGCCCGGTCGCCGACGCCTTTGCGACCGCCGCCGGCGATACGCGGTAAGGCCATGCTCTCCGACCGGCGCTCTTTTCGGGTCTTTTACGCGGCGCGCTCAGACGCCGGCGCGCCGCATGGATCGTCCTTCTGCTCGTCCTGATCACACTGTTTGCAATCGTCGCCCGCGCGCTCAGCGCGCCGCCGACAGATGCGACGCTCAACCGGCCAGATACATGTCAGCACAACCTCGCTCCCTGCTCGATCCCGCACTGATCGTTCCGGCGCTGGGCTCCGCCCTGCGAAAGCTCGATCCCCGCCAGCTCATCCGCAATCCCGTGATGTTCGCGGTTGAGGTCGTGGCGCTTGTCGCCGTCGTTCTCTTCGCGCGCGACCTTGCGGTCCGCTCGCCCTCCGCCGGTTTCTCCGGCCAGCTCGCCTTCTGGCTCTGGGCGACGGTCTATTTCGCTACCTTTTCCGAAGCGATCGCGGAGGGGCGCGGCAAGGCCCAGGCCGACGCTCTTCGCCGCACCCGCTCGGACACGATGGCGAAACGCCTTGTCGGCCAGGGCGGAGATTACGAGGAGATCGCGGCGCCCGCGCTGAAGGTCGGCGACCTCGTCCTCGTCGAGCCCGGCGACCTGATCCCGGGCGACGGCGAGGTCCTCGAAGGCGTCGCGACCGTCGATGAGAGCGCGATCACGGGCGAAAGCGCGCCGGTGATCCGCGAGAGCGGCGGCGATCGCTCGGCCGTCACCGGCGGCACGAAGGTGCTGTCGGACAGCATCACGGTCCGGATTACGGCCGCGAGCGGTTCGAGTTTCCTCGACCGCATGATCGCGCTGGTGGAAGGCGCCGAGCGCGCCAAGACGCCGAACGAGATCGCGCTCACCATCCTGCTCGCGGGCCTCTCGCTGATCTTCGTGCTTGCGGTCGCGACCATCCCATCCTTCGCGGCCTATTCCGGAGGCGTGGTCCCGATCGTCGTGCTGGTCGCGCTGTTCGTGACGCTGATCCCGACGACGATCGGCGGGCTTCTGTCGGCGATCGGCATCGCCGGCATGAACCGGCTCGTTCGTTTCAACGTGCTAGCCATGTCGGGCCGTGCGGTCGAGGCCGCGGGCGACGTCGACGTGCTGCTGCTCGACAAGACCGGCACGATCACGCTCGGCAACCGGCAGGCGGCGGAGTTTCTGCCCCTGCCAGGCGTTCGCGCAAGCGAGCTCGCCGACGCCGCTCAGCTCGCGAGCCTCTCCGACGAGACGCCGGAGGGCCGCTCGATCGTCGTCCTCGCCAAGGCGGCGCACGGCCTGCGCGGCCGCGAGATGGGGCCGCTCGAGGCGACCTTCATCCCGTTTTCGGCGCAGACCCGCATGAGCGGCGTCGACATCGGCGCGACGAAGATCCGCAAGGGCGCCGCCGACGCCGTCATAAAGCATGTGAAGGCCCATGGCGGTCAGATCCCGGACGAGCTCGGCGCCATCGTCGAACGCGTGGCGCGCGAGGGCGGCACGCCGCTCGTCGTGTCGACCCACGCGAAGGCTCTCGGCGTCGTCCACCTCAAGGACATCGTTAAAGGCGGCATCCGCGAGCGCTTCAGCGAGCTTCGCGCGATGGGCATCCGCACGGTGATGATCACCGGCGACAACCCCATGACCGCGGCCGCCATCGCCGCGGAGGCGGGCGTCGACGATTTCCTCGCGGAAGCGACGCCGGAGGCGAAGCTCGCGCTCATCCGGAGGGAGCAGGAGGGCGGCAAGCTCGTCGCGATGTGCGGCGACGGCACCAACGACGCCCCGGCGCTCGCGCAGGCCGACGTCGGCGTCGCCATGCAGACCGGCACGGTCGCGGCGCGCGAGGCCGGCAACATGGTCGACCTCGACAGCGACCCGACCAAGCTCATCGAGATCGTGGGCATCGGCAAGCAGCTGCTGATGACGCGCGGCGCGCTGACGACCTTCTCGGTCGCGAACGACGTCGCGAAGTATTTCGCAATCATCCCGGCGATGTTCGTCGCGCTCTACCCGCCGCTTGGCGCGCTCAACGTCATGGGGCTCGCGAGCCCCCAGAGCGCGATCCTTTCCGCGATCATCTTCAACGCGCTGATCATCGTCGCGCTGGTGCCGCTCGCGCTGAAGGGCGTCTCCTACACGCCGTCGAGCGCCGCGGCGCTGCTGCGCCGCAACCTCCTCGTCTACGGCCTCGGCGGCCTCAGCGCGCCCTTTATCGGGATCAAGCTCGTCGATCTCGCGATCACCTCCGTCGGCCTAGCGTGAAGAAGGAAACCATCGACATGCTCCGCCATCTCCGCCCCGCGCTGACGCTGCTCGCCCTCCTCACTCTCGTGACGGGCGTCGTCTATCCGCTCGGGATCACATCGGTCGCGCAACTCGCCATGCCTGCCAGGGCCTCCGGTTCGATGATCGAGCAGGACGGCCGCGTCGTCGGCTCAAGCCTCATCGGCCAGTCCTTCGCCAGCCCGCGTTATTTCCACGGCCGCCCCTCGGCCGCGGGCCAAAACAGCTATGACGCGGCGTCCTCCTCCGGCTCCAATCTCGGGCCGACCTCGAAGGCGCTCGCCGACCGCATCAAGGGCGACGTCGCCAAGGCGAAGGCCGAAAACGCAATCGACGGACCGGTTCCGGCCGATCTCGTCACTGCGTCGGGTTCCGGACTCGATCCAGACATCTCGCCGGCCGCGGCCTACGCGCAGGTGGGCCGCGTCGCGCGCGAGCGCGGAGTGCCCGAAGACGACGTCCGACGCCTGATCGAAGCAAGCGTCCAGGGGCGGCTGTTCGGCCTTATCGGCGAGCCGAGGACGAACGTGCTCGCGTTGAACATAGCGCTCGATGCGCTGAAGAGACCGTGACGCCGAGCCTGTTCGGCGATCTATAATCCGCCGGAAATGGCCGCCGATCCACGCTCTTCGCCCGAACGCTTTTTCGACGCCCCTTCGCGTGAAGGACGGGGCCGCCTGAAGATCTTCTTCGGGGCGGCCCCGGGCGTCGGCAAGACCTACGAGATGCTGTCGGCCGCCCGCGCGGCGCATGCCGAGGGCGTCGATGTGGTGATTGGCGTCGTCGAGACTCACGGCCGAGCGGAGACGGAGGCGCTCGTTAGCGGTCTCGAAGCGATCCGGAGGGTCGAAGTCGCCTATCGCGGCCGGACGCTGCAGGAAATGGACGTCGACGCCGTGCTGAAGCGCGCGCCGAAACTGGTCGTCGTCGACGAGCTCGCCCACACCAATGCGCCCGGCTCGCGACACCCGAAGCGTCACCAGGACGTCGAGGAGTTTTTGGCCGCCGGGATCGACGTCTTCACGACCCTCAACGTCCAGCATCTCGAAAGCCTCAACGACATCGTCGCCCGCATCACGCGCGTGAGGGTCCGCGAGACGGTGCCGGACAGCGTCTTCGACCTCGCCGACGAGGTCGAAGTCGTCGACGTCACGCCCGACGTTCTGCGAAAGCGCCTCGCGACCGGCAAGATCTATGTACGCGAGCAGGCGGAACGCGCGGTTCGGCACTTCTTCCAGCCCGGCAATCTGACCGCGCTTCGCGAGCTCGCCCTCCGGCGCACCGCCGAACGCGTCGACGCCGACATGCGCGAGCACATGCGCGCCAACGCCATCGAAGGGCCGTGGCCGGCGGTCGAGCGCGTCCTGGTCGCGATCGACGAGCAGCCCGGAGCTGCCGCGCTCGTGCGCGCCGGCCGGCGGCTCGCAGACCGGGCCCGCGCGGACTGGCTCTGCGTGACGATCGAGACCCCGCGCCACGCCCATCTGTCCGACGCCGAACGGGATCGCGTCGCCGACACGCTTCGGCTCGCGGAGACGCTTGGCGCGGAATCGCTTTCTCTCCCCGGCGGCGCCGACGTCGCGGAGGACCTGCTCGCTTTCGCCCGGAGCCGGAACGTCACGACCATCCTTCTCGGCAAGGCGCGGCGCTCGCGCTGGTTCGCGTTCCGTCACGGATCAGTCGTCGCGAACCTGCTCGAACGCTCCGGGCCGATCGCCGTGCAGGTGATGGCGGGAGACGGAGAAACCGTTCCGCCGAAATCGGTCGCCTCCCGCCCCGTCCCGCGGCCGCCGCGCCTGCGCGGCTACCTCGCCGCGGCCGCAGCGTCGCTCGGCGCCGCCCTCGCCGGTCTCGCCGTCGACCTCACGATCGATCTGCCGAACATCTCGCTGGTGTTCGTGCCCGCGGTGCTGCTTATCGCGGTGCGCTACGGCCTCGGCCCGTCGCTCGCCGCGTCGTTCTTCGCCGCCCTCGCCTACAATTTCTTCTTCACCGATCCGCGCTTCTCGCTGACCGTCGACGATCCTTCGAACGTCGTCGCCATCCTGTTTTTCTCGCTGACCGCGGTGCTCGCAAGTTCCGTCGCGGCGCGCGTGAGGGCGCAGACGCTCGCGGCGCGCGATCAGGCGCGGGTCACGGCCGAGCTCTACGCGTTTTCGCGCAAGCTCGCGGCCGTCGGCGATGAGGACGATCTGCTCTGGGCCGCCGCCCACCAGGTGGCGCTGATGCTGAAGGCCGACGTCGTGCTCCTCACCGAGACCGCAAACGGCCTCGACGTCGGCGGCGCCTATCCGCCCGAAGACCAGCTCGACGCCGCCGAACTCGCCGCCGCGACCTGGGCCTACGAGCACGACGCGCCGACGGGCCGCGGCGCCGCGACCCTGCCGGGCGTCACGCGGCTGTTCCTTCCGCTGAAGACGAGCCGCGGCAAGCTCGGCGTCGTCGGCGTCGCGCGACGCTCGGCGGGCCCGGTGCTGACGCCCGGGGAGCGTCGCCTGCTCGACGCGCTCGTCGACCAGACCGCGGTCGCGCTGGAGCGCATCCGCCTCGGCGCCGACGTCGACGCCGCGCGCCTGGAGGCTGAGGCCGAACGCCTGCGGGGCGCCCTGCTCGCCTCCGTTAGCCACGACTTCAAGACGCCGCTCGCCACCATCATGGGCGTGATCACCAGCCTGCGGAGCTATGGCGCCCGCTACGATGACCTCACGCGCGACGACATGCTGGCGAGCGCGCAAGGCGAGACCGAGCGGCTGGACCGCTTCGTCGCCAATCTTCTGGACGTCGTGAAGCTCGACGCCGGCGGCGTGGCGGCGAAGGCCGAAACGCTCGACGTCGAAGACGTCATCGGAGGAGCGCTGAGGCGCGCGTCGCCTTTGCTCGGCGACCGCCGCGTGACCGTCGCGCTTCCCGAGGCGACGCTTCTGATCAGCGGCGATCCGGTGCTGCTCGAGCACGCGCTGGTCAATCTGCTGGAGAACGCCGGCAAGTACACGCCAGCGGGGGCGATGGTGACGATCGAGGCGCGCGCCGAGGCCGATCACGTGCTGCTGAGCGTGACGGACGACGGCCCCGGCATCCCCGCGGACGATCTTCAAAAAGTGTTCGATCGGCTCTACCGCTCCGGGCAGGGCGACCGGAAGACGACGGGCGCCGGTCTCGGCCTCGGCATCGCCAAGGGCTTCGTGGAGGCGATGGGCGGCTCGATCACTGCTGAGAACGTCGCCGGCGGCCATGGCGCGCGCTTCGAACTGCGGCTCCCGCGGGCGGCGACGCCGGCGCGGGAAGGAGAGGCCGCCTGATGGTCTCGAGCGCGATCACCGTTCTGATCGTCGACGACGAGGCGCCGATCCGGCGCTTCCTGAAAGCGACGCTGGGGGTGAACGACTACCGGACGCTGGAGGCGGAGACCGGGGCCGAGGCGCTGCGGCTCATGCGCCATGTCGCGCCTGAGCTCGTCCTGCTCGATCTCGGCCTGCCCGACATGGACGGGCTCGATCTCATCCGCGAGATCCGCGCGAAGGGCCCCGTGCCGATCGTGGTGCTCTCCGCTCGCGGCGAGGAGGCGGCGAAGGTCGCGGCGCTCGATCTCGGGGCGGACGACTACGTCACAAAGCCCTTCGGGACTGACGAGCTGATGGCGCGCATGCGCGCCGCTCTGCGCCACCGCCTCGCCGACCGCGGCGCCGAGCCAGTCTTTCGAGCGGGGCCGCTTGTCGTCGATCTCGCCCGTCATGTCGTCACCCGAGACGGCGCGGAGGTGAAGCTGTCGCCGAAGGAATTCGCGATCCTGCAGGAACTCGTGGTCCATGCCGGCAAGGTGCTGACCCATCGCCACCTGTTTCGCGCCGTCTGGGGACAGGACGACGGCGACCAGACGTCGCTCCGCGTCTACATCCGGCAGCTGAGGGTGAAACTGGAGCCCGACCCCTCGCGTCCGAGCCATCTGTTGACTGAGGCAGGCGTAGGATATCGGCTGGTCAGTTGATCGACGGACGATGTCCGCCTTCCGCATATAGGCCAGCTTCCGCTATCGACGCACAACGAGCGTGGCGTCTGTTCGCGGTCTGCCCTTGGCGATTAGACGCGGGCGGCGCCACAGTTCGGCAACGCGATCCAAAACGTAGCGCCGGGCGCGTCATCCGTCAGAATAACATTCGAACCCTGCGAGAGCAGCAGCGAGCGGGCGATCGCAAGGCCGAGGCCGGTGCCGCCATCCGCTCGGCGCGTTGTGAAGAACGGCTCGAACAATCGGTCACGGTCGGCGGCGGGCACGCCTTGCCCGTCATCACGCACTTCAAGCCATGTTCGATCATCGCGCCGGATCACGCGGATATCGACGTTGCGCGCGCCAGACTGAGAAGCGTTCTCGATCAAAGTCGTCAGAACCGCCTCCAGAGCTTCGGGAGCGAGCGAGGTCTCGACGCGATCTCCCATCGCGGCCTGAACCGCGACGGCCCGACCGCTCATCGCGTCCGCGATGTTGCGTAAGGGTCCCTCGATAGACGTGCGTCCGCTTCGGGCGGGAACCGTCATTTCTGCGCGGGCAAGCTCTAGCAAACGCCTTACGAGGCGCGAAAGGCGTCGGCGTCCTGGGTGGCGTTCGCAAGGAAGCGACGGCGGTCGCTTTGGTCCATCTCGGCGCCATGCTCATCGAGCAGTTCCAGCGCGCCGCGTATGCCGGCGAGCGGCGTCTTGAATTCGTGGCTCATGGCGGCCGCGAAGTCGCGCAGGTAGGTCGAGCGGCGCTCGATCTCCTTTGCCATGCGCGCAAAATTCTCGAACAGCTCACGGATCTCGACCGCCGCCGTGGCCGGGGGCGGCGGCACCGAGGTGGGTCCAAGCGCCACTTGCTTGGTCGCTTCAGAAAGCCGCTCGATCGGCCGCGCTATCGTGCGCGACAGGAGCGCCGATAGGCCGAGAATGATCGCGAAGATCACGCCGACGCCCAACGCGATCTTGCCGAGGTCATCATAGACGCCACGAAACAGGCTTCGTGGCGACCGCGACAACAGGATGGCCCCGACCACGTCGGCGCCGACACGGATCGGACGCGCGTAATGCACGCGAATGTCCGCGGCGCGGCTGAACACCTCGAGCGGGTAGCGAGGAGCGTAATTCCCTCTCCGCCTGAGGACCGTCTCGGCCGTTCCTTTGAGCGCGGAGTCGACCTCCGGCAAGGCGGCGTGGCTGCGCCCCACATCGGTGCGCGCCAGGACGATGGTGCCATTTCGGTCGAGCACACGGACGGAGGCCAGCGTCGCGCGGACTGTGTCCCAAATGACGGCGGACGCTCCAGACGTTGCGCGGGCGGCGTCCGGATCGGACGGAAGCGTCGTGATCTCGGCCGACGGACGTTCGGGCAGCGTCTTCATGCGGTTGAGATCGACGCTGAGGGCCTCCGGCTCGTACTCGTCGTCGCGCGGCGGCGCGGAGGCCGCAGGGCCCGGCCAGTTTTGGCGCATCACCGCTTCGATCGCCGCTCCCTGAGCGATCAGTTCGGCCTCGGTCTGACGCACGAGCACGTTTTCGTAGACCCGCAGGAACACCGCGCCGAGCCCGGGCATCGCGGCGGTGAACAGCAGCACGCCGAACAGGATCGCCCGCAGGCGCAGCGCCGGCCATCGCGCTTTGACGAACGCCTTCAGTCGACCCATCACGCGTCGCCGCGGCAAGGTCCGAGCCGGTAGCCGACGCCAGCGCGCGTCTCGATGACGTCCGACCCGCCGCCCTTCAGGAACTTGTGCCGGACGTTGCGCACATGCCTGTCGATCGTCCGGTCGGTCACCGCGAAGCCCGGCCCATGCATCCGGTCGATCATCTCGTCGCGCGAAAACGCCTTGTTGGGCGCCGCGGCGAGCGTCGCCAGCAGATGGAACTCCGTGGCTGTGAGCGGCACCTCGACCTCATCCCAGAAGGCGCGATAGCCGTCCCGATCGAGGCGCAGCCGCTCTCGCGCGATCGTCGCGGGTTCCGGTGCGGATTGCCGGGCGCGGCCGCGGGAGCGTTTGAGGATCGCGCCGACCCGCGCCACCACCTCGCGCGGCGAGAATGGCTTGACGACATAGTCGTCGGCCCCGATCTCGATTCCGAGCACACGGTCGATCTCCTCGTCGCGAGAAGACAGGAATAGGATCGGCACGTCGCTGGTGACGCGCAGCCGGCTGCAGACTTCGAGCCCCTGTATTTTCGGCATGTTGATGTCGAGCACGACGAGGTCGGGCGACTGGTCTCGCGCCACAGCGAGCGTCTCCTCGCCATCGGCGGACTCGACGGTCGTCATGCCCGCCTTGGTCAGCGCGAAGACGAGGACCTGCCGAATATGCGGATCGTCGTCTGCGATCAGAATCTTAGGAACGCCGAGGTCCGCCATCTTAATCTCCCGCCTCGCCGTCTGCAGCGGGCGACCAGCCAGGATCGGCCGCGTGTGCGACCGCAAGACGTCGCGCTCCGCGCCATGTCCATGACCGCCAGTCCGACTGCGCCGCGGCGAGCGTCTCCGAAATTCGCAAGCGCGCGGACGCGACCTGTTCGGTCAGTGGATCGGACGGATGCGCGCGTTCGAATTCAAGCATGGCGTTCAGTGCCGACGGACCAAGATATTCGAGGTATGCGACGTCGAGCACGCCGCCGCTACCCGAGGTCGTCGCGTTATGGCGGACGTTCCACTGCGCCGTCACTGAGCCGAGGCTAACGAAGACGCACGAGACGAGTGTGGTGGCGAGGACGGCCGCGTTCGCGTTAATGAGCCAGGCGCTGCTCTTGTTCGCGATGATGCGCCAGCAGATCAGTCCGAGGCCCGCTGCGACCAGCGCCATCCAGATCAACGCCGCAAGCCGCAGACGCGTCAGCGAGTAGGCCTCGATATAGTCCACGGTCCGCAACATGCTCGACGCGACGAGGAATATGTTCTGGGCGATCCAGACATAGACGAGCGCGCGGAGCGGTCCGCCGCCTTCCGTTGGCGCTCCCGGCCGCAATACGAACAGCACGAAGCCGCCGGCGAGCAGCGCGGTGAGGATCAGCGGGTATGCGCCACTGTGGGCGTAGTCGGCGAGAGTGACCCCGTCCGGGAGCGGCGCGCCGCTCCACAGGAAGACGACGTCGAGGACATTCTCGATCGCGAAGATCGCGTTGAAGACGACCAGCGACACGATCACCGACGCCGTGGAGATCGCCGGCGCCCCCGGCAGGGCGATGGTCGGGAGCCTGACCGTGCGGGGGCGGATGAAGCGGCTCGCCCTAAGCGTGCTCCAGACGACGAATGCGATGACGATCCACCACCAGACGCGCCGCATCGACAGATCGGTCGCGTCCCCTCCCCAGCGCAGCCCCTCGATCCAGCGCGCGATGATCGGGTTAGCGCTCGCGAACAGCCCCGTGAACACGACGGCGCCGGCCAGCGGCGCCACGAGGAATAGGGCGACCTTCGCAAACGGCAGCCCCCGTCGGCGCCGTCGCACCTTGAACCAGCGTTCGCCGTCTTCGATAGGCTTGACCAAGATGCTGAGCGTAAAAGCCGCCAACCGCCCGATCCAGCGCCAGGCGTCGTCGAACCGCGCGGCGCGTGGCAAAAGCGCGGCGAGGCCGATTGCGCACCAAAAGATGAGCCCGGCGAGCGGAGAGGGATCCTCCAGAAGGGCGAACACCATCGCCCAAGCGAAGCCGAAGGCGGTCAACGCGCCGAGATGGGCAGCCGTCGCCGGTCGAACGAGCCAAAGACCGAACAGCCAGGCGGCTCCGAACGCCGCGGTCGCGGCGCCTATTTTTCCCGATCCGATCGTTGCGTCGCCGAGAGCGACGAGCGCAAGCAGAACGCAAAGTTTCAGGAAAAAGCTGGACCGGCTCCAGGAAAGCGCAGGGGCGCTCAAGGTCATCGCTTGCATCATGACGCGGCTCCTTCGTGGAGCTCCCTTGATGCGGGGCGGCGATGCAGCGCAAATGGGAACGCGGCGCCGTTCCTGTGCCTTCTCGTGCAGAAACGGTGCAGAAGATGCAGTTCCTGGCGTCGAAGGCCACCGCCTTGCGCTTTTTGCGACCAGACTGTCGCGCAGTAGAGCGATTGGTGAAATCGTCGATCTAGGCCGCGGAGCGCAATCACCGCTCTTGGCGGATTCCGTTGAAAAACTCCGTCGTTGAAGCGAGGCGCGGCCGCTGATTCACTCAGCTCCATGAGCGGAGGGCTGCGGCGATGATGGGCGAGCGGCAGGTCGACCAGACGGCGCTGTTCTATGAGTTCTCGCTTGAGCGGCATGTGCCGCAGGACCACCTGCTAAGGGCGATCGATCGGTTCGTGGACCTGTCGGAGGTGCGTCGGGAGCTGGCCCCGTTCTATAGCTCGACCGGTCGTCCTTCGATCGACCCGGAACTCCTGATCCGGATGCTGCTCGTCGGCTACTGCTTCGGCGTCCGCTCGGAGCGACGGCTGTGCGAGGAGGTTCACCTCAACCTCGCCTATCGCTGGTTCTGCCGGCTTGGCCTCGATGGCGACGTGCCGGACCACTCGACCTTCTCGAAGAACCGCCATGGCCGCTTCCGCGACAGCGACCTGCTGCGCAAGCCGTTCGAGACGGTGGTCCGCGGTGTGTAGCGCAGCAAGTTTCTGCGTTCGACGAAGCTCAAGTCGAGCTTCTGCGCAAACCCAACATACGCTATTCTGGGTGGTGCTGGCCAAAGCGCCCGCCGGACGTATGGCCTGCGCGCAGCGCCAGCACGCCAACCGCTCGGCGCCCTCAATGCGATGTAGATAGCCCGTATTCCTGTCGGGGCCGCAGGCACCATAGCCGCGTGGCGGAACGGCCCGTCTCCGATACGGAGCGTTCCATTCCGCGACCACGTCGCCCCGTCGGCTGAAATCCCTCTAGCGCGAGATCCGGCCGTTCATGTTGTCTCGGAGCCAAGAGATTGATCGCGGGACGGTCCGGTCGCTCGCGTCAGCAGGTGCTTATCAACCGGCTCTGGGATGAAATCAGGCTGCGGTCGAGCGCGCCGAAACTGGCGCAGATGCGCTGGTGAGGGTACCAGCCGCTCTCGGACGCCGATCAGGTTCGCTTGGTGAGGCGTCATGGCGTATGCCCGTGTGGCGCGTTCGCGGAAGCTCTCGCCGTGCGCGATGACGCGCGACATCCTCCGTCTTCAGCCTCTTGACGGCGCTATCTCATAAGCCGAGGCCATGAGCGTCAAAAGTTTCGTCAGTCACCTCGGTCCTGATCGTCGCCATGGGGCCTGGAACGCGCGCGGGGCCGCATTCATGGTCCTCGCCATGCTGGGGTTCGCAGTCGAGGACACTTTTCTCAAGCTTGCGGCCCAGTCGCTGCCGATCGGCCAGGTGCTCGTGTCGTTCGGCGCCTTCGGGCTCGCGGCGTTCTCCGCGATGGCGATCGCCGCTGGCGAGCGGCCCGTCTCCCGGGCGGCGTTGTCCCGCGTCGTGCTGGTCCGGTCTCTGTTCGAGGTGACAGGGCGGCTGTTCTTCATGCTGGCCATTGCGCTGACGCCGCTCTCGACAGCCTCCGCGATCCTCCAATCGACGCCCCTCGTCGTGATCGCAGGCGCCGCGCTGTTCTTCAAAGAGACCGTCGGCGTTCGCCGCTGGCTCGCGGTCGTCGTCGGCCTTGGCGGCGTGTTGTTGATCTTGCGGCCGGGCGCCGATGGTTTCAGCCTGCTGTCCGTCTTCGCCGTGGTCGCGACGCTCGGCTTCGCGGGGCGGGACCTCGCGACGCGCGCCGCGCCGTCCAGCCTGTCCCACAACCAACTCGGCGTGCTCGGCTTCGCGTCGCTGGTGTTCGCAGGGCTGGTGGCGCTTCCCTTCGGGGCGGCGGCGGAGCTTCCGGACGCGGGGGCGGCCCTGAGCTTGGTGGTCGCGTCCTGCGCCGGCATCGTCGCCTACGGATCGCTGACGACCGCGATGCGGACGGGAGAGATCAGCGCCGTGACGCCCTTCCGCTACACGCGGCTGGTGTTCGCCATGCTCACCGGAGTGGTCGTCTTCGACGAGCGACCCGACCTTCTCACCCTCGTCGGATCGACGATCGTGGTCATGGCGGGGATCATCGCCCTGACGCGCGCGCGTCCCTCAGCCTCCTAAGCCTGTGTTCGACGCGGCGCGATCCGGCAGATGCGGGGATGTCTCTAGTCCGGAAAGACCTCGCGCTCGAGCGGCTTGAGGTCGAGAACGTCGTCCCCGCGATGCATCCGAACGTTGATGCGGAACGAGTTGCCGATGCGCTCGGAGCGGTCGGCCCAGAAAGCCGCGACGTCCGGCTCGCAGAGCTCCTCGACCGTCTTCCGGAACAACGCGAGCCAGCGTCTGAAGTGCTCGTCCCCGAGGTCCGGGAGCATGAGGTGCTTGCGCAGCGGACGGCCGTCGTAGCGGCGGGTCCCGAGCAGCATCGAGCTCCAGAAGTCGACGATCGTGTCGAGGTGCGCTCGCCATCGCTCGTCTGGCACGGCGGTCTTGAAGACCGGTCCGATGACCTCGTCGTCCCGCGCCTGCGCATAGAAGCAGTCGACGACCCTGCGGATGAGACGCTCGTCGATTCCTTCGGTTACGGCGCGGGGTAGGGCCGTCGAAGGCGCGGGAAGAGTCGGCACGTTCATCGAACCTCCAGCGGTCTGGTGTCTGCAGGCGTTTCTCAGGAGGCGATGCTTGCCACGCCACCACACGAATGTCTTGCGAGGGCTTCGTGCGGGCTATGGGTCCGAGAGGGTCAGGGCTTGGCCGGCGGAGACCAGGAGTTCGCGGGTCAGCCTGGACAGCTCGTGAAACGACGCCTTGTCCAGGCTGCTGAAGAGCACGTCGTTGACGTCTCTTTGGATCGCGCTGACCACGGCGATCGCGCGCCGGCCCTCTTCCGTCAGGACGAGGTCGACCTTCCGCTTGTCTTCGGCGACGGGGAGCTTGCCGATGAACCCGAGCCGCTCAAGCTTCTTGGTCTCGTTGACCACGAAGGGCACGCTGACCCGCATGCGCTCGGCAAGAGCCTTGACGCCCATCGCGCCTTCCTCGGGTCTACGGGCGAGCGCCATCAGGATGGAGTATTGCGGCGTCGTCACCCCCATCCGCCGCGCCAGCCCGTCCCGGATCTGCTGAAGCCGCGACGCGAAATGGGACAGGTCGTCGACCAGCGTCCTGAAGGCAGCGTCGGAACCCTCGACGAGCAGTTCAGGGCGGCTGACGGTCTTCGGGGGAAATGAGGTCATCGGAACGTCCACGAGGATCTCCGCCTGGCGAGGTGCCCATAGCTGGCGACGAACCGCAACCGCGGCCTGACCCCTTGGATAAAACCATTTTCGCTTATTGACAAAGCTAACTTGCAAAGTGAAATATCGTGCTTGCTAAGGGGCTGAGGCCGCGGAGGGCGCGATGAGATCCGGAGCCGACTACGTCCGTGGCCTGAACGATGGCCGCTGCGTCTTCCTGAACGGCGAGCGCGTCCCGGACGTCGGGCGCCATGGGGCCTTCAAAGGCGCGGCCGCCTCGGTCGCGGGCCTCTATGAATTTCAGGGCCGCCCCGAGAACGTAGAGCGATCGACCTTTGAGACGCCGACCGGCGTGCGCGTCAGCCGCGCCTGGCAGATGCCGACCTCCTACGAGGAGCTGGTCCGTCGCCGGGAGGCGCTGGTCGCCTGGGCGGAGCTGCATCACGGCTTCATGGGGCGCTCGCCCGACCACGTCGCCTCGACCATCGCCTGCATGGCGGCCGGCGCCGACGTCTACCGCCGGCTCGAGGGCGGGCGGGCCGACGCGGTGCTGGACTATTACGCCTATGCCCGCGACCGCGACCTCTACCTCTCCTACGTGATCATCGACCCGCAGGGCGACCGCTCGAAGGGCGCCGGGGAGGGAGGCAACGCCGACGTCGCGGCCCGGATCGTCGACGAAGACGAGGGGGGCGTCACCATCCGCGGCGCCAAGATGCTCGGCACGGGCGCGGCGCTGTCTGACGAGGTCATGGTCACGACGCTTCGGCCGCTCGGCCCCACCGAGGAGCGCTACGCCCTGACCGCCATGCTGCCGATCGCCGCCAAGGGCGTGAAGCTAATGTCGCGTCGCTCCTATGAGCAGGCTGCGACCTCGCCGTTCGATTACCCGCTGTCCTCGCGCTTCGACGAGAACGACGCGCTGATCTACTTCGACGACGTCAAGATCCCGTGGGATCGCATCTTCGTCCATCGCGGGATCGCGGCGCAGCTCGCCCAGTGGCACGAGGCGCCGGTGCACGCGTTCCAGAACTACCAGGCCGAGATCCGCCTGATGGTGAAGCTGCGCTTCCTTGTCGGCCTCGCCCACAAGATCGCGGACGCCATCGGCACCTCCACCATGCCGAACGTGCGTCAGACGCTCGGAGAACTCGCAGCCGACGTCGGCATGATCGAGGCCTTCGTCTACGGCATGGAGGCCAAGGGGTCGTTCTACGGCTCCTACTTCCTTCCAGACCGCGGCCTGCTCTACGCCGCGCAGGTGAAGGGCCAAGCGCTCTATCCGAGGGTGATCCAGACGTTGCGGGAGCTCTCCGGCGGAGGCGTCATCATGCTGCCGTCCTCTGTTGAGGATTTCGCCAACCCCGAAGTCGCCGACCTCATCGGCCGCACGCAGCATTCGCCGGCCTTCTCGCCGGAAGAGCGCGTGCAGCTGTTCAAGCTCGCCTGGGACGCGATGGGGTCGGAGTTCGCCTCGCGGCACGTCCAGTACGAGACTTTCTATTCCGGCCCGCGCCACGTCGTAGCGGGCATGGCCTATCGCACCTTCGACTGGGCCGGCGCCAAGGGCGCGGTCGAGGGCCTCTTCACCTCCTATGGCCTGCCCGAGCCGGCGTCCGACGCGCCGCTCATGGCGGTCGCCGGCTGATACGAGCGCATGATGCAAGACCTGACGATCGAAGGTTTTTCCGTTCCCCCCGGCGAGCGAGCGCGCGGGCAGATTTCCGCGCTCGAGCTCGCGGACGGCTCCAGCGTCCAGCTGCCGCTCGTGCTGATCAACGGCGCGAAGTCCGGGCCACGGATCTATATCGGCGCCGGCATCCACGGCGACGAGGTGAACGGCATCGCGCTGGTCAACCGGGCGCTCGCGGCGATCGACCCGAAGACGCTATCCGGCTCGATCGTCTGCTGCCCGGTGCAGCAGCCGCTGGCGCTGCTGGCCGACCATCGCCTGCCGATCTCGCAATATCTCAAGTCGCCGCTCGATCAGGCGCCGACCGACGCCTGGACCTGCTTCCCGGGCGACCCCCAAGGCAACATCGCGCAGGTCATGGCCGCGACGCTGTTCCGCCTCATCAGCCAGTGCGACGCGGCGCTCGACGTCCACACTCCGACCCGCGGCGGCCGCTACGTGCCGATCGCGATCCTGCCGCACATGAACCTCGGCGAGCCCGCGCGCGAAGCGGAGCGCATGGCGCAGCTGCTGGGCACCGGCTGGATCATGCGCGGCGACAAGGGGATGTATGTCTCAGACGGCATCCTGTGCGTCGAAGCGACGAAGGCCGGGGTGCCCTGCTTCACCTTCGAAATCGGCGAGGGCGGCCGGCTCGAAGAGGACCAGGTGGCGATCGGCGCGCAATGCGTCACCAACCTGCTGATCGGTCTCGGAATGATCGAGGGGGAACCGGTTCCGCCAGCGACCGCTCATGTCATGCGCGATTTCGTAGGCCTGCGCGCAAATCGCGGCGGCCTGCTGATCACCGAGCGCGCGCTCGGCGAGGCGGTGAAGGCCGGCGACGTGCTCTGCCGCATCTTCAACGTCTATGGCGACGAGGTCGAGGTCGTGGCCGCGCCGGAGGACGGGTTGCTGGTCCGCACCACCACGCTCGGCAGCGTCTCCAAGGGAGAGCGCGTCGCGACGCTCGGGCTGCTGTGAGCGAGGCCGGCGCGACTCTGCTCGGCCGGTTCGACCCGATGGCGTTCCGCCGCGCGGCGGGATGCTTCGCCACCGGCGTGTCGATCGTCGCGGCGGAGGACGAGTCGGGCCGGAAGGTCGGCGTCACGGTCAACTCCTTCGTCTCGGTCTCGCTCGACCCGCCGCTCATCTCTGTGGCGCTTGCCCGGTCGCTCTCCAGCATGCCGGTGTTCGAGCGCGCGAGCCACTTCGCCGTCAGCGTGCTCGGCGAGGAGCATGCGCATGTCGCGACGCGCTTCGCCTCGCGCGGCGCGGACAAGTGGGCCGGGACGCCAAGCGCTGCCGGGGTCTGCGGCGCGCCTCTGATCGAGGACGCGATCGCGACCTTCGAATGCGCGCGCTATGCCATGCATGACGGGGGCGACCATCACATCCTGATCGGGCGCGTGCTGGAGCTGACCTGGGCCCCCGCGCGCCGACCGCTGCTCTTCCACGGCGGGGGCTTCGCGACGCTGGGCGCGCCATCGGCTGCGCCCCCGCGCTCGTCGGCGCCTAGCGCAAGAGCAGGCGCCGCGGAAAGCGGCGACGAAGGGCTCGCAACACTGCGCGCCGCCAAGGAAATCCTGGGGAAACCGACCAGAATCCGGCTTGGCACGCCGCTTGCTTGACTTGCGTATCATGCAAGTCACTTGCATAGATGGTTTTCGCCTGTGACGCCCTGACGGCGCTCTGTCGACGGCCCCTCAACCACTGACGCAACGGGGAGTTCAGACTGTGGCATTCATCAAGAGCATGGCGATCGCGGTGGGCTCCCTCGGAGCGCTTGTCGCGCTTACCAGCCTCGCCAGCGCTGAGGCTGCCTGCGAGCCCGCGAAGGTTGCGCAGAAGTATCCCTCGCTCGCAGGCAAGATGATCAAGATCGGGGCTGACCCGCAGACGCCGCCTTACGTCATGCGCGACAAGGCGGGCTTCGACAAGGTTGTAGGCGTCGACGCCGATCTTGCGCGCGCCGTCTTCGACTGCGCCGGCCTGAAGACCGAGTTCGTTCTCGGCGGCTGGTCGGGCCTCCTGCCGGCCGTGATGGCGGGGCAGATCGACGTCATGTGGGACAACCTCTACTACAAGCCCGCCCGCGCCAAGACCGTCGACTTCGTGCTCTACATGAAGGCCGGGACCGGCGCGCTCGTGCCAGCGGGCAACCCCAAGAAGGTCTCGGCCATAGAGGACTTCTGCGGCAAGACCGTCGCGTTCGGCCTCGGCAGCGTCGAGGAGCAGGCGACCAAGAAGCAGGACGAGGCCTGCAAGGCCGGCGGCAAGGACGCGGTCACGATGATGCCGTTCCAGGATCTTGCGGCCGGCATGCGTCAGCTCGACAGCGGCCGGTCGGACATCCTGTTGTGGGACCTCGGTTTCGCCGACGCCACCGTGAAGGACGCGCCGGAAAAGTACGCCCGCGCCTTCGCGATCATCAGCGGCTTCACGATGGGAGCGGCGACCGCCAAGGGCAACGCCGACCTCATCAAGGCGATCGATGACGGCCTGAAGGTGCTGCAGGCCAAGGGCGAGCAGGCCGCCATCTTCAAGAAGTACGGCGTCGATCCCTCGCTTGAGGTTGCGGCCGAAGTGAAGCGCGACTGATCGGGCGAGGTCGGACAGGCGCGCCCGCATGAGGATCGGCATCGCTCTGCGCGCCGCGGCGACATTCGTCGCCGCGAGCGCCTTCATGGCGGTCGCCGCTTGGGCCCAGGCCCCGGCGACGACCGCCGGGCAGTCCCTGTTCGCCGACGACGCCCCCGTGGCGGCCGAGCAGCACTGGATATGGGAGTTCTTCTCCTACGCGGCGTCGGAGTTTCTATGGTCCGGCGCCTGGACCGCGGTGAAGATCACCGCGCTCGCGATGACCATCGGCCTGATCCTCGGGCTCGGCCTTGCACTGATGCGGCTCTCCAACTTCTTCGCCGTGCGCGCGCTCGCCTGGTTTTACATTTGGATCGTGCGCGGGACACCGCAACTGCTGCAGCTCGTCTTCATCTATGACGCGCTTCCCTATATCGGCCTGAAGTTCGACAGCTTCACCACCGCAGTGATCGGTTTCTCGCTCAACCAGGCGGCGTTCAGCGCGGAGATCATCCGCGGCGGCATCCTGTCGGTGAACAAGTCTCAGTCAACGGCCGCCACCGCGCTAGGCATGGGGCCGGTGCTGACGTTGCGCCGGATCGTGTTGCCTCAGTCGATGCGGGCGATCCTGCCGGGGGTCGGCAACGACACGATCAGCATGCTCAAGCTGACGTCGATCGCCTCGATCATCTTCGTCAACGAGCTGACGTTCAAAGCTCAGCAGATCGTCGGCCAAAACTTCAAGTTCTTCACCGTCTTCGCCGCCGCCGGCCTCATCTACCTCATCCTGACGAGCGCGATCTCGATCGCCCAGGGTTGGGCCGAGGCGCGCTTCGACCTCGAGCGCGAGCGGCGCCCGCGCGGCGAGACGCTGCGGCGCATGCTAGGGTTCCGGCTGAACGAAAAGCCGTCGGAGACGGCTCCATCGGCCGCTCCCGCCGTCTCCGCAACCGCCGAGGCGGAGGCGCCCAGCGACGACGTCTTCCGCAGCCTCGCGACCTCCGCGGGAGGGACGGCGCAACGCGGCGAGCCCTTCGTGGTCTGCCGCAACGTCCAGAAGTCCTATGGCGGGCGCGTCGTGCTCAACGGCATCGACGTAACGGTCGCGCGCGGCGAGGTGGTGGTGCTTCTGGGCCCGAGCGGCTCCGGCAAGAGCACGTTCCTGCGCGCCATCAATCATCTCGAGCCCGTCGACTGGGGCGAGATCACCGTCGACGGCGCTCATGTCGGCTACGAACGCGGTCCTGGGGGAGGGATGAGGCCGACGGGCCGCCTCGCCAAGGCGCGGGCGGATGCGCGCATCGGCATGGTGTTCCAGCACTTCAACCTGTTCAGCCACTTGAGCGCCCTCGAAAACGTCATCGAGGCGCCGATCCGCGTGTTCGGCATGAAGCCGGAAGCGGCGCGCGACCTCGGCCTCAGGCTGCTCGCCGAGGTCGGCCTCGCGCGGCACGCCGACCACCTTCCGCACCGGCTTTCGGGCGGCCAGCAGCAGCGCGTCGCCATCGCCCGCGCGCTCGCGATCTCGCCGAAGCTGATGCTGTTCGACGAGCCGACCTCGGCGCTCGATCCCGAACTCGTCGGCGAAGTGCTGCAGGTCATGCGCAAGCTCGCCGACGCCGGCATGACCATGATCGTCGTGACCCACGAGATCCGCTTCGCGCGCGAGGTCGCCGATCGCGTCGTCTTCATGGACGAGGGCGTGGTTGTCGAGCAGGGGCCGCCCTCCGACGTGATCGACAACCCGAGCCACGAGCGCACGAAGCGGTTCCTGCGCGTCGTCGAACGTTCGGAGACGGCGTCGTGAATCGTGTTCCCGCGCTCTCAGAACGTCGGCGGCGTGTTGATCCAGAGCACGCGGCAGTTTTTCGCTCCGAAGGCCCGATAGCTGTGCAGGCGCGACGAGCTGAAGAAGAAGCTATGCCCGACCGGCAATTGGTGCCGCTCGCCCTCGACGATCAGCTCGAGCTCGCCTTCGAGCACGTAACCGACTTCTTCGCCCGCGTGCTCGAACGGTCCGCAAAGCGGCCCCCCGCCGGGCAGGTCAAGCAGCAGTCCCTCGAGCATCCGCTCCGCGCCGAAGGGCGTCAGCGTCTCGCAGAGGCTGCCGTCGCCTTCGCCGGCCGGCCCGTGCGAAGTGCGCGGCCGGTCGTGGGGACCGTAGGTGGTGCACACGCGCTGCTCGACCGGATCGACCAGCGCCGAGACGTTCACCCCGAGCGCCTTGCAGATCCTGTGGATGGTGCTGAGCGAAGGGGTGACGAGATCGTTCTCGATCCGCGACACCAGGCTCTCGGAGCAGCCGGCGAGGCCCGCGAGATCCTTCAGCCGCAGACCCTGAAGCTGGCGCAGGTGTCGCACCCGGGGGCCGATCGGGATCGGCTTCTCCTGGGAAGGACCCGACGCGCTGCGCTCGACGCTCGTTCCGGCCATGCGGCTTCCGTTCTCCTCAGATTCGACGACCAACCACTTAAACCAGCCGGCTTGCGCGTGGCGCAAGCGGCTTGCATCGACCCCAGGATGCGAAGGGCGGACCCGCATGCGCTTGTCCATTGACGTCGGCGGCACCTTTACCGACCTCGTCGTCGACCGCTCCACGGGAGCGGCCGAGATATTCAAGGCCCCGACAACCTACCCCGACCCGATCGACGGCATCATCGCCGCGGTGGCCTTGGCCGCGGAGGCCCAGGGCGCCAGCGTCGAGGCGTTCCTCGCAGGGGTCGAGGTGCTGTTCCACTCCACGACCCGCGCCATTAACGCGGTGATCACCGGACAGGCGGCGCGCACGGCGCTGCTCGCGACCGAGGGGCACCCCGACATCCTGCTGATCCGCGAGGGCGGCCGCACAGACCCGTTCAACTACCGGATTGGTTATCCCGCCCCCTATATCCCGCGCGCGCTCACCTTCGAGATCCCCGGCCGCATCCTCGCCGACGCCCGCGAGCGCGCCGCGCTCGACGAGGCCGCCGTTCGTGCGGTCATCCAGCGGCTCAGGGACGAGAAAGTCGAGGCGGTGGCGGTCTCGCTGCTGTGGTCGATCGTGAACCCGGCGCATGAGCTGCGCGTCGGCGAGCTTCTGTCCGAACATCTGCCCGGTGTGCCCTTCACGCTCGCGCATCAGCTGAACCCGACGGTGCGCGAATATCGCCGCACCTCGTCCTGCGCGATCGACGCCTCGCTTAAACCCATCATGAGCGCCTATCTGCGGGCCCTGAAGCAGCGGCTCGCGGAGCGTGGGATGGCCGGCCAGATCTTCGCGGTCACCTCTCAGGGGGGGCTCGTGGACGTCGAGGAGCTGGCCGAGCGACCGATCCTCGCGCTCAACTCCGGCCCCTCGATGGCCCCAGTGGCGGGCCGTTATTTCGCCGCGCTGGAGGGAGCGACGACCGCGATCGTCACCGACGCCGGCGGCACCACCTACGACGTCAGCCTCGTGCGTGACGGGACGCTGCCGCGGACCCGCGAGACATGGCTCGGGCCGATCTATCAGGGCCACCTCACTGGCTTCCCCTCGGTCGACGTGAAGAGCGTCGGCGCGGGCGGCGGCTCGATCGCGATCGTGGAGGGCGGGCTGCTTCGCGTCGGCCCCGAGAGCGCGCGCTCCGATCCCGGGCCCGTCTGCTACGGCCGCGGCGGGACGCGCCCGACCGTCACCGACGCGGCCGTCGCGCTCGGCTATATCGACCCCGACTTCTTCCTCGGCGGCCAGATGGGCCTCGCCGTGGACGCGGCCCGGTCGGCGATCGAGCGTGAGGTCGCGACGCCGCTGGGATTGAGCGTCGAGGACGCCGCCCTCGCGATCGTCGACCTTGCGACGGAAAGCATGGTCCACGCGATCGAGGACATCACGGTCAAGCAGGGCGTCGACCCTGAGGACGCTGTGATGATCGGCGGCGGCGGCGCGGCCGGCATCAACGCGGTGCTGATCGCGCGCCGGCTCGGCTGCCGCTCGATTATCTTCCCCGACGTCGGCGCCGCGCTGAGCGCCGCCGGCGCCATGATGTCGGAGCTCACCTCCGAGTTCTCGCAGGTCGTGTTCATGAAGGCCTCGGCCTTCGACGCCGCGGCGGCGCAGGAGATCGTTGCGGCGCTGAAGCGCCGCGCCGACGCCTTCTTCGTCTCCGCCGGCGACCGAGCGCGCGAGCGTCGCGTCGATCTCGCGATCGAGGCGCGCTATCCCAGTCAGGTCTGGGAGATCGACGTGGCGTTCGACGAAGAGATGCTTGGGGCCGAGGACGCGGCCGCGCGGCTCGTCGCGGCCTTCCACGCGCGCCACGAGGAGCTGTTCAGCTTCCGCGACGACGGCGACGACGTCGAGATCATGGGCTGGCGGGCGCTCGCCCGCTGCCGCCTCGCCGACGAGAGCGCGATCCGCCTGTCCGCGGGCGCCGGGTCATCGGGCGCCGCCTCGCGCCCGATGACGTTCCGAGAGACCGGCAGGGTCGACGCGCCCGCCTACCGGCTTGAGACGCTGGACCCCGCGACGACGGTCAGCGGGCCGGCCGTCGTCGAGAGCAACTTCACCACCGTGGTGCTCGCGCCGGGCTCGCGCGCCCGAAAGACCGCCGACGGCGGGCTCATGGTCGAGCCGCTCGTCCAGTCCGTCGCCCGCATCCGGGAGTTCGCCGCGTGACCGCTTCCGTCGCCCCTGCCGCCGGCTTCGACGGCGTCAAGCTCGCCATCATGCAAAAGCGCTTCGACGGCGTGACGCGCAAGATGGCCAACACCCTGCTGCGCACCGCGCGCTCCGGCGTCATCAACACCGCGCGCGACTTCTCCTGCGCGCTCGTTACCGCCGAGTGCGAACTGCTGACCGCGGCCGATAGCTACCCCATCCACGTCATCGGAGGCGC
Source organism: Methylopila sp. 73B (assembly GCF_000526315.1). Classification (NCBI taxonomy): domain Bacteria; kingdom Pseudomonadati; phylum Pseudomonadota; class Alphaproteobacteria; order Hyphomicrobiales; family Methylopilaceae; genus Methylopila; species Methylopila sp. 73B. The sequence continues at coordinate 2,531,819 of NZ_JAFV01000001.1, read as the reverse complement.
CGACCTGATGGCGCGCGCGATGCTCGACATCCACCCGGACCTGAAGCCCGGCGACGCCTTCCTCCACAACTCGCCTTATCACGGCAACAGCCACGCCGCGGACCACACGATCCTCGTGCCGGTGTTTGACGACGACGGCGTCCACCGTTTCACGGTGCTCGCCAAGGCGCACCAGGCGGACTGCGGCAACGCGCTGCCCACGACCTATATGGGCCTCGCCCGCGACGTCTATGCAGAGGGCGCGCTGATCTTCCCGGCGGTCAAGGTCCAGACCGGCTACAAGGACGTCGCCGACATCATCAACATGTGCCTGATGCGCATCCGCGTCCCCGACCAGTGGCGCGGCGACTACCTCGCCATGGTCGGCGCGGCGCGCATCGGCGAGCGCGAAATCACCAAGATGGCGCGCGAACTCGGTTGGGAGGCGCTCACCGCCCACGCCCGCGATTGGTTCGATCTGTCGGAGCGCCGGATGATCGAGGTCATCGGGCAGATGAATTCGGGCGGCGCCCGCGCGACCTGCGTGCACGACCCGCTTCCGGGCACGCCCGAAGGCGGCATCCCGGCGACGGCCGACGTGGTGGTGGACGCGCAAGGCGGTCGCATCTTCGTCGACATGACCGACAACATCGACTGCGTGCCGGTCGGCGTGAACCTCAGCCATGCCTGCGCCCGCACCGCGGCCCTCGTCGGCGTGCTGAACAGTCTGCCGATCCCGGTGATCCCAAACGCCGGGACGCTGCGCCGCATCGACGTGACCCTGCGCGAGAATTGCTGCGTGGGCATTCCGCGCCATCCGGTCTCGACCTCGGTCGCAACCACCAACCTCGGCGATCGCGTCACCAACGCGGTCCAGCGCGCGCTTGCGCAGATCGACCCGAACGTGGGCATGGCGGAGGGCGGCGCGGGGCTGCCGCCGGCCGCCGGCGTCATTTCCGGAAAGGATCCGCGGAACGGGCACGCCTTCATCAACGAGGTGATCCTCGCGGCCGGCGGCGGGCCGGGGACGCCGGTGCAGGACGGCTGGCTGTCGCTGTTCTGCATGGGGAACGCCGGCATGCCGTTCTATGACAGCATCGAAATCGACGAGATGCTCCATCCGATGATGGTCGAGCGCCGCTCGATCGCGCCTGACAGCGAAGGCGCGGGCGCCTTCCGGGGCGCGCCGGGCATCCGCACGGAGTTCCGGCCGGTGGACTGCGACTTCGAGCTCGGCTTCGTCAGCGACGGCACCGTCAATCCGGCGCAGGGCGCCTGCGGCGGCCTGCCGTCGCTTTCGGCCAGACAGTACCTCGAATCCGACGAGGGGGCGGTCGTCATGCTGGGCACCGCCGAGCAGGTCGTGGTCCGCGCGGACCAGAAGGTCGTGTCGATCTCGAACGGCGGCGGCGGCTATGGCGACCCTGCGACTCGCGATCCCGAACGCGTGCGCGTCGACGTCGTCGAGGGACTGGTCAGCCGCGAGCGCGCCGAGGCGGTCTACAAGGTCGCGCTGACGGCGGAGTTTTCGGTCGATGTGGCGGCGACGGCCGCGCTGAGGGCCGCGTGACGATGCACGCCGCCGTCGTGGACAGGATCGACGTCGTCGACCTGACCAAGCGCCTGCTGCGCGCGCGTAGCGAGACGCCTCCCGGCGACACCAACGGCCCGGCGGACGTCATCCTCGCCGCGGTCTGGGGCGTCGACGGGATCGAGGCGGAGCGCGTCCAGAGCGCGGATCACGTCGCGAACGTCGTGCTGCGCGTGCGCGGCGGGCGGCGAGGCAAGCGACTCGTCTACAACGGCCATCTCGACACCTATCCCCTTGGCTCCGGCTGGACCACGGACCCGGACGGCGAGGAGCGCGACGGCAAGCTCTATGGGCTCGGCGTCTCCGACATGAAGGGCGGCGTCGCGGCGATCGTGGTCGCGCTCGTCCGGCTTGCGGCGAAGCGCGAGACGCTGTCCGGAGAGGTGGTCGCGACCTTCGCGGGCGACGAGGAGACCATGGGCGTGCTCGGCACGAAGCTGCTGATCGACACGGTTCCTTACGCGCAGGGCGACGCGATGATCTCGGCCGACGTGGGCTCGCCCGGCGTGCTGCGGTTCGGCGAAAAAGGCATGATCTGGTTGACCCTTAAGGCGACCGGAAAGGCCGCCCACGCCGCCCATGTCCACCGCGGCGACAGCGCGATCGAAAAACTGGTTGACGCGATCGAGAGCCTCAAGGCGTTGCGCGACACGGCCGTTCAGGCGCCGGAGGAGGTCACACGCGAGATCGCCGCGAGCGCGCCGGTTTCCGAGGCGCTGTCGGGCGTCGGCGAGAGCCACACGCTCGGCCATGTCACCGTGACCTTCGGCACCATTCGGGGCGGCCGCCTCAGCAACCTGATCGCCGACGAGGCCGAGGCGACCGCCGACGTCCGGCTGCCGGTCGGCGTGACGGTGGCCGGCGTCGAGGCCGAGATCCGCCGTCGAACGGAGGCGATCCCCGGCGTTTCAGTCGAGATCACGCGGCGCTATGAGCCGAACTGGACCCCGCCCGACCACCCGATCGTCGCGGCCGTGAGCGCCGCCTGCGAGACCGTGCTCGGCGAACGGCCCGTCCGGACCATGCGGGTCGGAGCCTCGGACGCGCGTCATTATCGCTACGCGGGCGTTCCGACGGTGACCTGCGGGCTGACGCCGAACAACATGGGCGCGGCGGACGAGCATGTCGGCCTGGACGAGCTCCGGCGCCTCGTCGACGCGCTCGAACTGAGCGCGCAGCTCTTTCTGACGGAGGTTTCCGCCTGACATTCCGTTCTTGTTCAAGCCTTCGGTTTTGGACGTCTATCCGCCGAACGACGGCCAGTGTCACCCGACGCGGCGCGGTTGCACGGATGCGACGCCTGGGGCGCAGCTTTCCTAGTTTAGAACAAGACAAACATCCTCAAGCTCAAACCATTTGACAGTGGAGCCGCTCCTTCTTTTGTAGAGATGTGCGAGGCAACTGGTTTTTTGAGCATTTCCAATGACCTACAGGTGCGAACTTCATAGGCGGGCGTGGCCGGAGCGGTTGGGCTGCGCTTCGTGCGCGGACGCGCGGCGATGACCGCTGGCGGACTGGCCGAGCTTTATGCCGCCGAAGGCGGCCGGCTACGCCGTCTCGTCCGGCGCATCGTGGGGTCCGCGGAAGCGGCCGAGGACCTCGTCCACGACGCCTTCGTGAAGCTTGGGAACCGTCCGCTCGGCCCGGACGACGTCGGGTTGCTGGTGCGCACGGCGCAGAACGCCGCGCGCGACGCCCGCCGCGCGGACCGCGTCCGGTCCGCCTATGTCAAGCGCATGACGCCGGAGCAGCTCGGCGCCGAGAGCCCTGCGCCGGACGCCGTGGCGTCAGGCCGGCAGGAGCTGGCCGATCTGTTCGCGGCGCTCGAGAGGCTTCCTCCCCGGACCCGGCGGGTGTTTCTCATGAGCAAGCTCGACGAGATGACCTACCCGCAGATCGCCCGAACCCTCGACCTCTCCCTCTCCACGGTCGAGAAGGAGATGGTCTCCGCTCTCGAATTCTGCCGGCTCTGGCGCAAGCGCCGCGCCTGAACCCGCGACGAATGTGAGGGCCGATGCCTCGCCGGCCGTTTCGCTGTATAGGCGGCGGACAGGTTGAGGGGCGACATTCGCGGCATGGCGGATCAGGGTGGACAGGACGACGCCGTCGAGCGCGCGGCGCGTGAAGCGACGACGTGGTTCGTGCGCTTGAACAACCCGCTGGCGACCGACGCCGACAGAAGCGCCTTCCGCGCATGGCTCGACGCGGATCCGGCCCACCGCAGCGCTTTCGCGGAGACCGACGACCTCTGGCGCGATCTCGAGGCGCCGGCGCAGCGGCTTCGCGCCGTGACGCGGCGGCGGGACGCTTCGCGCCGCCATCTGGGCCGGCTTGCGGCCGCGGCGGCGGTCGCAGCGACGCTCGCCGCCGGCGCGTTGTGGCGCGACGCCGGGCTGATCGATCGCGCCTTGGCCGACTACGCCGCGCCGCCCGGCCAACGCCGCGACATCGCCTTAGCCGATGGGACGACGGTGACGCTCGACGGCGACAGCGCGCTCGACGTCGCCTTCGCGGGCACCGCGCGCGAGGTGACAGTGGTGCGGGGCCGGGCATGGTTCGAGGTGGCGCCGGACCCTGACAGGCCGTTCACGGTGCACGCGGACGCGATCGCCGCGCGGGCGGTGGGCACGGCCTTCGCCGTCGATGGCCTGGCTCAGTCGGTGACCGTGGACCATGGGGTGGTCGAGGTCTCAGGGGCCGGACGGACCGTGACGCTCGGGCTTGGCCGCGAAGTGGCGCTCGCCGCGGACGGGACGCTCGGGGCGCCGAAGGACGTGTCGCTCGAGACGGCTCTCGCCTGGAGGCGAGGCCTGATCGTGCTCGACGCCGCGCCGCTCGGCGCCGTCGCGGACGAGCTCGCCCGCCGCGCGCCGGGCCGCGTCGTCATCCCGGATCCGTCGCTCAGGGCGCTGCGGTTCTCAGGCGTGTTCCGGGCCGACGACCCGGACGCCGTGCTGGAGGCGATGCGCACCGCTCTGGGTCTGAGGACCCTGGCGATCCCGGGCCTCGCCGTCGTCGTCTACCGCTGATGCGGAAAAAGTTACGGGGTCGGCGAGCGCCGCCCGTTCACGCAATGGGGGCCGCACAGGGACGCGGCGTTTGCGTGCGCGGGGCTTCGTCGTCATGTCAGTCATCGCCAACGTCGCCCGCTTCGGCGGCGTGTCCGCTCTGGCGGTCGCCCTGTCCCTCACGAGCCCGGCGCTGGCCGACGACGGCCGGCGCTTCACGCTCGACATCCCCTCGAAACCGCTGCTCGCCGCGCTCGCCGACTACGCCGCCGCGACCGGCGTGCAGCTGGTGCGGACGGGCGGCGACAGGATCGCCGGTCGCTCCCGCGCCGTGTCCGGCCGCTTCGGCGCCGAGGAGGGCCTGAAGGCGATGCTGGCGGGGTCCGGCCTGATCTACCAGTTCACGGGCCCGCGCACCGCGGCGCTCTACCCCATCGGCGGCGTGATGCCTGTCCAGCTTGCGGGGGAGGCGGAAGCGCTCGACGAGCTGCAGGTGACGGGCGAGAGCGGCGCCGGCGCGCCCGGCGGCGCGCCGGGATCGTTCGTGGTGACCTCGGCCGACATCGCGCGCAAAAACCCGCAGGACGTGAGAGACCTGTTCGGCGGCGAGCCGGGCGTGCAGGTCGGCAGCTCCATCCCGCTGTCGCAGAAGGTCTATGTCCGCGGCGTCGAGGAGACCAACCTCGCGGTCACGATCGACGGCTCGGCGCAGAACAACAAGGTCTTCCACCATAACGCGACCACCTACATCGATCCCGGCCTGCTCAAGCAGGTGCGCGTCGATCCCGGCGTGGCGCCGGCCGACGCCGGCTTCGGCGCGCTGGCGGGCTCGATCGCCTACGAGACCAAGGACGTCGCCGACCTTCTCGGCCACGATCGCGACGGCTATGGCGGCATCGTTAAGGGCTGGTTCAACTCCAACGGCGGCGTGTTCGGCGACTCGGTCACGACCTACGGCAAGCAGAACGGGTTCGAGGCGCTGGGCTATTTCAACTGGGCCGACGGCGGGCGGTACAAGAATGGATCCGGCGACAAGGTGGCCGGCACCGCGACCGAACTGTTGAGCGGCCTCGGCAAACTCGCCTACGAGAGCGGGGAGGGCCACCGGTTTGAACTGAACCACGAGCGCGTCCACGACGACGCTATCCGGCCGTTCCGGCCCAACCTCGGCTCAGTCGGGCGACCCGGCGAACCGCCCACGCGCGACTTCAAGCTGGACCGTCAGAACACCGTATTCAATTACACCGACACGTCGCCGGGCGGCTGGTGGGATCCAAAGGTTGTGGTCGCCTATAGCGCCACCAAGATCAAGGTGCCGACCTTCGGCGTCGTAGGAGGCGTCTACTTCCCGGACTACAACTCCGCCGGACGGACAAGCAGCCTTAATGGCAAGGTTCAAAACAAATTCGCCTTTTCCCTCGGTGACGTCACGGCCGGCGTCGACTTCCGCCACGACCGCGCCCGGTATGCGGACCCGAACTACCACGCCATTGAGAAGATGACCAACGTCGGCTTCTACACGCAGGCTCGTCTCGAGCCGATCGAACGCGCGCGCCTCTCCTTCGGCGGACGTGTCGACCATCAGCGGTTCGATGGCGTCAACGACAACGAAGGGTCAGAAAAGAACCACACAGGCGTCAGCGCAAACGTCTCGGGCGAGTATGACCTCATCGAGAACCTGCTGACGGCGAAAGCTGGATATTCGCACGTCTGGGCCGGTATTCCCCTGGCCGAGAACTTCATTCTGAATCCCGATTGGACCTACCGGAACGACACCGGCAAGCTTCGCGCCACGACCGCCGACAACTATTCCGCAGGGCTTGTTCTGAAGCACAGCGGCTTCATGGTGGAAGGTTCGCTCTTCAAGACCCAGATCGAGAACGCCCGTAACGCTAAGTTCCGCGACGCCTATTTCGGTCCTTTCGAGCCGGGCTCCGTCCCCGGCGCGACCTGGGCGCCGGATCTCGACACGAAGGGGTTTGAGATCGGGGCCGGCTACGAGTGGGAGACTGGTTTCGTTCGCGTGAAATACGCGCATATCGACGTCGACATCAACGGACGCACCGCCGACTCCGACGTGGGCAACTACATCGCCACGCCGGTAGGGGACATCGTCACGATTTCAGCCGTGCACACCTTCGTCGACTGGAATGTCACGATCGGCGGCGACATCGAACTCGCGCCCGAATTCGATCGCGTTGGCCGCGATTCCCTTACGGGAGAGCGCCTTAAACCTTTCGGAGCTTACGAGATCGTCAATGTCTTCGCGGAGTACAAGCCGAAGCTCAAATACGAGACCACCTTACGCCTCGATTTGAAGAACCTGTTCGACGAAAAATATTCCAGCCGCGCAAGCTATGGTCAGGATTTCCCGAGCGTCACGCCGCTGTTCGAACCCGGCCGGTCGGTCCTCGCGACCGCTACGGTGAAGTTCTGACCGCCCCGGCGGACCTGCGCGCCACGTCCTCCTGCGTCGTGCCCACGTCGCAAGGGGCGCGGTATGTCGCGCAGCTCTGCAGCCACTGGGGGCGCAAGTTCCAGATCGCCGAACGCGAGGACGGCGCGACGATCGTCATGACGACGGGGGCGGTCGTCGAGATCGCCGTCAGCGCGGGGGCGATGGCCGTCGAGGTCGTAGCCGCCGGCGACGCGCGCCTCATCGAGCTCAAGGCGGTCGTCACGACGCATCTCGATCGCTTCGCCTTTCGGGAGGCGCCCCTTCTGTTCGAATGGCGCGATCAGTGGGCCGAGGCGCGGTCGACCTAGCCTCCACCACTCGGAGCCGCGCACGCATCGGCGTTTGACCTCCGTCGTCGGCGCCGCCGGGCCTGCGCGCCTGAGATGCGGGCTCCCGCAACGACGCCAAGTTATACGCCTATAACGTCAGCCGCAGGTTCCTCCGGCGATTGCAGGGCGCCGATCGGCGCGTCTCGGATCGCGAGGAACCAACGGGAGCGGCGTGGTCTTAACCCTTCAAAGGGAGAGATCAATGAAAGCGCTGACCTGGCACGGCAAGGGCGACATCCGCTGCGACTCCGTCCCGGATCCCCAGATCCAGAACGACCGGGACATCATCATCAAGGTGACGGCCTGCGCTATCTGCGGTTCCGACCTTCATCTCATGGGGGGCTATGTGCCCACCATGGAAAGCGGCGACATCCTCGGTCATGAGACGATGGGCGAGGTGATGGAGGTGGGCCGGGCGGCCACGCGGCTCAAGGTCGGCGACCGGGTGGTCGTTCCCTTCACGATGTCCTGCGGCGAGTGCCGGCAGTGCAAGTGGGGCAACTGGAGCTGCTGCGAGCGGACCAATCCCAACGGCAAGATGCAGGCCGAGCAGTTCGGCTATCCGCTTGCGGGCCTGTTCGGCTACTCGCACCTCACCGGCGGCTTCGCCGGCGGTCAGGCGGAGTACCTGCGGGTGCCCTACGCCGACGTTGGACCGCTGGTCGTTCCCGACGGGCTGAGCGACGAACAGGTGCTGTTCCTGTCCGACATCTTCCCCACCGCTTATCAGGCGGCGGAGCAGTGCGGGATCGAGGGCGGCGAGACCGTCGCCGTCTGGGGCTGCGGGCCGATCGGCGTTCTGGCCGTGAAGTGCTGCTTCCTGCTGGGCGCGGAGCGCGTGATCGCGGTCGACGCGGTGCCGGAGCGGCTGGCGCTGGCGCGGCAGGCTGGAGCGGAGACCATCGATTTCGGCAATCAGAACGTTCAGGAGGAGATCATGGCCCTGACCGGCGGAAAGGGTCCGGACGCCGTGATCGAGGCGGTCGGGATGGAGGGGCATGGCGCGGACACGCTCGCCCAGAAGGTGTCGTCGTTGGTGATGTCGTCGACGATCAGCATGGACCGGCCGTTCGCGCTCAATCAGGCGATCCTCGCCTGCCGCCCCGGCGGCGTGGTGTCGATGCCGGGCGTCTACGCCGGCCAGGTCGGTCCGGTCGCGCTCGGCGCGTTCATGAACAAGGGACTGACGCTGAAGACCGGGCAGACCCACATGCTGCGCTACATGCAGCCGCTGCTCGAGCGGATCGAACGCGGCGAGATCGATCCGTCGTTCATCATCAGTCACCGCTCAAGTTCGCTCGAAGACGGCCCTGCGCTGTACGACAGCTTCAGGGACAAGACCGACGGCTGCACCAAAGTCGTTTTCAAGCCGCACGGCTGAAGGAGCACGTCATGGCCGAGAGCCCATCCTCGAAATCGACGGTCAAGAACGACGCGAAGGGCGCCATGGCGCCGTCGCAGGGCGACAGCCGGAACAACGGCGTGCACAGCGCCAAGCCGGGCGGCGACAGAGACGCCACCCGCAAGCCGGACGATCACTCCGCGCCGCGTCGCCCGGTGACGGATCACCGGGACGCGCCGAAGGACAGCTCGACCTGACAGGACGTATGATCTGAACAAGCCGTCATGCCCTTCCGGGCATGGCGGCGTTTCTCGCGACGAAGGCTGTTCATTGCGGCGACGGGGGACCGTCGCGCCGCCGCTTGACCCTTGCTGCAGCTGATGCTGACTGGCGCAGCTACACAATGAGGAGTTCTCCGTGTCTGAAGGCATCAAGATGTCGAGCGAAGCTCAGGCGAAGAAGCGCGCCGAACGGCAGCTGGCGAAGGCTCAGGCCAAGACGGGCGCGTCAGATCCGAAGGCCGCCGCGAAGGCGCAGAAGCTTGCTGACAAGGAGGCCATCAAGAAGGCGAGGCGCCTCGATCGCAAGGTCGCGAAGATCGCCAACGCCGCCGCCGACAAGGCTGGCTGATACGCTGTTCTACGCCTGCAACTGGCGTCCGTAGGTCCGTCGGAGCGCAGCTGTCGCCGATTTACGTTGGGAATGTCGCGGATCGGCCGCGCTTCCTATATGATGGCGAACTTGCATAAGGAGTTTGCTTTTGGATCAGGTCATTCAGGAGGGCCGTGAGGCCTTTGTCGCCGGCGTTGAAATGCGGCGTTGCCCCTACAAGGATTCCAGCCGGCGGGACGCCTGGCTGAAGGGTTGGGTCGAGGCCCGTCAGACCTCTCGCGCGCCGGACTGACAATCGTCTGCCTCAAAAGCCGTCCGGCGATATCTCGTCGGGCGGCTTTTTCGCGTCTGGACGGCCGCGTCCAAGTCGTGAGACGCAGGGTGTCTCAGCCGAACGCTCCGAGCGGATCCCCGCCACCAAGACTTAGGTCGCGGCCCCAAGCGAGACTCGCGCCTCGAGCGCCGCCGCGCTCTCCTTACGTTCGCTGTAGCGGTCGGTCAGGTGGTCGGAGACGTCCCGGGTGAGACGCGTGAACTTCACCAGCTCCTCCATGACGTCGACCACGCGGTCGTAATAGGCGGAGGGCTTCATGCGTCCGTCCTCGCCGAACTCCTGGAAGGCTTTCGCGACCGAGGACTGGTTCGGGATCGTGATCATCCGCATCCAACGGCCGAGGATGCGCATCTGGTTCACGGCGTTGAACGACTGCGAGCCGCCCGAGACCTGCATGACCGCGAGCGTCCGGCCCTGTGTCGGCCGAACCGAGCCGACCGACAGCGGGATCCAGTCGATCTGGGATTTCATGACCCCGGTCATCGCGCCGTGCCGCTCGGGGCTGGTCCAGACCTGCGCCTCCGACCACAGCGACAGCTCGCGCAGCTCCCGCACCTTGGGATGATCGACGGGCGCCCCGTCCGGCAGAGGAAGGCCCCTGGGGTCGAACACCTTCGTGTCGCACCCGAGGCGCGTCAGCAGGCGCTCGGCTTCGAGGGTCAGCAGGCGGCTGTAGGAAACGGGCCGCAGCGAGCCGTAGAGCAGCAGCACGCGCGGCGCATGGGTCGACCGCGGTCCGTGGAGACGCGCGAGGTCCGGCGTCGGGAGCAGGGCGTCCGTCACGTTCGGCAGGTCGGTCATCCCGCGCCCCGGCCGCTCGCCACGACCTCGCCGTCCTCCTTGACGAACGCGTGTTCGAGCGGCTTCGGCAGGATCTCCAGCACCACCTCGGAGGGGCGGCACAGGCGGACGCCCCGCGCCGTGAACACGAACGGGCGGTTGATCAGCATCGGGCGTTCGAGCATCGCGTCGAGGATGGCGTCGTCGGAGACGGACGGATCGTTGAGGCCGAGGTCCTCGAAGGGCGAGCCTTTCGTCCGGGCGGCCTCGCGGACGGTAAGCCCGGAGTCGGCGATGGCCTTGGCGAGTTCGGCCCGGCCCGGCGGCGTCTTCAGGTACTCGACGACGGTGGGCTCGACGCCCGCTGCCCGGATCATCGCCAGCGTGTTGCGCGACGTCCCGCAGGCGGGATTGTGCCAGATGGTGACGGTCTCGCTCACAGCAGCCTCCTGGGGGTCGGTTCGGGAGAGGCGGCGCGCACGCCGGGGGCCTCGTACCAGGGCTTCGAGCGGTTCACGATCCAGACGACCGAGAGCATCGCCGGAACTTCGATCAGCACGCCGACGACCGTCGCAAGCGCCGCGCCGGATTTGAAGCCGAACAGGCTGATGGCGGCTGCGACCGCCAGCTCGAAGAAGTTCGAAGCGCCGATGAGAGCCGACGGGCCGGCGACGCAGTGCGCCTCGCCGGCGGCGCGGTTCAGCAGATATGCGACGCCGGAGGTGAAGTAGACCTGGATCAGGATCGGGATCGCCAGCAGCGCGATGACGACCGGCTGGGCGACGATCTGCTCGCCCTGGAAAGCGAACAGCAGGACCAGCGTCGCGAGCAGGGCGACGAGCGACAGCGGCTGGATCCACGCGAGCAGGCGGGGGAGCGCAGCCGGCTCGCCCGAAGCGAGAGCCAGCCGCCGCAGCGCCTGGGCCACGATCACCGGCGCGACGATGTAGAGCGCGACCGACAGGGTCAGCGTGTCCCAGGGCACCAGGATCGCCGAAAGGCCGAGCAACAAGCCGACCAGCGGCGCGAAGGCGACGATCATGATCGCGTCGTTGACCGCGACCTGGCTGAGCGTGAACAGCGGGTCGCCCTTCGTCAGGTTCGACCACACGAACACCATCGCGGTGCAGGGCGCCGCGGCCAGCAGGATCAGCCCCGCGATGTAGCTGTCGATCTGCTCGGCGGGGAGCCAGGGACGGAACAGCCAGCCGATGAAAAGCCAGCCCAACAGCGCCATCGAAAACGGCTTCACCGCCCAGTTGATAAACAACGTCACCGAGATCCCGCGCCAGTGCGCGCCGACCTCTCGCATGGCGGCGAAGTCGACCTTCGCCAGCATCGGAACGATCATAAGCCAGATGAGCGCCGCGACCGGCAGGTTGACCCGCGCGACTTCGACCGCGGCGATCCCCTGGAACAGGCTCGGCGCGGCGTAACCCAGCGCGACCCCTACGACGATGCACAGGAAGACCCAAACGGTCAGGTAGCGCTCGAACAGGGACATCGGTCAGGCCTGTGCAACAGGCGCGGGGGCGCAGCCGCAGCTCCGCTCGAGCTGTTTGAAAACGGGGGCGCACACCTCGGGCCGCCCGGCGCAGCAGTCCTCGAGCAGGTAGTTCACGAGGCCGCGCATGCCGTCGAAGTTCGCGGCGTAGAGGATCGACCGCCCGTCGCGGACGCCGGTGATCAGGCCCGCGCGCGCCAGGATCGCGAGGTGCGTCGAAAGGGTGTTCTGGAGGCAGCCGAGGGCGTCGGCGATGCCGCCTGCAGGAAGGGACTCCGGAGCAATCGTCACAAGGTGCCGGAACACCCGGAGCCGCGTGGGCTGGCCCAGCGCGAACAGCGCGTCGAGCGCCGCCTGTTCGAGGAGGCGAGGGCCCGGGGAAGCAAGGGTTGGCATGCGCGGCTCCGTGCGGTTAGTCCCGATCATATCGATAGATCGAAAAATGTCGATATGAATATTCGAGCTGGGGTGTCGAGGGACGCTCGCTTCTCTTGCGCCGTTCCTTCCATCGTCGCGGCGGCGCCGTTCGCCTCGTCATCGATGTCGCCGCAGCGCACTTCTGGGACATCTCGGCGATCGCGGCGCTGGACCGGGTGGTCCTGAAGGCGCGGGCGCTCGGACGCGAGGTCCAGATCGTCGGCCTGAACGAGGCCAGCGCCACAATGGTCGAGCGCTTCGGCGTGCACGACAAGGACGCGCCGGCGTCCCGCGCCGCGCACTGACGGCGAAGTCGTGCTTAACGGTCGGGTAGGATGTGGTGCGGGGAAAGCGTTCCCTGTCCGATCACGCGGACCGAATCCGGACGTCGCGGTCTGTTCCGCGTCCGGCCCCTTCGATCAGCTCAGTCGTCCCGCCGGCTTGTCGGACGAGACGTCGACGGCGAGGTTGTCCGCCAGATCCCGCAGCGCCAGGATCAGGTCTTCCAGTTGCTTGGCGGTCGCCACGAGCTGGACCGCCTCGCTGTTGCGCATGGTCGGATCCAGGGCGAACTCGATCCGAAGCATGCCCGCCATCCCGTCGGTCATCGCGGCGGTCTCGTAGCCGACGATCGGATTAATGGCGAGGCCGCCGCCCGGATGCCGTTTCCAGTCCTTCAGCGCCACTTTGCGGTTCCTCTCGAAATTGAACGCAGCGAGACGTAACCAGCGATGGTCGTCGCGGCAAGCGCGGGACCGCTCGCGATCAGCGCGCCCGGGCGGCGAGCCGAGGTCCCGTCGCGACGTCGACCACTTCCGGCGTCGACACCTCGACCGGCTTGCCCCAGCCGCCGCCGAGCGCCTTCTGGAGCGCGACGTAATTGGTGGCGGCCAGCACGCGGCTGGCGAGCAGCGCGTCCTCGGCGTCGTAGAGCGAGCGCTCCGCGTCGAGCACGTCGAGGAAGGCGGAGCTGCCGGCCCGGTAGAGCTCGCGGGACAGCCGGGCTGAATCCCGGTAGGCGGAGGCCGAAGCGCCGAGCTTCGCGGTCCGCTCACGCTCCTTGCGCAGGGCGACGAGGGCGTTCTCGACATCCTCGAGCGCAGTCAGCACGGAGGCCTTGAAAGCGACGAAGTACTGGTCCCGCTGGGCGCGCGCCACGTCCACCGCGGCGACGAGCGAGCCGCGTTCGAACAGCGGCACGTTGACGGAAGGTCCGTAGGACCAGCCGATGGTGGAGCGCTTCGCCAGGTCGCCGATCTTGGCGCTGGTGGTGGAGATCGACCCGGTCAGGCTGACGCTTGGATAACGTGCGGCCTCGGCCTGACCGATCTTGGCGGTGTACTGGGCGAGCTGGCGCTCGGCGAGCCGGACGTCGGGCCGCGCGCGCAGCACGTCGGCCGGAACGCCCGCCGCCGGCATGCCTTTCGGAGCGGGGATCGACCGGGCTGCGGCGAGGCGCGGGCCAAGCGCGCTCGGCGCACGCCCGGTGAGCACGCCCAGCCGGTGGACCGATTGCGCGAACGAGGTTTCAAGCGTCGGGATCTCGGCCTCGGTGGAGGCGGCGAGTCCCCTGGCGTTCGCGACGTCCACGCCCGAGGCGGAGCCCGCCTCGAGCTTCTGCTGGGTCAGGCTCGCGGTCTCGCGCTGGGACGCGGCTGTGCGGCGGGCGAGGGCGATCCGGGCCTGGTAGCCGCGCGCCTCGACATAGTTCTGCGCGACGTCGCCGATCAGCGTCAGCAGGGTGGAGCGCAGATCCTCCTCGGCGGCGTCGACGCCGTAGGTCGCGGCCTCGACCTCGCGGCGCGTGGCCCCGAACAGGTCGAGCTCCCAGCTGGCGTCGAAGCCGGCCTGGAAGGTGCTGGCGAGCGCCGACTTTCCCGTCCCCGTCTGGGTGGCGGCGGTCTTGGTGCGGTCGCCCGCGCCGAGGCCGTCGAGGGTCGGGAACAGGCCGCCGGCGGCCTCGCGCCGGGAGGCCCGCGCTTCCCGGATCGCGGCCTTGGCGGTCGCGACGTCGAGGTTGCCGGCCACCGCCTCGGCGATCAGCGCGTTCAGCAGCGGGTCATTGAGGTTGCGCCACCACTCGACGAGCTGGGGCTGGGCCGGCTTGGTCGCCTTGGGCTCCGCGCCCCAGCGGGCGGGGAGCGACAGCGACGGCGTGCGGTAGTCGGGACCGACGGCGCAGCCGGCCAGCAGGGCCGCCATCGACGCCGCTGCGAGGCGGCGCGCGGTGGCGCCGATTGAAACGGTCGTCATTGCTCAGGCCTCCGACGGCGTGGCGGCCGTGGCCGCAGGTCGGCCCGGGAAGAGCCTTCGGATCAGCACGTAAAGCACCGGCGCGAAGAACACCCCGAGCATCGTGGCCGCGATCATGCCGCCCATGACGCCGATGCCGATCGAGTTCTGCGCGCCCGAGCCCGCGCCGCTGGCGATCGCGAGCGGCGTCACGCCGAGGATGAAGGCGAAGGAGGTCATCAGGATCGGCCGCAGCCGCTGGCGCGACGCTTCGAGCGTCGCCTCCACCAGGCTCTGGCCCGCCGCCTGCCGCTCGATCGCGAACTCGACGATCAGGATCGCGTTCTTCGCCGCAAGGCCGATCGTCGTGAGCAGGCCGACCTTGAAGTAGACGTCGTTGGTCTGGCCGAAGAGCGTGGCGGCGGCGACCGCCCCGAACACGCCGATCGGCACGGCGAGCATGACGGCGAACGGGACCGACCAGCTCTCGTAGAGCGCGGCGAGGCACAGGAAGACGACGAGGATCGAGATCGCATACAGCGCGGTCGCCTGGCTTCCCGAGAGCTTCTCCTGATGCGACAGGCCGGTCCACTCGTGGGCGTAGCCCGGCGGCAGCGCCGCGATCATGCGATCGATCTCGTCCATGGCGTCGCCGGAGCTGACGCCGGGCGCGGCCATGCCCTGGATCTCGACGGCGGAGGAGCCGTTGTAGCGTTCGAGCCGCGGCGAGCCGTAGGTCCAGTCGCCCGTCGCGAAGGCGGAGAACGGCACCATCTCGCTGTTCGAATTGCGGACGTACCAGAGGTCGAGGTGGTCCGGCTGCATGCGGAACGCGGCGTCGGCCTGCACGTAGACGGTTTTCACGCGGCCGCGGTCGATGAAGTCGTTGACGTAGGCGCCGCCCCAGGCGGTGGAGAGCGTCGTGTCGACGTCGGACAGGTCGAGGTCGTAGGCGCTCGCCTTCTCCTGGTCGATCTCGACCGAGTACTGCGGGGTGTCCTCCATGCCGTTCGGGCGGACGGCGGCGAGGCTGGCGGTCTTCGCGGCGTCGCCGAGTAGCTTGTCCCGGGTCGCCATCAGCGCCGCGTGGCCTGCGCCGTTGATGTCCTGCAGGTAGAAGCTGAAGCCGCTGTTGTTGCCGAAGCCCTGGATCGCAGGCGGCGCGAGCGCGAAGACCTGGCCGTCGCGGATGGAGGCGAACGCCGCCTGGGCGCGGCGCGCGACCGCCTGCGCCGAGAGGGTCGCGTCCTTGCGATGGTCGAAATCCTTCAGCTTGATGAAGGCGATGCCGACGTTCTGGCCCGAACCGCCGAAGCCGAAGCCGACGCTTGAGAACACGCCTTCGACAGCGTCCTTCTCCTTGGTCAGGTAGTATTCGCGGACCTGCGCCAGCGCCTTCAGCGTCCGGTCGGCGGTCGCGCCGACCGGCATCTGCACCGCCGTGATGAGCATGCCCTGGTCCTCCTCGGGGAGGAACGAACTCGGCAGCTTGGCGAACAGCCACGCCGTCGCGCCGCAGATCACCACAAACACCAGGAGCGCTCGGATCGAGCGCCGGACCAGTCCGCCCACGGCGTTGCGATAGCCCGTCGCGAGGCTGTCGAACGTTCGGTTGAACCAGCCTGGAAAGCCGCGCCGGGGGCCATGCTTTTTCGGCTTCAGCAGCGTGGCGCAGAGCGCAGGCGTCAGGATCAGCGCCACGAGGGCGGAGAGAGCCATCGCGCTGACGATCGTGACCGAGAACTGCCGGTAGATGACGCCGACCGAGCCCGAGAAGAACGCCATCGGCACGAACACCGCCGAGAGCACCAGGGCGATGCCGACCAGCGCGCCCGTGATCTCGTGCATCGACTTGATGGTGGCCTCCTTCGGCGGGAGCTTCTCCTCCTCCATCACCCGCTCGACGTTCTCGACCACCACGATGGCGTCGTCGACGAGCAGACCGATGGCGAGCACCATCGCGAACATGGTTAGAGTGTTGATGGTGTAGCCGGCGAGCGCCAGCACGCCGAAGGTCCCGAGCAGCACGACGGGCACGGCGAGCGTTGGGATCAGGGTCGCACGCAGATTCTGCAGGAAGACCAGCATCACCACGAAGACGAGCACGATCGCCTCGAGCAGGGTCTTCACCACCTCCTCGATCGAGAGCCGGACGAAGGGCGTGGTGTCGTAGGGGTAATAGACCTCGACGCCGTCGGGGAAGGTCGCCTTCAGGCGCTCGATCGCGGCCTTCACGGCGGACGCGGTGTCGAGCGCGTTGGCGCCGGTGGCCAGGCTGATGGCGAGGCCGGCGGTGTTCTTGCCGTTGTAGGACGCGTTTGTGGTGTAGTCCTCCGCGCCAAGCTCCACGGTCGCGACGTCGTTGAGGCGGACGATCGAGCCGCCCTCGGCGCTCTTGAGGATGATGTTCTCGAACTGCTGCGGCGTCTGCAGCCGGCTTTTCGCGGTGATCGTCGCGTTGAGCTTCTGGCCCCTGACCGATGGCAGGCCGCCGAGCTGGCCGGCGGAGACCTGCGTGTTCTGCGCCTCGATCGCGGAGGTCACGTCGCTCGGCATCAGAGCGTATTTCTGGAGCTTCGCCGGATCGAGCCAGATCCGCATGGCGTAGCCGGAGCCGAACAGCTGGGTCTGGCCGACGCCTTCGATGCGCTTCAGCGTGTCGTTGAGCGTGGAGTCGACGTAGTCGGCGAGGTCCGTCGAGTTCAGCCGCCCGTCTTCCGAGGTGAAGGCCGCGACCAGAAGGAAGCCGCCGGTCGACTTCGTCACCGTCAACCCGACGTCGCGGACGGTCTGAGGGAGCTGCGCCTCGATGAGGTTCAGCTTGTTCTGCACCTGCATCTGCGCGACGTCCGGATCGGCCGCGTTGGTGAAGGTGATCTTGATCTCCGCCGAGCCGGACCAGGTCGAGGTCGAGGTCATGTAGTCCAGGTTGTCGAGCCCGGTCATGCCCTGCTCGATGACCTTGGTCACCGAGTTCTCGATGGTCTGCGCGTCCGCGCCGGAGTAGGTCGCGGAGATGTTGACGGTCGTCGGCGCGATCTCGGGATACTGCGAGATCGGGAGGTTCAGGATGGCGAGCGCGCCGCCGAGCATCACAGCGATCGCCAGCACCCAGGCGAAGATCGGGCGATCGATGAAGAAGCGGGACATGGGCGATCAGTCCTTGTGAGCCGCGTCGCGAACATCGCCCGTGGCGTCGTCCACCGAGACTTCGGTCGCCGTCACCTCCTGGCCCGCGCGAATGTTCTGGCCGCCCTCGACGACGACCCTGTCGCCGGCCTTCAGTCCCTGGTCGACGAGCCATGAATTGCCGATCTGGCGGCCGACCACGATCACGCGCTCTTCGACTTTGCCGTCAGCTCCGACGATCTTGACGGTGGCCTCGCCCTTCGTGTTGCGGCCGACCGCCTGCTGGGTGACGAGCACGCTGTTCGGCGCCACGCCCTCTTCGATCACGGCCCGCACATACATGCCCGGCAGCAGCAGCCGATCGGGGTTCGGAAACGAGGCGCGGACCGTGAAGGTGCCCGTCGTCTCGTCGACGTTGGCTTCGGCGAACTGCAGCGCGCCGTTCTCGCCATAGGTGGCGCCGTTCTCAAGATGGAGCTTCACGGCCACCTCCGGTCCGCGGAACTTGAGGCGGCCGGTCTTCACCGCGTCCTTGAAGCGCAGCAGGTTGGTGCTCGACTGGGTGACGTCGACGTTGATCGGGTCGAGCGTGCGCACGGTCGTCAGCGCCGTGTCCTGGCTCGCTGTCACCAGCGCGCCCGGCGTCAGCGACGACGCGTCGACGCGGCCGCCGATCGGCGCGCGGATCGTCGTGTAGTCGAGATTGATCCTCGCGGTGTCGACCTCGGCCTTGGCGGAGGCGACGTCCGCGATCGCCTGGGCGAGGGTCGCCTCGGCGTCGTCGAGGTCCTGTTTCGAGACGGCGGAGCCCTTGGCGAGCCCTTGGTACCGCTCGACCTTGGCCTGCGCGCTCGGCACGGCGGCCTCCGCCTTCTGCCGGGCCGCGACGGCGCTGTCGTAGGCCGCCTTATAGGAGGCGGGGTCGATCTGGTAGAGCGGGTCGCCCTGCCTGACCTCGCTGCCTTCCTTGAACAGCCGCGTCTGGATGATTCCGCCGACCTGCGGCCGGACCTCGGCGACCAGCGAGGCGCTCACCCGCCCCGGCAGCTCCGCGGTGACCGCGACTGAGCGGCCGTCGACCACGACGACGCTGACCGAAGGACGTTGCGTGGCCTGAGCCGGAGGGCCGCCGGCGTCGTCCCGCTCGCACGCCGAGAGCAAGAAAGACATCGCAGCCCCCAAAGCCGCAGCCGCGAGGCTGCGCCGGGTGCCTGCGGTCCGCTGTACGATCGTCATGCTCGTCGCCTGCGCTATTTACGGTACTTATCGGTACCAGTATTGTGCGGGGCGTCTCGCTGTCAACGCGGGATAGGTTTCGAAAGGTTGCTGAGCATGT
This sequence comes from Methylopila sp. 73B, assembly GCF_000526315.1. Taxonomy (NCBI): domain Bacteria; kingdom Pseudomonadati; phylum Pseudomonadota; class Alphaproteobacteria; order Hyphomicrobiales; family Methylopilaceae; genus Methylopila; species Methylopila sp. 73B. The sequence goes on along the minus strand of NZ_JAFV01000001.1, from coordinate 2,512,768 downwards.
CCGAGACAGCGTCAGATCCGACCGCCGTCCGCACCGCGCGCGGCCGGCCGCGCACGCCGTCCGGCGAGCGGCGGGCGCGCATCGTCGCCGCGGCGCGCGCGATCTTCGTCGACGCGGGCTACGGCGCGATGACCACCAACGCGGTCGCCGCGCGCTGTCAGGTCTCGAAGCGCACGATCTACGAACAGTTCGCCAACAAGGCCGAGCTATTCGGCGCGATTGTCGACGCGCATCGCCCGGAGATGCTTCGGCTGCCGCGTCCCGACGATGAGGCGCCGCTCGAAGACGCGCTGGCGGAGATTTTCCGCCTCGACATCGACGAGGACAGCGATCGCATCCGGAACGCCTTCATCCGCGCGGCGCTCAAGGACGGCGACGCCTTCCCCGAGGTCCAGGATCTCATCGTCGCCAAGGGCGTCGAGCCTTCGCAACGCGCGCTCGCGGCGTGGTTGGACGAACGGCGACGGGAAGGACGGCTCGTGTTTGATGACGCCGAACAGACGGCGCACGTGCTGATGGATCTGGTCTTCACGTCGGCCGCGTCGCGGTCGGTTCCGCACGACCCGTGGCCCGATCTCGCCTCGCGCGCGGCGCATCAGCGCTTCTGCATCGCCGTGTTCCTCAACGGCGTGCGCGCGCGAGACCGCGGCGAAACCGCCCGGGAGAGCGCGCGATCGAAAGCCTGATCGTCTCGGATTGACCACACCGTCACGCCCGCGTCTTCACGCGGGCGTCCACGACTTACCCGGCTTCGCCGGGCATGACGCCGCCTCCGTCACAGGCGATCGCGGTCCTAACGTGGCGCACGCGCCTCGAAGGCGGCGGCGTCGCGCAGCAGCTTCACGAGGTAGCGTGGGCTCGGCATCTCTTCGGTGACGAAGATCAGCTTGCCCGAGGGCGCTAGGAGATAGACCCGGGCGTCGTGCACGTCCGGGCCGGAGCCGCGGCCGTTGAGCGCGTCGACGAGCGGTCCGACGCCTTCAGGGGAGGGGACCACGGCGCGCCAGCCCGTTCGGGCGTCGAAGCCGCTCAGCCAGCGCGCCAGCGCGTCCGGCGTGTCGCCCACGGCGTCGATGCTGACCGAAAGCAACTGCGCCTCGACGCCTTCCGCCGCCAGCGCCGCCTGGACAGCCTTGAAGATCGCGCCCTGGATCGGGCAGGTGACCGAGCATCCGGTGAACATCAGTTGCAGCAGCGTGTAGCGGCCGTGCGTGAGCGCGGCGAGCGTCGTGGCCACGCCGTCGTCGCCGGTTAACGCGACCGCCGGCATGGCGCGCGGCGGCCGGATCGGTCCGAACGGCAGGTGCGTCTCCTGCGGCGCGGAGACGACGGCGGGGAGCGTCGGCGGCGCGCCGCTCCGCGCGGACAGGAAAAGGCCCGCGCCGACGCCGACGGCCGTGAGCGCGCACCCGAGGAGCGCCCCTACGAGGGCAGCGCGCCGGCCGCTCACCGGCCGCTCACATAGCGCCACAGCGCTTGGCAGTCGTCGTCCGGGAGCACGAAGCGCGGCATCGTCCGGTCGAGGAGGACCGAGGACGGGTCGAGCCCGTCCCGCAAGGCCGTGCAGAACGCCGCCGCGTCATAGACCGAGGCGGGGCCGCCGCGCCGGGGGGTGGCCTGTGTCAGGCTCGCCCGGTCGAGGGCGACGACCCGCCGCGGCGCAGCCGAGGGCCGGGCGTCATGGCAGTTCGCGCAGCGCGAGGCGGATGTCGGCAGCGGCACCTCGGTGGCCGCGACGGAGGCCTGCAGTCCGGCGTAGCCGTGGTACAGCGCATAGCCTCGAACGTCCGGCAGGAACGCCGCAGCCGAGGCGGCGCCGACGCCTCCGAGCGCCAGCGCCGCCGTCGCCGCGGCGCCTCGCGGCCGCCATCTCATGGCGGGCCGATCTGCTTGAGGTAGTCGGCGAGGGCGCTGAGGTCCGCGGCGGACGCCGTGACGTTCGTGTGGGCCTTCACCGCATCGGCGAGGGTCGCGGCCGAACCGTCATGGAGATAGGGCGCCGTGGCCCAGACCCCGCGCAGCGTCGGCACGTCGATGCCGGGGAGCGGCCCGCCGAGGCGGCTGCCGGACGAGGGCTTGATGGTGCCGACGTCTTTCATCCGGCGCGCGTTGCCGCTGATCGTCATCGCGTCGCCGGCGTGGCAGGAGCCGCAGCGCAGGCGGTCGAAGGCCGCCTTGCCGGTCACGCCCGCCGGGGTCAGCGCTCCGTCGGCCTTGGCGTAGGGGCTCGGCGGGAACGCGTCGAGCGATTGCACGAAGGCGGCGAGCGCGTCGAGGTCGGCGCTCGCGCGCGCCTTGGCCTTCCCCAGCGGGTCGGACCGGGTGCCGAGCGCAAAGGCCGCGTCCGACATCAGGCCGCGGCCTCCGGCGAAGCTGCGAATCTGGCCTTCGAAGTCCTGCACTTCGTTGAAATTCGCGCTCCAGTGCATGAAGCCGTTGCCGAGACCGGCGCGGCCCACGAGCGAGATGGTGTTCCGCAGGCCTTCGCCGAAGCCGGTGAAGTCCCAGGTGCGGCCGTCGTCCTCGCCGCGGTCGTGGCAGGCGGCGCAGCTGAGATAGCCGTCGCGGGCGAGCCGGAGGTCCGCGGCGTCGTAGAAGAACTGCTTCCCCTTCAGCACGGTCGGCGACAGCTTGTCCTGCGCGACCGTCGGGATGGTCGCGAGAATGCGCTCCTTCATCTGGCCGTAGCGCAGCACATAGGCCAGCGAGGCGACCGTCACCGTGCGGTCCATGAAGTTGCCGACGTAGAGCGTGTCTCCGTCCGGCGACAGGGTGAGCGACGACGGCGCGCGACCCACTTTGAAACGGAACAGCTCGCGCCGCCCGACCGGGTCCACGACCGCCACTTGGCGCGTTGTCTGCAACGCGACGAAGAGATAGGCGCCCGTCGGATGCATCACGGCGGCGCTGGCCACGCCGGAATTGTCGAGATCGATCCGCGCGCTCAGGTCCTCCTGGCCGGTGGCGAGGTCGATCTTGGAGACGATCGCGCGCACCGTGTTCTGGAAGGTCAGATTCTGGCCGTCCCGCAGCGTCCCCCGGGCGATGTTGTCCTGCTTGGAGGGCGCCCAGGCGGTCTTGCCGTCGGGCGACAGGGCGAGGGCGCCGACGTAGTTCGGCACGCCGCGCCCGCCAGCCTCGCTGTCCGGCGCGGTCGAGTGACGAAGGACGATCGTTCTCTCGACGACGCCGTCCAGCTTCATGACGCGGACCTCGCCGCCCGTCGGCTGGCCGGCGGCGTCCACGCTTTTGACGACGGCCGTGCCCTCGCCGGGCTGCGGGCCGGTCACGAAGCGGGAGATGAAGACCCGGTCCTGCGCCTGGTTCGCGGCGATGAACCGCGGCGAGGGCCCGACAGGCACGGATCCGCCGTAGACGCCGGCGGGGGAGATCATGGCCGCCTCGCCGAGCCCTTCGAGCGTGACCACCGCGGCGCCGTTTCCATTCACGAACGCGATGCCGAACGGGCGGGACGCCGCGGGGAGGGCGATGGTGCGGACTACGGTCAGCGACGCCGGATCGACGACGCTGACCGTGGAGCTGTCGCGGTTGACGACCCACACTCCGCCGTTCGGCGCGATCGCGAGGCTCTGGGGCGAGACGCCGACCGGAATCTCCGCGACCCGCGTGTTGGTTCCGAGGTCGAGCACGGCGACGCTGTCGTTGTCGGGGTTCGCGATCCATAGCCGCGGCGACGCTCCGGATCGCGCTTCGTAGCCCGCCGCGCCGCTGGTCGCGCCGCGCGCGTCGGAGGCCGGCTTCACGTAAATCGCCTGGTCGAAGCCGTAGGTCGTCTGCCGCCCGCTCGCCGTCCGCATCGTCAGGGTGACGTCGAAGCTGCCGGCGGCCTTGAAGACGTGCGTCGCGACGGGGCTGGTCGAAAAGGCGGTGTCCGCCGTGCCGTCGCCGAAGCTCCAGCGGTAGGTCACTCCCTCGCCGTTCAGGATGGTGGGCGAGTAGGTGACCGTCCGATTGACCACCGTCGGCTTCACGAGCAGAGACCGTACGGTGGGCGTGGCCTCGGTGACGGTCCAGGAAAACTGTCCCGCCGTCGCCGCCAGCGCGTCTGCGGCCGTCACGGCGACGGCGTAGGACCCCGGCGTGGTCGGCGTGCCGGAGATCCGCCCGCTCGTGGCGTTGATCGACAGCCCGTCGGGAAGGCCGCTCGCGCTGAAGGTGATGGCGTCGCCCTCCGGATCGGTCGCCTTGACGGCGAGCGCGGCCGCGGCGCCCGCCGGCGACGATTGCGCGGCTGGAACGGTGAGCGTGGGCGGCTTGTTGGTGAAGACGCCGAACGCCTGCGCCTCCGCGAGCTGAAGCGCGGAGGCGGCCGCTCCCTGCACCCGGACGAACCGGCCGATCGCGCCGATCGGCACGTCGATGAAGTTGGTGATCGTGACGTCCGCCGAGACGTAGCGCTTGACGACCGCCGGATCCGCCATCAGCTCCGCGAAGCTGCGGCCGGTCGGATCCTCGACCGAGACGAAGACATAGAGGTTTTTCGTGCGCGCTTCGCAGCAGTCCGTCCGCCTCCACAGCCGGACGTAGTCGAGCGCGGCGCGGCCGCCGAGGTCCACCTGCCACCAGGGATTGGCCTGGGTGGGAGTCAACGTGACCGAACCTGCCGACCATTGGCCGTTGACGACCCCGTCGACGGCGCGGTCGGGCGTTCCTCCGCTCTGCACGCTCGACTGGGTCGCGACCTTTCCGCGCGCGAGATTGGCCGTCGACAGCGGCGCGGACGAACCGCCGAGCTGCGAAAGGGGGATCGGGATGAAGTCGACGTCGCCGGGGCGGAGCCAGCTCAGGCGCAGCGTGCCGCCGAACAGGCTGTTGTAATACTCCATGAAGACCGGGACCTTCTGCCCGGCGACGAGATCGAGCTGGCCTTCCTTGACGGCGGGCGCATGGGCGACCCAGTCGTCCGCGATCTGCTTGCCGCCGATCCACAGCCGCACGCCGTCGTCGGATTCGACCCGGAACTGGGTGACGCCGCTGCGCTGCGCGGTGATCTCGCCGCTCCAGCGCGCCGAGAAGGCGCCCGGCACGTTCCCGCCCGGCCCGGTCTCCGGGAACGAGAAATAGGGCGCCTCGCGGCGGAGCATGGCGATCGGCCCGGTGAGGTCCATGGAGGAGTAGTACTCGCCGAGCAACCCGTCGCCGGCGGCGAGGGCGCCGTCCACCGCGACCTTGAAGTCGGTCGAGACCGTCTGGCCGCCGGCGGTGGCGATGAGTTGCGCCTGGAACGTGCCGGCGACGGAGGGCGCGCCGGAGATGGCGCCGGTGGTGCGGTCGATCGTCATTCCCGCGGGCAGGCCGACCGCGCTGAAGATCGTCTCTCGCGACAGCGGAACGACGTTCGGCTCCACCAGCAGACCCGCGCCGAGGCTCGTGACGATGGTTCCGGGGCTCACCAGCGACGCCACCGCGTTCGGGCTGACGTGCACGATCTTGGCGACAGACGGCGTGCCGGCCGCGTCGAGGCCGAACAGCATCCAGTTGCCGGGCAGCAGATAGCCGGGATTGGACGGCGCGCTCAGCGCGTAGGCGTTCGTTCCGGTCGGGCGGAAGCTGAGCGACAGCCGGCGCTGGTCGTTGTTGACCGAATGCGTCGCCGCCGACATCCGCACCAGCGAGAATGCGACGACCTCGCGGTCGGTGACGACGGCCGCTTCCGCGCCGAAGCGGAATTCGTCCGGCGCCGACACGATCTTCGGGCGCGAGGCGAGCGCCCCGTTCGCGTCGAAGAGATAGCCGGGCGAGTAGATCTGGACATCGGGATGATCCGCGGAGCACCCGCACAGGCCGCCGCCGCCAGACAGCACCCGCCCGTCCGGCAGCAGCAGGGCGATGCTGTGGTAGTTGCGGGGGCGCGCGGCGGCCGCGACCATCCGGAAGACGCCGGTCTTGGAGTTCCAGATCTCCGCCGCCAGAACGGCGTTCGAGTCCGAAAAGCTCTGGCCGTAGGTCTGGCCGCCGATCATCATCACGTCGCCGTCGGGCAGCACGACCGCGTTGTGGTAGGTGCGGGCGTAGGCCATCGGCGCGACCTTGGTCACCGCCGCGTCGCCGCTCGAAACGTCGATGACGTAGGCGCCCGCGCGCGCCGGGTTACCGTTGTAGGAGATCGAGCCGCCGGCCTTGAGCACCTTGCCGGCGTCGTACATCGAGGCGGTGCCGTTGATCGCGAAGGCGTCGTCCCCGCGCAGGCCAGCCTCGCTGACCGAGCCCCCGCCCGTCGAGTCGATCCACTTCATCGCCGGCGAAGGACCGGCGAACAGCACCTTGCCGTTGCCCGCGGGGATCAGCCAGTAATGGCTGTCGTAAGCGTAGCCGGAGGTCTCGTCCGGGGTCGTCATGCCGCTCGTGGCGACGCCCGGAAGCACGCGCCAGCCCGCGTCCGGCGTCCAGATCTCTCCGTCCTTGCGGTCCGCCCATTCGCCGGACCATGAGCCGCCGAGCGTCAGCACCGAGCCGTCCGCCAGGATCGTGTTGCCGCTGTAGCCGCGCGGGATGTTCATGTCCTGCGCGCGCGCGTAACTCTTGGTCTTCGGGTCGTAGATGCTGGTCACCGCGGCGTTCGAGCCGCCGTTGGCGAGGACGCGGCCGTCGGCCAGCATGGTGGTGCCGGTGCAGAACATGTTGTGGCCGACCTCGGCGTCCTGCCGCACATGGGTCAGCGTCGCCGGATCGAACAGCAGCGCCTTGACCTTGCCGAGCGTGCCGAAGGTGAACTCGTCGTCCGCGGACCACAGCAGGGTCTTTCCGTCCGGCAGCACGGCGCCCGAGGACGGGATCAGCGGGAGCGTGATCACGCCCGACCATGCGCCGGACAGGTTTTCGTCCGCCGCGAACGCCGGCGCGGCGGCGCACGCCGTCAACGCCGCGACGGCGGCGGCCGCGATGCTGAGTTTCATGTCAGTCCCCGATGTGATCGGCCGATAAATCGGCCCCCGCCGATCACCGTCCCCCACGCTCAACTGATTCAATTTTTAGAAAAAAGAGTCAAAAGCTTCGGTGATCGATCATTAACGCCTGGGTTGGAGCGGGCGCTTCGACCTTGAAAGTATGTTCATGCCTCGGTTTTGCTCAGATATGTCATTGATCCCCGCGCCAATGACGCGCGTCCTCGCTCCGGACACTATGGCGCCGGACGATGAATCGGGGGTCAACGGACGCCGAGGATTGACCGGGAACGGGCGGAGGCTGTCGATTGCGCGGGGCTTTCGGCATGTTTCGCACGACGAACACGGATGAGACGGGGCAGGGATGGCGAAGGAGGACGACGCGACGTGGCGCGTGGGCGTGCTGTTCTCGCGCAGCGGCGTGAGCGGCGTCACCGAGACTGAGCATTTCCTCGGCACGGCGCTCGCGATCGAAGAGATCAACACCGCAGGCGGCGTGCTCGGCCGGCAGATCGAGCCGATCTGCTACGACCCTGCCGCCGACAACGACGCCTATCGCGCTCTTGCGCGGCGGCTGCTGGCCGACGACGGCGTCGAGGTGATTTTCGGCTGTTCGCTGTCGGCGAGCCGCAAGTCAGTGCTTTCGACCATCGAGCGGCACAACGGACTGCTCTGGTACCCGTCGATCTACGAGGGGTTCGAGTACTCCGAAAACGTCATCTACACCGGCGCCACGCTGAACCAGAACGTGTTCGCCCTGGCGGACTTCCTGCTGCAGGAATATGGGCCGCGCATCTTCATCGTCGGCTCGGACTACATCTACCCGCGCGAGTCCAACCGGGTCATGCGCGACCTGATCGAGGCCAAGGGCGGGACCATTGTCGGCGAACTCTATGCGCCGCTCGACGCCGACGAAGACGCCCACAAGGCGATGGTGGCGGAAATCCTGCGCGCCGCGCCCGACGCGGTGTTCTCGACCGTGGTGGGACGCGGCGCCGAGCGGCTCTACCGCGCTTACGCCGACGCCGGGATCGACCGGGCGCGCCGGCCGATCGCGAGCCTCACCATGTCGGAGGGCCAGATCCAGGCGATCGGCGCCGAGCGATGTTCCGGCCATGTGCTGGCCGCGCATTATTTCGAGCAGCTCGACAGCGACGAGAACCGCCGGTTCGTCCAGGCCTTCAAGGCGCGCTTCGGCGAGGGCCGGCCGACGAGCATGTGGTCGGAGACGGCCTACGCGCAGGTGCATCTCTTCGCCAAGGCGCTCGCCGAGGCCGGCACGCTGGACGCGGAGCGCCTGAGCGCCGCCGCCCTGCGCCAGAGCTTCGCGGCGCCCGAGGGCGACCTCGCCTTCGACGGCGAGACCCGCCACATCTGGCTGACGCCCGGCATCGGCGTCGCACGCGCGGACGGGCAGTTCGACGTGGTCTGGCGGTCGAGGCGTCCCGTGCGTCCGGATCCCTACCTTGCGGCGTCGCGGTTCGAATCGAACTGGCTCGAGGAAGGGCTCGCCTCGTGAGCGGTCCGGCCCGCCGGATTCTCGAGGATCTCCGCCGCGCCCGGGCGCTCGTGGTGCATCCGCGCGACGAGGAGGGCGCCTCGCTGGTCGACCAGCTGCGCCGTCTGGGCTGTGAGGTCTCGATCGCCTGGCCGCCGCCCGCGGTCCTGCCGCCCGACATCGACACGCTGTTCATCCAGCTCGACGACGCCGAGGTCGGACATCTGCTGCCCTCGATCGAGGAGACGGAGCCCGCGGTGATCGCGATCGTCGCCTACGAAAGCCCGACCTCGCTGAAGGCGATCGTGGACTTCAACGCCCACGGGGTGCTGAGCAAGCCGCTGAGGCCGCGGGGCGTGCTCACCCAGTTCGCGCTGGCCCGCTACCGGCGCGGCTACGAGGGCCGGCTGACGGCCAAGATCGTCAAGCTCGAAGAGACGATGAAGGGTCGCCGGATGGTCGAGAAGGCGGTGCGGCTCCTCACCGACCTCAACCGGATCGACGAGGACGCGGCCTACAAGCTGCTTCGGGACCGCGCCACCGCCGCCCGCGTGCCGCTGGCGAGCGTGGCCGAAAGCGTGGTGGCCGCGCACGAGGCGATGAGCGGCCTGGGACTGCACATCTCGTTGGCCGAAAGGTCATGATCACGGCAGGTCTTGCTGCATTTATCGCCTTGATCACGGCGTCATCGAGTCTATCGTAACGGCGTCGGGCAAGATTGCCCCGCAGCAGGATTGCTGCATCACATCTCGGCTATGGAGCCTCTGGTCTGCGGATGACTTCCGCGTCCAGGGGCTTTTTGCGTTTTGGAGCTTACATGATCCAAGCGAATGATCCCGCGCGTCCGCCGTTGCAGGTGTCGTGCATTCAGTTCGAGCCGAAGATGGGCGCCGTCGCCGACAACGTGGCGCGGGCGTCCGAGCTCATCCGCGCGGCGGCGGCTTCGGGAAGCCGGCTCATCGTGCTGCCGGAGCTCGCCAACAGCGGCTACGTCTTCGAAAGCATGGAGGAGGCGACGGCGCTCTCCGAACCCGCCAAGGACGGGCCGACCGCGCTCGCCTGGGGCGCGCTCGCCAAGGAGCTCGGCGTCTACCTCGTCGCCGGCTTCGCCGAACGCGACGGCGACGCGCTCTACAACTCCGCGATGATCCTCGGCCCGGAAGGCTTCATCGGCGTCTACCGCAAGTCGCATCTCTGGTATCGGGAGAACATATTCTTCCGAAAGGGCGATCTCGGCTTTCCCGTGTTCGAGACGGCGATCGGGACCATCGGCGTCGCCATCTGCTACGACGGCTGGTTCCCGGAGACGTTCCGCCAGCTCGCTCTCGCCGGCGCGGAGATCGTCTGCATTCCGACGAACTGGGTGCCGATGCCGAGCCAGCCCGAGGGCGAGGCGGCGATGGCCAACACGCTGCACCGGGCGGCGGCGCATTCCAACGGGATCTTCATCGCCTGCGCCGACCGCGTCGGCGTCGAGCGCGGCCAGCCGTTCGAGGGCCAGAGCCTGATCATCGGGCCGAAGGGCTGGACGATCGCCGGCCCGGCGAGCCGCGACCAGCCCGAGACGCTCACCGCGATCATCGACCTGGACGAGGCCTCCGCCAAGGACCTCAACGAGTTCAATTCCGTCCTGCGCGACAGGCGCAGCGACGTCTACGGCTGAAGCCCAGGCCTCGCCGTCTCACCCTGTCTCCGAGGAGCCAAGATCCATGCTCAAGCGTCACTTCGCCGGCGTCGCAGCCGCCCTCGCGCTCGCGGCGTCGCCCGCCTTCGCGGCCGACAAACCGATCGTGATCGGCGTGCCGGTCGGCCTCTCCGGCGCGAACAGCGTCGTCGCCCCGTCCGTCGTGCAGTCGGCCGAACTCGCCGTTGAGGAGATCAACGCCGCCGGCGGCGTGCTCGGCCGTCCGCTCAAGCTCGAGGTCGCCGACGACGCCTCCGGCGCCGCGGGCGCGCAGAAGGCCTTCGACTCCCTGATCTACCAGAAGAAGGTCGACGTGCTGATCTCGATGGAGACCAGCGCCGCCCGCAACGCCGGCCTGCCGGCCGTCACCAAGGGCAAGGTGCCGTACATCTACACCTCGTTCTACGAGGGCCGGTCCTGCAACAAGAACCTGTTCGTGAACGCCTGGGTGCCCGAGCAGCAGGTGCCGCCGATCGTCGACGCCTTCGCCAAGGACAAGGCCGCCAAGACCTACTTCCTGATCGGCAGCGACTACGCTTTCGGCCGCGGCATGCTGGCCTTCACCAAGAGCTACATCGAGAAGATCGGCGGCAAGGTCGTGGGCGAAGAGTACCTGCCGATGGACGGCAGCGACTGGACCGCGATCATCTCCAAGCTGAAGGACGCCAAGCCGGACGCGCTGATCACCTCGACCGCCGGCGGCGCGCCGAACGTGACGCTGACCAAGCAGCTGCGCGGCGCGGGCGTCGCGCTGCCCTACGCCAACCTCGCGGTCGACGAAGGCACGGCGAAGAGCATGGGCGCGGACGCCGAGGGGATCTACCTCTCCGCCTCCTATGTCACCGGCATCGAGAGCCCCGAGAACAAGACCTTCCTCGCCGCGATGAGCAAGAAGTTCGGCGCCGGGCTGAAAACCCCGAATGACCTTTCGGTGCCGCAGTACGAGGCGATCTACCTCTACAAGGCCGCCGTCGAGAAGGCGGGCGGCACGGAGACCGCGAAGGTGCTCGAGGCGCTGCCGACGGTAAGCTTCACCGGCCCGCGCGGCTCGATCAGCATGTCGAAGCAGCACCACGCGCCGCTGACCATGTACCTCGGCCAGGTGCAGGGCGACGGCTCGGTCAAGGTCGTCAGCTCGTTCAAGGACGTCGATCCCGGCGAGCAATGCCCCAAGCTGAACTGACTCCAGTCCTTCTCCCCTCCCCCTTGGGGGGAGGGGCCGAGGGTGGGTGTGGTTCAGGCTGAGTTCGTACGGCGGCGCTTGGCCGCCGGCGCCTCTCTCCCCTGACGAGCTTGGTTCTGCCCGACCCCCAACCCCTACCCCCTCCCCGCAAGGGGGAGGGGGACCGAAGACCGCGCTTCCACGCGTTGCGATGACGCCTCAAGGAAAGGCCGAAGATGCTGCTCATCCTCGACGTCCTGACCACCGCCGGCATCCTGTTCGTGGTCTCGATCGGGCTGCTGGCGGTGTTCGGCGTGCTGAAGATCATCAACTTCGCCCACGGGGCCTGGCTGACCATCGGGGCCTATTGCGCCGTGGTCGCCGCCAAGCTCGGCCTTAACCCCTGGGCCGCGCTGCCGCTCGCCTTCGTGATCGGCGGCGCCCTCGGCGGGCTGGCCGAGCTCTTCATCATCCGACCGCTCTACCGCCGGCCGCTGGACGCGATCCTCGCGACCTGGGGGCTCGGCATCGTCATCGGCCAGCTGATCACGCTTGGCTTCGGCCGCGACGTGCAGATGACCCCGAACCTGTTCTCCGGCACCGTCGAGGTCTTCGGCGCGGACTACTCCGCCTACCGTCTGGTGGCGCTCGGAGCGGCCGTCGTCATCGGCGTCGCCTTCGCGCTCACCATCGAGGGCACGCGGCTCGGGCTGTCGGCGCGCGCCGTCATCATGAACGAGACCCTGGCGCGCGGCCTCGGCATCGACACCGCCCGCGTGCGGTTCTTCACCTTCATGATCGGCGCCGGCCTCGCTTCGCTCGCGGGCGTGCTGCTCACCCCGCTCACCAGCGTCGATCCGAACATGGGCGTCAGCTGGCTGATCGGCGCCTTCATGCTGGTGATGGTGGCGGACGCGTCCTTCCTCGCGCTTGGCGTCGCCTGCCTCGTGTTCGGCGCGGCGCAGGTGCTGATCAGCACCTTCGTCAGCCCGATCCTGGGAAGCATCGCGATCGCCGTGTTGGCGGCGCTCGTGCTGCGCATCAGCCCGAAAGGTTTCTCCCGTGCCTGACGACGTCTCCGCCCTCGGGCTCGCCGCGCGGCCCGAGCGGGGCCGCGCGCGGCTGTCGCGGGCCGCGCCCTTCGTGGTCGCGGGTCTCGCAGCCGTCGCGCTTTGGATCGCCCCGCTCGTTCTCGACACCTTCGCCGTCAACGTCCTCACCCGGTCGATGATCTACGCCGTGCTCGCGGTGACGGTGGACCTGCTGTGGGGCTTCGCCGGCATCCTCACCTTCGGGCAGGCGGCGTTCTTCGGGGTGGGCGCCTACGCGACCGCGATGGCGCTGACCTATCTCGGGGCGACCCCGGCGTGGATCGCTGTCGCCCTCGCGCTCGCCGTCGTCGCGCCGATGGCGCTCGGCCTCGCGGTCGGCTGGCTGTCGTTCTACCACCGCTCCACCGCGCTCTACGCCTCCGTCATCTCGCTGGTCACGCCCATCGTGGTGACGCAGCTGATCTATTCCGGTGGCGAGTGGACCGGCTCCTCGAGCGGCCTCGTCGGCTTCGACGTGCTGCCGCTCGAGCTCGAAGGCTTCTTCCGGCTGGCGGCGTTGGTGCTGATCGCGGTGACGCTTGCGGCCTGGGTGTTCGTGCGCTCCGACGCCGGCCGCGCGCTGGTCGCGGTCCGCGACAACGACGCGCGCTGCGCCTATCTGGGGCTCAGCCCCAAGCGGCTGCAGATCGCGCTCACCACCGTGCTCGCGGGCGTCGCGGGCCTCGCCGGCTTCGTCTTCGCCAACGCTTCGTCGGTGGTCGCGCCGGAGAACGCCGGCTTCCTGTTCGGCACCGAGCTCGTGATCTGGGTCGCGCTCGGCGGCCGCGGCACGCTGCTCGGACCGGTCCTCGGCACGATCGCGATTGACTATCTTGCGGCGAACCTTTCCGGCGACCTGCCGTTCCTGTGGCAACTGCTGCTCGGCACGGCCTTCGTCGCCGTCATCATCCTGCTGCCGGGCGGCTTGGCGGAACTCGCTCGCCGGGCCTGGGGCGCGCTGCCGGTCGGACGCCGGCCGGGCTTCGCCCCGCGGCTGGCCGCCAGCCCGCCGCGCGCGGAGGCGGAGGCGTCCGACGCGCCGCTGCTCAAGATCGACGGCCTCGCCAAGTCCTACGGCAGCCTGACCGTGCTCGAGAACATCGACCTCGAGATCCGCGCCGGCGAACTGGTCAGCCTCGTCGGCCCGAATGGCGCGGGAAAGACCACGCTGATGCGCTGCCTGAGCGACGGCACGGAGCCCTTCAAGGGCGCGGTCTCGATCGCGGGCGCTTCGACCGCCGGCCTGACGCCCAACCGCATCGTGGCGCTCGGCGTCGGCCGCAAGTTCCAGGTCGCGAGCGTGTTCGAAAGCTTGACGGTGGCGGACTGCCTGCTGCTCGCCCGCGCGCCCCACGACGGGTTGAGCGCCCTCGGCCGCGCCGAGACCCTGACCCTGCCGCAGGCCGCGCTCGACGTGCTCCGGATGACCGGCCTCGACCGCATGTTGGCGGAGCCGACGCGGCTGCTCTCGCATGGCCAGAAGCAGGCGCTCGAGCTCGCGATGGTGGTGGCGCTGGAGCCGCGGGTGATCCTGCTCGACGAGCCGACCGCGGGCCTCACCAAAGCCGAACGCACGACCATCGGCGCCGTGCTGAAGACCCTCACCGCCGAGCTTGGCATCGCGGCGGTGCTGGTGGAGCACGACCTCGACTTCGTGCGGCAGATCTCCTCGCGCATCGTGGTCCTGCACCAGGGACGGCTGGTGCTCGACGGGACCGTGGACGAGGTCGTCAATTCCGAGCTTGTCCGGACCATCTATTCGGGAGGGGCGCATGTCTGACGCGGCGCGGCGGGCGGAGGACGCGACGGGCGGCGCGCTCGCGCTCGATGGCGTGACGAGCGGCTACGGCGCCGTCTCGATCGTGAAGGGCGTCTCGCTCACGGTCGCCTCGGGCGAGATCGTGGCGCTGCTCGGCAAGAACGGCATGGGCAAGACCACCCTGCTCAAGACCATCCTCGGCATGGTCGGCCTGCGCGGCGGCGCGATCGCGGTCGACGGGGTTTCGGTCGCAGGGCTGTCTCCCGCGAAGCTCGTCGCGCTCGGCGTCGGCTACGCGCCGCAGGAGCAGCCGCTGTTCCAGGATCTTTCGATCCGCGACAACCTGCGGCTCGCGGTCGCGAGCGACCGTCTGCTGCCCGCGGCGCTGGAGCGCGTGTTCGGCCACTTCCCGTTCCTGAAGGACCGGCTCGCGCAACGCGCGGGCACGCTCTCGGGCGGCGAACAGAAGATGCTGATCCTCGCCCGCGCGCTGATGCTGAAGCCAAGGCTGCTGCTGATCGACGAGATTTCGGAGGGCCTGCAGCCCTCGGTCGTCGACCGCATCGCCGCCGCCCTTTCGGCCGAGCGGGCGGCGAGCGGCGCCACGATGCTGATCGTCGAGCAGAACCTCGATTTCGCCCTGCGCGTCGCCGACCGCTGGGCGGTGCTGAAGCTCGGCGAGATCGACGACGAGGGCGCGACGGGCCCCGACGCGCGCGAACGCATCCTTCGTCACCTCAGCGTCTGACGCGACGCTGTCTCAGCCGGCGTTGCGGCCGACGCTTGCATAAGCAAAACCGTGCCGGACGACCTCGGCCGGGGGGTAGACGTTTCGCAGGTCGACCATCACCGCCTCGCGCATGGCGGCCTTCAATCGGGGGAGATCAAGCGCGCGGAACTGGTCCCATTCCGTCACCAGCGCGACGGCGCTCGCGCCCTCGGCGGCCGCGTAGGCGTCCGGGCAGAAGACGACGCCTTCGAGCAGGGGCTTCGCCTGCTCCATGCCCTCGGGGTCGTAGGCGCGGACCGTCGCCCCGGCGTCCTGCAGCGCCGTGATGATCGACAGCGACGGCGCCTCGCGCATGTCGTCGGTGTTCGGCTTGAAGGTCAGGCCCAATACCGCGATCGTCTTGCCGCGGACGTCGCCTCCCATGGCGGCGACGATCTTGCGGGCCATGGCGCGCTTGCGCGTGTCGTTGACCGCGACGGTGGTCTCGATCAGCCGGACCGGGCTGTCGTGGTCCTGGGCGGTCTTCACCAGCGCGACCGTGTCCTTCGGGAAGCACGAGCCGCCGTAGCCCGGACCCGCGTTCAGGAACTTCGAGCCGATCCGGTTGTCCGAGCCGATGCCGCGGGCGACCTCCTGCACGTTCGCGCCGACCTTCTCGCAGAGGTCGGCGATCTCGTTGATGAAGGTGATCTTCATCGCGAGGAAGGCGTTGGCCGCGTATTTGATCAGCTCCGCCGTGCGGCGCTCGGTGAACATCAGCGGCGAGGCGTTGAGCGACAGCGGGCGGTAGATCTCGCTCATTACGGCGCGGGCGCGCTCGTCGACGGTTCCGATCACCACCCGGTCCGGCCGCTTGAAGTCGGAGATCGCGGCGCCCTCGCGCAGGAACTCCGGGTTCGAAGCCACCGCGACGTCGGCGTCCGGATTGGCGGCGCGGATGATGCGCTCGACCTCGTCGCCGGTCCCGACCGGCACGGTCGACTTGGTGACGACGACGGTGAAGCCGGTCACGGCCTTGGCGATGTCTCGGGCGGCCGCATAGACGTAGGACAGGTCCGCATGGCCGTCGCCGCGGCGCGAGGGCGTGCCGACGGCGATGAAGACCGCGTCCGCGCCCGCGACCGCGGAGGCGACGTCGGTCGAGAAGGTCAGCCGGCCGCCGCGCACGTTGCTTGCGACGAGGTCCTCGAGGCCCGGCTCGTAGATCGGGATGCGCCCCGCCTCGAGGGCGGCGATCTTGCCGGCGTCGGTGTCCACGCAGGTCACGTCATGGCCGAAGTCCGCGAAGCAGACCCCGGAGACCAAGCCGACATAGCCGGCGCCGATCATCACGATACGCAAAGGCGTTAGTGTCCGTTCTCGAGGGAGGGCGGGCGCCCGGATGCGGCCCGGTTATCACGTCGGGGGCGGCGGGAACAGTCATGGGCGCTGGCGACGCCCAGCATCCGGCGCGCGGTCGCGGCTGCTTCACCCCTCGACGCCTGCTCAACCCCTGGCGGAGCGCGATAACAGCCCGATGACAACGAAGCGCCTGAGCCGCGACGGCGCTTCGCGCGTAGACCTTAAGTCGTCTGGCGGCGGATTGTCGTCCCGCCGACCGTGCCGTCCATCTCAAGCGTCAGGATCTCCCCATGACCCTCATTCGCCGCCTGATCGTCGCGACGGCCCTCTGCCTCCTCGGTGGGCCGCCCGCCGTCGCGGCGGCGATCGACGACGCCCGGCTGCAGGCGGCGGATGGGGACGCCGCGAACTGGATCCTACCCGGCCGCGACTACGGCGACCGCCGGTTCTCGCCGCTGAAGGACATCAGCCGGGAGACGGTCAAGCGTCTGGTTCCAAAGTGGATCTACCAGACCGGGACCGCCGCGACCTTCCAGACCACCCCGCTGGTGGCCGACGGGGTGATGTACGTCACCGCCCCGTTCTCCCACGTCATGGCGGTCGACGCCCGGACGGGGCGCGAGATCTGGCGCTACGAGCACAAGGCGGCGACGAAGAAACTGTGTTGCGGCCCGGCGAACCGGGGAGCCGCGCTGGGCTACGACCGGGTCTACGTGGCGACGGTGGACGCGCGCCTCGTCGCGCTCGACCAGTCCACCGGCAAGGTCGTCTGGGACGTCGCGCTCGATCCGGCGGCGACCGACGGCCCGAGCGAGGACCGCGGCGCGATCAGTCCCGGCGACGCGACGCTGAAGGGCGCCGTCTCCGGGGCCACCGGCGTCGGCGCCAACGCCGCGCCGCTGGTCTACGACGGCAAGATCATCATCGGCATCACCGGGGTAGGTTACGGCCTCCACCTCGACAGCGACCGTCCGGGCGCGCCGCTGGGCGCGGTGGTCGGCGTCGCTGGGCGCTACGGCCGGCCGGGATTCCTCGCGGCCTACGACGCCGCGACCGGCAAGGAGGTCTGGCGGTTCGATACCACCAAAGAGGGGTGGGAAGGCGCGTTTTTGGAAAAGACCGCCTATGGCGAGACGCTGCCGCGCGACGCCGCGGCGGAGAAGGCGGCCGCTCCCGACCACCAGGATTCCTGGCGCTTCGGCGGCGGTTCGATCTGGCATGCGCCGGCGCTCGATACGAAGACGGGGCTGATCTACTTCGGGGTCGGCAATCCGTCGCCGCAGGCCGCGGGCGAAAGCCGGCCTGGGGACAATCTCTACACCTCGTCGCTCGTCGCCCTCGAAGCCAAGACCGGACGCCTCGTCTGGAGCTACCAGCAGACGCCGCACGACCTCTGGGGCTACGACGTCGCAAGCCCGCCCTCGCTGTTCGACGTCGATGTCGGCGGGCGGACAGTCGCGGCGGTGGGGCAGGCGAGCAAGCTCGGCTGGTACTTCGTCCATGATCGCGCGACGGGCGCGCTGCTGTTCAAGTCCGAGCCCTATTCGCCGCAGTCGAACCTGTTTCATGCGCCGACGCCGGACGGCGTCGTGGTCGCGCCCGGCGTCGGGGGCGGAGTGAACTGGTCGCCGGCCGCCGTCGACCCCACCAGCCAGACCGCGTTCGTCGCCGCCATGCACTGGCCGGCTGCCTACCGCTCGCAGGTGATCCCCGCGGCCGACGGCAAGCCCGAAGTCCGCTACTTCTCGATCGAGCCCGTATCGGAAGGCACCTATGGAATTCTGGCGGCGATCGACCTGAAGGCGGGCGGCAGGATCGCCTGGAGCACGAAGCTGCCGCAGCCGCTGATCGGCGGGGCGCTGGCGACGGCGGGAGGGCTGGTCTTCACGGGGGAGGGCGTCGGCGATTTCTCGGCCTTCGACGCGACGACCGGCCAAAAGCTCTGGAGCTTCAACTGCGGCGCCGGCGTCAACGCGCCGCCGATCAGCTTCGCGGTCGACGGCAAGCAGTACGTCGCGGTGGCGGCCGGCGGCAGCCAGATCTGGGGCTTCCGGCAGGGCGGCGCCGTGATCGTGTTCGGCCTGCCGGACTGAGGGGAAGGCGCCGATCGTCTCCGGTCCTCGTCGCGTCAATGAACGCCTGATGAACGCGACGGCGGGAAAGCGTTCAGGGACTTCGGTCTACAAGGACGGAAGCTTCGCATTTGGATCCCCCGCCCTGAACGGCGTCGTGACGGTCTCCCGCCCCTCTCCGTCACGAACCAGCGAAGTAAGCCCGGCCGATGGGGATTGGCCGGGCTTACTCATATCAGGTTTGTTCCGGCCAGGCTTCGCAGCGCGGCGCGAGAGCCGAGGCCAACGCCAACGCCTACTCCGCTGCGGCGCGCTTACGGCCGCGCTTCGCCGGGGCCGGCGCGGGCGCTGCGACCGGTTTGGCGCGCTGTTGGCCAAGGCCCATCTTCTTGGCGAGTTCGGACCGGGCCGCCGCGTAGTTCGGGGCGACCATGGGATAGTCCAGCGGTAGCCCCCACTTGGCGCGGTAATCCTCGGGGCTCAGGTCGTAGCGCGTGCGAAGATGGCGCTTGAGCGACTTGAACTTCTTTCCGTCCTCCAGGCAGATGATGTAGTCGGGCCCGATCGATTTCTTGATGGCGATCGCGGGCTTGAGTTCGACCGTCGGTTCTTCGACGGCGCCCGTCGCCACTTTGACCAGCGCGCCGTGCACGCTCGCGATCAGCTCCGGAAGATCGGCGGAGGGGACGGAGTTGTTGCTGACATAGGCTGCGACGATGTCGCCGGCTAGCGTGATAGGGTCCTGCGCATAGCTCATGTCAATCTCCAGTGATCTTTCATTTCATATTCATGTTCTGATTTTGGCAGATCATGCAAGGTGAATTTACGAAAACTCTGATCCGTTTCTACCGTTGTTGTTGGCCGCTCGCACCGAGATCAGCATCCGCATTTCCGGAGGCCTCGTCGTCTGCAGATATGCGATCTGCACAAGGGACGAAGGCTCCGGTCGCACGCGCGTCTGGGCCGCGCAACGGCGCCGGATCGCCTGTGCACAGCCGCGCGGACGCCGTTGCGCGGCGGGGCGTCATGATTAATGTCGCGTTCATGGAGACCGAGGGGGCGGCGTCGCAGTCGACGCGGGCGTGCGGGGCGGCGGGGGCGTTGGCCGCCCGCATACGTTTCGCCGCCATCGAGACCCGCATCGCCGAGCAGGCGGAGGCCATGACCGTCTTGCGCGCAGGGCGAAGCCGGCACCATCGGCGCGGCTCCGCCAGCTGGACAAGCGACGATGAGGCCGTCTTCACGCAGTACTTGGCCGATCTGAGGCTCGCGACCGCGGGCCAGATCGCCGCCGTGCTGCGCTCGGTCGCCGCCATGGCGCAGTCCCGCCTGAACTGATCCCCTGATAGTCTCGGGCCGCGCCGAGCGTCGTGGCGGCATGGCGCTCACGGCGGATGGCTCTTCGAGCTGATGCGCGTTGAATCCCGCGGCCATGCCCAGCGCGCGATGCGCCACGTCGCGCTCTATGGCCACGCGATCATGGACACGCGGCGATCGGCTCTTGTTCTTTATTTGTTCTTATGGAATTTCTCCCTTCAAGGGAGATGGATGATGGCCAAGATCGAACCGCCGCCGGAGGTCAGAGCGCAGCCGACGCTCCCGCCTGCCCGGCACGAGGATCTCGCGCGGTTTATCGGCTGGCTGTGCGTGGAGTGTCGCCGCTGCGGCCATCGTTGTGTGTTCGAGGCGGGGAGCCCGCCGACCGCGCAGCCGCCGGAGCGGCTCGCACGGGCGTTGGTGTGCCGCCGCTGCGGCGAGCGTTCGCCCAAAGTCCATCGGGCCCCGAGCCCCCGCGACGCCCAGCGCTGGCGGCTGGATCGCTAGCGGTCAGCCATTCTCCGGCGCGTAGGGGAAGGTCCAGGTCTCGGTCAGCGCCCGCTCGCCCGCCTTCAGGAAGGCGCGGAGCTCCATCGTCTGGCCCGTGTCGGCCTGCACGTCGACGCCGACGCGGAAGCCGCCGATTTTCGGGTTCGGCGTCACGAAGGTGCGGCTGATGCGGCCGGAGGACGACGAGGGCACCACCTCCACCCGCGACGGGTCGCCCAGATAATAGGGCAGGTCGCCGCCCGCGAAGTCGATGATGAAGCGCTGGGTGCCGGCGGGCACGGGCTCGGCGGAGCCGAGCGCCGCGGCGCGGGTCGGGAAGGTGTTGAGCGCGCGTCCGCCGGGGTGCATACGCCCGTCCGACGACAGCGATTTCAGCCGGTAGCCGAAAACCCGCTCCTGGCCCACCTCGACCGGACCCGCCGGGACCCAGAAGGCCACGATGTTGTCGTTGGTCTCGTCGTCGGTCGGAATCTCGATCAGTTCGACGCGGCCCTGGCCCCAACCCTCGCGCGGCTCGATCCAGTAGCTCGGCCGAAGCTGGTAGGAGAGATCGAGGTCCTGGTAGTGCTCGAACAGCCGGTCGCGCTGCATCAGGCCAAAGCCGCGCGGGTTCGTGTCCCAGAACGACGAGGACTGCAGCGTCTTCGGGTTCCGGAGCGGCCGCCACACCCATTCGCCGCCGCCGGTCTGGACCAGCAGGCCGTCCGAATCGTGCAGTTCGGGCCGGAAGTCGGAGTAGTGGCGGCGCTGGTTCTCGCCGTAGAAGAACATCGACGTCAGCGGCGCGACGCCGAGCTTGGCGATCGGCTTGCGGATGCAGAGCGTCGCCGTGACGTCCACGACGGTCTCGACGTCGGGGTAGACCACGAAGCGATAGGCGCCTGCGAGCGAGGGCCCGTCGAGCAAGGCGTAGATCGTGGCGCGGTCGGAGCCCGGCCCGGGCATTTCGACCCAGAACTCGCGGAAATCCGGAAACTCCTCCGGGTTCGGGCCGCCGCAGTCGATCGCGACGCCGCGCGCGGAGAGTCCGTAGACCTGGTTGCGGCCGAGCACCCGGAAGTAGCTCGCGCCCACGAAAGAAATCAGTTCGTCGAACACCCGCGGATCGTTCAGCGGGTAGTGCAGGCGGAACCCGGCGAAGCCGAGGTCCACCGGAAGCGGGCGTTCGAACTTGTTGGCCCCGTAGTCGAACAGCGCGCCGGAGTAGGGGGCGGGGGTGGCGATGCCGTCGCGCACGACGTTCACCACGACCGGGCGGCGGTAGAGAAAGCCGGGGTGGAACATCTGCATGCGGAAGGGGCCGCCGCCGGCGGCGAGGAGCGAGCGGTCCGGCCGGAAGCGGATGTCGCGGTACCGGTCGAAGCTCAGGTTGCGCAGCTCCTCCGGCAGCTCCCGCGCGGCCGGGTCGTAGGGCTGCTTCGCGAGGTCGCGCGCGCGGCGGACCACGTCTTCGTAGCCGAAGGCCGGTTGCGGCGTCGGCTGCTGGGCGAAGGCGGGCACGGAAGCGGCTGCGACCGCGCCGGCCGCGCCGAGCTTGAGCGCGTCGCGGCGCGTGAGTGGGCTGATCGAAAAATCGCTCATCGAAACTCTGATGGGAGCGCGCCGTCCCCCGCCGGAGGCGCATCGGAAAGCTCGGACGCGCGGGCCGCCCGCACGAGGCTTAAGTCGTAACGGGCGGACCTCGCGCGGGCAAGCCGCCGGCCGGCCTGAACCTTCTGGACTCGCTCGACAAAAAACACCGTCACAATTCAAAGTTTCTGTTGCATGCGACAGCGAACGTCCCTATCTCGTCGCTTGCCCAATGAACGCGTGCCTGTGTCGTGTGTCGGGTTGGCGGGAACTCCCCGCCGGGCAACCCGATGGCCGGAAATCCCAACCGGCTCTAAGTCGTCTCTCCGACGGCGGACGCGACGTGAAGCAACGACGTAGAGGGCTTTTTTGGTCTCTGCCGGCTGTCCAAACGCCGGGGTCACTGAAGAGGCGACTACTTCCTTGCCGGGCGTGCGGGTCTCCGGGTGTTCCCCAAGTCCCAAACGTGGCGCCGACCTTGTCCGAGACGGTTCGTTCCGTCGCGAGAGGTCGTCGTGACTACGGCGTGATCGAACGGTCGGGTCCAGTCGGATTCGGCCGCGGGATGCTGACGACGACCGAAGCGCGTCTCCAACGCGCGCTCCGGGCGATCGGCGTCCCTCAACCGTCACTCTGACTTCCGTTGGGACACCGCCATGGCCTCGCACCTCTCCGCCCTCGACAACGACCGCATCCGACGCTTCCTCGCCGAGAAGCAGTCCGACGAGCCGATTCTGGTCGTCGACAGCGAGATCGTGCGCGACAACTACACCAAGATCGCCCATGCGCTGCCCGACACCCGCGTGTTCTACGCGGTGAAGGCGAACCCGGCGCCGGAGATCCTGAACCTGCTGGCCGAGATGGGCTCGTGCTTCGACTGCGCCTCCGTGGTCGAGATCGACATGGCGCTCGCGACCGGCGTGGGCCCCGACCGCATCTCCTTCGGCAACACCATCAAGAAGGAGCGCGACGTCGCCGCAGCATACGCCCGCGGCGTGCGCCTGTTCGCGGTCGACTGCCGCGCCGAGGTGGAGAAGATCGCGCGTTCGGCCCCCGGCGCGCGCGTGTTCTGCCGCATCCTGGCGGACGGCGCCGGCGCCGAATGGCCGCTGTCGCGCAAGTTCGGCTGCGCGCCCGAGATGGCTGCGGACGTGCTCGACCACGCCCATCGTCTCGGCCTGCAGGCCTACGGCGTGTCGTTCCACGTCGGCTCGCAGCAGAACAACACCGGCGCATGGGACGCAGCCCTCGGCTCGGCCGCGCAGATCTTCCGCGACTGCGCGGAGCGCGGCATCACGCTTTCGATGGTGAACCTCGGCGGCGGGTTCCCGACCCGCTACCTCAAGGACATCCCGGCGGTCGAAGCCTATGGCGAGGCGATCTTCGAGGGCCTGCGCGCGCACTTCGGCAATCGTATCCCCGAGACGATCATCGAACCGGGCCGCGGCATGGTGGGCAACGCCGGCGTGATCGAGGCCGAGGTGGTGCTGGTGTCGAAGAAGTCGGACGCGGCGGACGAGATCCGCTGGGTCTATCTTGACATCGGCAAGTTCGGCGGCCTTGCCGAGACCATGGACGAGGCGATCCGCTACCCGATCCGCACCGGACGGGACCAGGACGCGATGTCTCCCTGCGTGCTCGCCGGTCCGACCTGCGACTCGGCGGACGTAATGTACGAGAAGGCGCCCTACGCGCTGCCCGTGAGCCTCGAGATCGGCGACAAGGTGCTGATCGAGGCGACCGGCGCCTACACCACGACCTACGCCGCGGTGGCGTTCAACGGCTTCGCGCCGCTCGCCTCCGTCGTCATCTGATCCCGACCTCATACGTCGTCATCTAACCCCTTCAGGAGGGTTTCATGGCCGTCATTCGTGACGAGGCCCCGGCCGACGCCGGGGCCCGCGAGGCGCTGCTCGACCGCGCGTTCGGTTCCGCCCGCTTCGCCAAGACCTGCGAGCGCCTGCGCGCCGGCCGTCTGGCCGCCCGCGGCCTTGCGCTCAAGGCCGAGATCGGCGGGCGCCTGGTGGGCACGCTGCGCTTCTGGCACGTGGCCGCGGGCGGCCGCGCCGCGCTGATGCTCGGGCCGCTCGCGGTCGAGGCGGACGTGCGCGAAAGCGGCGTCGGCGCCGCGTTGATGCGCGAGGGCCTGGCCCGCGCGGCGGCGCTCGGCCATCAGGCCGTGATCCTCGTCGGCGACGCGCCCTATTACGCCCGGTTCGGCTTCGACGCCGGCACGGTCGAGGGCCTCACCATGCCCGGCCCGGTCGAGCGCGCGCGTTTCCTCGGCCTCGAACTCGTCCCCGGCGCGCTCGCCGACGCCGCCGGCCTCGTCCGCGCGACCGGCGCCGTCGCCCTGCCGACGCGCGAGATCCCGGCGGCCGCTCCGAAGCGCGCGGCCTGATCATCTAAACTCTTCGACACGCCCGCGCCGGATGCCGGCGGGGGCGTGTCGCTCATGCCGCCCGATGGATCGGTTCGATCGCCTTCGCCAACGCCTCGCGCGTGGCCGCTGCCGTCTGTGCGTCGTAGCGAGCCTGAAGATTGAGCCAGAACTCCGTGCTGGTGCCGAAATAGAGCCCGAGCCGGACGGCGGTGTCGGGGGTGATCCCCAGTTCCTCCTTCGCGACCCGTTCGATTCGCGTCCGCGGAACGCCGCAGGCCCGGGCGACCTTGCCGGCCGAGACTGCGAACGGAATGAGGAACTCCTCCCTCAGCACCTCGCCGGGGTGCATCGGCGGCAGAGCCTCGGCTTCGTCCATGTCGTCGTTCGTGCGCGTCATCGAGCGCCTCCGTCTCGCCTGGCCTGGGGCCGTCAGTGGTAATCCGCAATTTCGACGTTCTCTGCGCCGGCGGCGGTCCACACGAAGCAGACGCCACTGGTCGTTGACACGGATCGAGTGCTGACCTGCGCGATCGCCCACCAGCGGCTCGAGCCGATTTCCCGGCGGTGACCGTAGGTCGTTCAAGCTGACCGCCGCGTGGAGCATTTCGAGCTTCCGACGTGCGACGCGCAGTATTGGGGGCGGAAAGCCCTTCGGAGCCCGTCCGTCGAACGCGGCTTCCGTTTTCCTGTCGCGGAACGAGACAATCATTGCGGGCCTCGGCGCACACTTTTGATTGTATCGCCTGACGATACAAAAATGCAAGCGTGTGTACCCTCCGAAGATGCACCCGTCTGGGCGCGCGCCTGTCTCGCCCCGGTCTCGTCGTCCCCGCTTGCTCCGCCGGCCTCCCTCAGGCATTTTCGCGCACGACGCATCCGCCGCTGACGGCGGTTTCCGCGCGGGTCTTCAGCCCTCCCGATGGAGAGGGCGCCGATTCGCGTCCCCACCGATCGTGACGCCGTGGCCCAAAGCGCTGCGGCGTGGAGACCGCACATGTTCCGCCGCACCGTCCTTGGGCGCCTCGCGCTCGCCGTCGCCCTCATCGCCGCGCCCGCAGGCCTCGCCTTCGCCGACGAGGCCAAGGCGCCCGTCATTGTGTTCGCCGCCGCCTCGCTTAAGAACGCGCTCGACAAGATCGGCGCGGACTGGACCAAGGAGACCGGCGTCGAAGTCAAGGTGAGCTACGCCGCGTCCTCCGCGCTCGCCAAGCAGATCGAGCAGGGCGCGCCCGCCGACCTGTTCATCTCCGCCGACCTCGACTGGATGGACTACGTCGCCAAGAAGGATCTGATCGTCGCCGACACGCGCCAGAACCTGCTGGGCAACCGCCTCGTGCTGGTGGCTGCGAGCGACTGGTCGAAGGGCGACGTGGACCTCAAGCCCGGCGTCGATCTCGCCGCCGTTCTCGGCGACGGCCGTCTCGCCATGGGCGAGGTCGCCTCCGTTCCCGCCGGCAAGTACGGCAAAGCCGCGCTTGAGAAGCTCGGCGCCTGGGACGGCGTGTCGGCCAAGGTCGCGGGCGCCGAGAGCGTGCGCGCGGCGCTGGCTCTGGTCTCCCGCGGCGAGGCGCCGCTCGGCGTCGTCTACAAAACCGACGCCGCGGCCGATCCGAAGGTCAAGATCGTCGGGACCTTCCCCGCCGACAGCCACCCGCCGATCGTCTACCCCGTCGCCAAGCTCAAGGATTCGAAGAGCGGCAACGCGGACGCCCTGCTGAAGCGCCTCACCGCGGCGCCCGCCCGCTCGGCCTTCGAGACCGCCGGTTTCGCGGTGCTGCCGCCCGTTTCGGGGAGCTGAGTCGCTGGAGGGGATCGAGCACGCGCTGGGGCTTGAGACCGGCGACGCCGACGCCATCCGCCTGAGCCTGCTCGTCGCCTCGGTCGGTACGCTCGCGACCCTGCCGTTAGCGGTGCTGGTTGCGGTCGCGCTCGCGCGCGGCCGTTTTCCCGGCAAGATCCTGCTCGACGGGCTCGTCCACCTGCCGCTGGTGCTGCCGCCGGTCGTCACCGGCTACCTCCTGCTGATCGCCTTCGGCCGCCGCGGGATCCTCGGCCCCGCGCTCGAAAGCTGCTGCGGGCTGGTGTTCTCGTTCCGCTGGACGGGGGCTGCGCTCGCGGCCGGCATCATGGGCTTTCCGCTGATGGTGCGGGCGATCCGGCTCTCGATCGAGGCGGTCGACCGGCGGCTGGAGGCGGCGGCGGAGACGCTCGGCGCGAGCCGCATCGGGGCGTTCTTCGCGGTCACCCTGCCGCTCAGCCTGCCGGGCGTGCTGGCGGGCGGCGTGCTCGCCTTCGCCAAGGCGCTCGGCGAGTTCGGGGCCACCATCACCTTCGTCTCCAACATCCCCGGCGAGACCCGCACCCTGCCGGCCGCGATCTACACCCTGACCCAGACTCCCGGCGGCGACGCCGCGGCGGGGCGCTTGGTGCTGGTCGCGATTGCGCTGTCGCTCGGCGCGCTGATCCTGTCCGAGCTGTTCGCCCGCCGGCTTTCAGCACGGATCGTCGGATGACGCTCGAGGTCGACATCCGCCGGACGGTCGGCGCCTTCATGCTCGACGTGGAGTTTTCGGCGCCTGCGGGCGTGACGGCCGTGCTGGGCCGCTCCGGCGCGGGCAAGTCGACCGTCGTGGCGGCGGTGGCGGGGCTGACGCGCCCCGACGCCGGCCGCATTGCGCTCGGCGGCGAGGCTTTGTTCGACTCGTCGGCCCGGGTGAACCTCGCTGCCGCCAAGCGCCGGATCGGCGTGGTGTTCCAGGAAAGCCGGCTGTTCCCGCATCTCTCTGTGCGCTCCAACCTTCTGTTCGGCCGCAAGCGGCGGCGCGAGGCCGCGGCGCCGGCCTTCGACGAGGTGGTGGAGACGCTGGGCGTCGGCCATCTGCTCGACCGCCGCCCACGCTCGCTCTCCGGCGGCGAGCGCCAGCGGATCGCGATCGGCCGCGCGTTGCTGTCCGGCCCCCGCGCGTTGCTGTTCGATGAGCCGCTGGCCGCGCTCGACGCCGAGCGCAAGGCGGAAGTTCTGCCGTTCCTCGAAGCTCTGACGCGCGCGACGGCGTTGCCCGTTCTCTACGTCACCCATGCGCTGGAGGAGGCGCGCCGCCTCGCCGACAGGCTCGTGGTGCTGGAGGCGGGCGTCGTCGTCGCCGAGGGCGGAGTGGAGGCGGCGATCGCGCAGGCCGGGCTCGCGACCGCCGGAGACCGCTTCGCCGAAGGCGTCACGGTCGACGCCCGCATCGCGCAGCTCGACGAGGCCTACGAGCTGACGGGCGTGGCGCTCGGCGCGCATCTCGTCTGGGTCCCGGGGCTGCTGGGATCGGTCGGCGAGGCGGTGCGGCTCCGCCTGCTCGCTCGGGACGTCGCGCTCGCGCTTGATTCGCCGGGGCGGATTTCGACCCGCAACGTCCTGCCGGGCGTGGTGCGCACGCTGAAGCGGACCGGCGGACCCTATGTGCTCGCATCCGTCGACGTCGGCGGCGCGGTGCTCAAGGCCGAGATCACCCGGCGCTCCGCCGACGAGCTGAAGCTCGCGCCGGGGCGTGTGGTGCATGCGCTGGTGAAGAGCGTCGCGACCGCGCGCGCGTAACGCGGGCGCACGGACCGCATGGGCGAGGAGGGGAGCGATGGACGCTCCTCACGCAGGTCCGGCGCGAGGCCGACGCTTGGCAAGGCGATGGATCGGCACGGCCCCGAACGAAAAAGGGCCCCGCCACGGCGGAGCCCTTTGATCAACTCCTCGGCGTCGCCGCACTCAGTCTTCGAGTTCGCCGATGTGGTGCTGGGCGTAAAGCTGCTCGCCGAGTTTGGCGACGAGGTCGAGCTGCGTCTCGAGGAAGTCGATGTGACCTTCCTCGTCGCCCATCAACTCCTCGAACAGGTTCTTGCTCGGGAGATCGCCCACCTGCTGACAGTAGAGCGCGGCTTCGCGGTACAACGCACGGGCCTCGTTCTCGGCGGCGAGGTCGCACTCCAGAACTTCCTTGACGGTCTGGCCGATCCGCAGCGGATCGAGGACCTGCATGTTGGGGAAGCCCTCGAGGAAGATGATGCGCGTGACGAACTTGTCCGCGTGCTGCATCTCCTCGATCGACTCGGCGCGCCACTTCTTGGCGAGCGCGGCGTAGCCCCAATCGTCCAGCAGGCGGTAGTGCAGCCAGTACTGGTTGATCGCCGTCATCTCGGACCGAAGCCCGCGATTGAGATAGTCGATGACCTTTGCGTCGCCCTTCATGGCGTCCTCCTCCGCGGCAGAGCCGCCCGTCCGAATATTGGAGGAGTTCTAAACTACGGCGCAGAGCCGTGCAAGCGCCCTTGCATGCGCGATTTGACGCCTAAACGGAGAAAAATGGCTCAGCGGCGCGCGCGCTCGATGGTCGCGACGCCGACCACGTCGCCGATGAAATCGACGACCTCGCCATGGCCGTGAGTCACCGCGGGGCACGCCGCCGGGCACGCGCCGCACGCCGACGGTTCCGGCGCCTTCAGGCCCTTGATGTCGTCGAGCATGGCTTTGATGGTGCGCGCGCAGCGGCCGCACTGGGGGCTGCAGCCGAGACAACGGTAGACCTGACCCGGCGTCCGCGGATTCGCGGTCTCGTCGCCGATGGTCGTCCGAATCTGCGTGTCGCTCAGCACGTTGCAGGAGCAGACGATCATGAGGCGTCCGTCGAGTCCCGAGGGCGGATTGCAGGAAGATTACAGTTTGGAATTCATCTAAACTATTGGTCTTGCTCGCGATTTTAAGTAGGGACTCAGCGCGCCGCCGTCAACGTGGATTCGAGCCCGGACGCCGTCCCACGCGGAATCGTTCGGATTGTCGTTAAATCAGCTCGGGCGGACCCGGCGTTTTTGGAGGAGGAGAGGCGCGTCTGTTGGACGTTACCGCTGCCGCCTCACCGGCGCGCCTTGGCGAAGGCCTGGAACGTCACTTCGATCAGCGTGCCGGCGCCGACCGTGCTCTGCATGGCGAACTTGGCGTTGTTGGCTTCGACCAGCGCCTTCGTGAGTGGTAGCCCGACGCCCGCGCCTTCCGGACCGGAGGTCGTCAGCGGGCGGAACGGCTCCAACGCCAGCGCCAGCTCCTTCTTCGACATGCCGGCGCCCGCGTCGCGGACCCGCACCACTGGCTCCCCGAGGTCGTTGATCGCTGTCGCGACGATCACCTGGCCGCCGCCGGGCGTCAGCTTCACCGCGTTCATGGCGAGGTTGAGCACGATCTGGCGGGCGGAGCGCAGATCGGCGCGCACCGGCGGCAGGCTGCGGGCGAGCGATGTGCGGATGATGATCCGCCCGCGGTTCGCCTCCGGCTGAAGCTGCGCCACCGCTTCGGCCGCGATTTCGTTGAGATCGACCTCCTGGAACTCGAGCTCGAGCTTGCCGGCCTCGATCTTGGCGAGGTCCAGCAGGTCGTTGACCAGGCTGACGAGGTGGCGGCCGGAGAGGTGGATGTCCTTGAGGTAGTCCTTGTAGCGCTCGTTGCCGATCGCCCCGAAGCGCTCCTCCATCATCACCTCGGCGAAGCCGACGATGGCGTTGAGCGGGGTGCGGATCTCGTGGCTGATCTTGGCGAGGAAGTCCGATTTCTGCGCGTTGGCGCGCTCCGCCTGGCGCTTGGCGGCGATCAGCTCCTCCTCCGCCCGCTTCCAGTGCGTGACGTCGCGCAGAACGGCGCAGAAGCGCGCGTCCTCGTCCTGGCCGATGCGGCCGAGAGTGAGGTAGAGCGGCACGGCGCCGCCCTGGCGCACAAGTCCCAGAACCTCGCGACCGTCGTTCAGCAGCGAGGCGACGGCGTTGTCGCGGAGGCTGTCGAGATACTCGAACGCCGTCCGGCGGCTTTCCGGCGCAAGCGCCAGCGAGAACAGGCTGCCGACGATCTCGCGGGATTCGTAGCCGAGCAGCGCCTCGGCGCTGCGGTTCATGGAGAGGATCCGACCGGCGGAATCGAGCGTCAGCACGCCGTCGGTCGCGGTGTCGAGGATCGCCGCGAGCTCCTGCTCGCGCCGCCGGGCCGCCTCCATGCCAAGGCTCGGCCGCCGAAGAGCCACGAGCGTCGAGGCCGTCTCGTTCCAGGCGATCGCGGCGAGGGTCGCTTCGACCTCGACCGCCGAGCCGTCCGCCGTGAGCAGCCGCAAGGTCGACGGGGCGCTTTCGGCGGGGTCGGCGGCCTCCGCGAACAGCCGCTCGGGCGGGCGGGCGGCGAGGCTCGCGAGGTCGCCGTCGCCGGTCAGGTCGAGCGCGGCCTTGTTCGCGTAGGCGATGCGTCCGCCCGACAGCACGATCGCTCCGAGAGGAAGGCGGTCCAGCATCCGGGCGAAGTCGTCGGCGGAGGCGGGGCTCGCAGGCGCCGACGGGAGCGGCGGCGCGTCGGAGCCGAGCGACATCTCCGCATCGGCGGCGATGTCCTCCCAGACCGCGCGGGCCGCCGCGGGTCCGTCCGCCCCGCCAAGACCCCGCAGCCGCCGGGCGATCTCGTCGAACGCGTTTTCCTCGATCGGGGTCAGCACGGCGCGCGGGGCTGATGTCTCGCGGAGATGCACCACGTTCGCGGGGAAGGGCGGCGGCGGCGCCGCGGCGAAGATCGCCGGCGGCTCCCGCCGCGCCCCGGGCTCGCGCAGTTCCAACGCGGGCCCGGGGTCGGGCAGGGCGAACGACATCTCCGCCTCCGCCTCAGGCTCAGGCTCGGCTTCGGCGTCCGCCGCCATGTGGACGTCCGGCGCGACGTCGGCCTCCGGCGCCAAGGCGTCGATCTCCTCGGCCGGAACCTCGGACGCGGGTTCGGCGACGGCGAGCCCGAGGCCGCGGAAGCCGATGAAGGTGCGGCCGCGGTCGAACATCGGCAGCGCCGAGAGCGTAAGGGGCAGGCGGCGGCCGCCCTCGATCGGCCAGGAGACCACCAACCCGTTCCAGCCGCTTCGCTGCGACAGCGCGCGCGCGACGGCGTCGTCCGGGTCGAGCCCGAGCGTCTCCGACGCCTCGGTCCAGCCCCGCCCGACGAGGTCGCGCCCGGGCGCGCCGACCACGTCGGCGAGGTCCGGCGAGACGAAGGCGATGCGGCCGTCGGCGTCGATCTCGAACACGAAACGAAGCGCCGCGGGGTCGGCGAGGGGAGCGGCGGGCGCCTGCTCCGAAGTGGAGGCCTTTTCGTTCTCCGGGGTGTCCGCGGAGGGTTCCGCCGCCGGCGCGTCGGCGTCATCGACGGCGTGGGAAGCGTCGGGCCTCAAGACGGCGCCGTCCGCCAGCGTCGGCGCGGCGGTCGGCTCATGAAGGGCGGCGACCGCGGGCTCAGACGATGCGTCAAGCGCCGCGAGCGCGACCTCGGGCGAGGCCAGCACCACGAGCGGCTCGCCTGCGACCACGACCGACTGCGCCTTGAACAGCTGGGGGGCGAACGCCCCTGCGGCGCCGACCCGCAGCCGGGCGAGCCCGCCGCGCGCGGCGGCCGCCGCCGCCCGCATGGTGGATGGATCGAAACGCGCCGCAGGCTCCAGCGCGCGGGCCGCCTTGTTCGCCCAGACGAGCGCCCCGTCGGCGCGCAGCGCCATGACTGGACCAAGGACGCCGTCGAGCGACGCCAGCCGAGGGTCGGCTGCGATCGCGTCGAGGGGGGCGTTCTCGGTCATTGGGGCCACTCCGGCGCGCCGGCCCGACGGGAGCGCGGCGGCGTGCGTTAACAAACACTTAAATATCGATCGGGCGGAACGCCGTCCATCCGCCCTAGCCCCTAGTCCAACGGCATCGGGCGGGAGGGTTAACGCGGCTCGCCGAATGGACGTTTGCGCGGCTCTGGGGCCGCTGCTACCACGGAGGCGAGGGCTCGTCCGCGACGAGGCGTCGCGCGTCGAGGGCTTCGGGATCAAGCGCCAACTCAAGGAGCGACCGATGGCGAACGACGCGAACCCCAAGTTCGAGATACCGAACGAAATGCGCGATTTTGCGGAGAAGAGCGTCGAGCAGGCCCGCAAGGCGTTCGACAGCTTCATGGACGCCGCCCAGAAGGCCTCGACGGCGTTGGAAAGCCAGCAGGAAGAGGTCGGCGAGCGGGCGCGCCAGGCGAACGCCTCCGCGGTCGCCTACGCCGAAGCGAACATCGCGGCCACCTTCGCATATGCGCAAAAACTCGTGCGCGCGCGCGACCTCCACGAGATGGTGGCGATCCAGACAGAGTTCGCAAAATCGCAAGTCGAAACACTTACGAAGCAGATAAACGAAAAGGGACAGTTCTCAGGGCGTCGTCCGGAAACAAAATAACGGTTTACGGCCGGCGAAGGGGTTGATGCGTCACCATCGCCCGCTTATGTTGCGCTGCACACAAGACCTGTCGTTCGACGGGTTGCGGGTCGGCGCGGCACGGCGGATCGCGCGGCTTTCGTGTTGACGGATTCCGCCGCACGAGCTGAGGACTACGACTATGGTAACCTCTCCCAAGGCCGCCGCCGCCAAGGCGGATGACGTGATCGACGACGTCGCTGCGGCGGCGAACAAGACCTTCGAGACCCCCGCGCAGGTGCGCGATCTGGCCGAGAAGGGCGTGCAGCAGGCCAAGCAGAACTACAGCCGTCTGAAGAGCGCTTCGGAAGAGGCGACGGACGCGCTTGAGGACGTCTACGCCACGCTGTCCAAGAACTACAAGGAGCTCGGCAAGAAGTCGGTCGAAGCGACGCGCAGCAATGTGAACGCGCATTTCGACTTCCTGTCGTCGCTCGTCGCCGCCAAGTCGCTGAGCGAAGCGGTCGAGCTTCAGGCCTCCTACGCCCGCAGGCAGTTCGACGTCATCGGATCGCAGGCCAAGGAGCTTTCGGCGCTCGCGCAGCGCGCGGCGGCCGATAGCGCCAAGCCGTTCCAGGACGTTGCGGCCAAGGGTCTCAAGTTCGCCCCGACCCGCTGACGCCCCGCTGACAGGCGAACGTCGCTTACTACCGCGCCCGGGCCTCCCAAGGCCCGGGCGTTTTCGTTCGTGAGCCGGTCTGTCGAAGAGGCGGCGCCCGCGCCAAACGGCTCCGTCGCAAAGGGCGCGGAGCCCATGTCGGAAATGCGCCGCCGCCGCTTGCCTGCGCGTCCGGATTCGCCTAGGTTCCGCCGCGCCGAAAAGGCCCGGTGCCGCCATAGCTCAGTTGGTTAGAGCGCTAGATTGTGGATCTAGAGGTCCCTGGTTCGAGCCCAGGTGGTGGTACCAACATTCTCTCAGGACTGGTGTTTAGCAACCTTGCGCGTGGGATGGCCTGCGTTCGCGGCGTCGCCGGCGCGCGCGCCGGGCCTAGCGGCTTGGGCTGTATGCCGCTCCGTCTGATCGCTGGTTCGAGGCGATAGGTGAGGCGGCCCGTCCTGACGTTCGGAGCAGGCCGCCTCGGCGTTCGCCACGGGCGAGGTGGTGCACGATTTCCATGACGTTGGCGCGACGGCGGAAGACCCCCGTATGGCGACGCGCAAGCGTTGTGCGATAGGGGAGGGTGAGCTGCGGGCGACGCGTGGGGACGCTGGGTCGTCGCCCGCAGCTCGGGTCCCCACCGGACTCCGGCGGGTCGAGGACCGGAGATCGATGGAGCGAGGAAGCGGCCGCCGGAACCATCCGGCGGCCGCAATTCGTCAGGCGCTCGCCGCCTTCGAGCTGGAGGCTTCGCCCAGAACCCGGATGAACGCCTGCACCATGGCGCAGCCCTGGGCCGTCAGGTCCATCTCTTCGGGCGCCTCCAGCCAGCGGCGAAACACGCCGAACACCAGCGCCCGGAACGCGCCTTGCGCCAGCGCCGGCGTGAAGGCCGGGTGCAGCAGCCCGCGACCGCCGGCGGCCGCGAACAGGGCGCCGAACCGCGCGTCCAGCGAACAGTCGGCTTCTTTCCGGCGCCGGAGAGCTTCCGCCATCTCGTCGGTGTACTCGCAGCGCAGGAGCAGGATCGCGAGCACCCGCTTCTGGCTTTCGTCCGTCGCGATCCGGCGGAACATGTCGCAGACGACGTCGGCGACGGTCGCCAGCGGGTCGCGGTCCGGCGTGTCGGCGAGCTGTTCGCAGAGGTCCTCCTGCGGCAGCCACGCGCGGTCCTGCATGGCGAGGAACAGCTCGACCTTATTGGCGAAGTGCCAATAGACCGCGCCCCGGGTGACGCCGGCGGCGCGCGCGATGTCGTCGAGAGACGAACGTGCGACCCCACGCTCGAAGAAGGTCATCTCCGCCGCATCAAGGATCTGGTCGCGCGTCCGCTCCGCGTCCGCCTTGGTCTTGCGCATGTCGCTCCTGCCTGTCGCGACTATTATTCATACATGAATGTATGTAAAGGATTGGCTTGCGAACCGGGCCGTTGGGTCGATCACGGCCTCGTGCGCGAAGACGCGACATCTGCGGTTCCGGTCGCCGGCGCGCTTGCGACCACGTCGATCTCAGCCGCGGGGCCCCGCCGAGGCGGGCGGCCTGGACTCAAGCTCCCTCGGGTGTCGCCAACGTGCTGACCAACGCCGTCATTCCGGCCGCAGCGCCGGAACCGATCAGTCCGCCGGTTGAGAACAGCCCCAACTGCCGGGCTGATGGGTCCCGTGACAGGCCCGGGGGACGCGGAGCGCGAGGCGCCGGCGTATTCACCTGACGTGAAACCCGTGAAACTCGGAATCCAGGCGGTGCGGGCGGCGGCACGGCCGCCCCTGAAGGGCGCGAGACGACGCGGCCCCCTGCGCAGCCATTGTCCGCCGGCATCGCCAGGCCGGCCTCGGCAAAACGAAAAAGGCGCGCTTCGAGAAGCGCGCCTTCAGCAGCCTCTCCGACCGACCGGCCGGCTTACGTCACCAGTTGACGTCGAAGGAGTACGCCACGCCGAGACCGACGGTGAACTGATCCTTGGAGCCGGCCCGCTTCACGATCGGGCTGTCGGCGGCGTCGGAGACGAGGCGGTTGTAGCCGCCGAACACGGTCGTGCTCCAGTTCGGCGTCCAGTCGTAGGTCGCGGCGCCCGCAACGCCGACCGACTTGACGCCGCCCTTGGCGTTGTAGCGCGACAGGCCGGTGCGAACCGAGTCGCGGTTCGTGACGCCGAAGTACTCGTTCATGAAATCCGAGTCGCCGAGGGCGAGGCGGGGGCCGACCGAGAGGGTCCACGGACCCCGACGCTCGATCCAGTCCGCGGCGATATCGCCGACGAAGCCGTCATGGCCGGTCACGCCGTAGCGGAGCTCGCCGCGAACGCGAATGTTATGGGTCGGGTAGACTTCGAGGAACACGCCCGGCTCGATCCCCCAATCGACGTCATGGAGGCCGCGGAGCTTGTTGACCTCGCTCGAGTTGCGCTCGGACCGCACGCGGCCGACGGGGCCGAACTGGAAGAATTCGCTGTCGTAGAGGGCAAAGCCGAAGCCATCGTCCGGAGCGCCGAACTTCCAGGGCTGGCCGGGACGGCGGATGCTCAAGCCCGGTGTGCCGGACACGCCGTACTTGTCGACGCCCTCGAACTTGGGCTGGAACACGCCGGTGGCCTTGAGCGTCACGCGCCAGCCGCTCTCGTCCACCACGGTGGGGGCGATCGCGACGCCGTCAACTGCGAGATCGGCCGCGAAGGCGGGCGCGGCGACGGTCGCGAGCGCTAGTGCGAGCAGGCTCGCGGACGAACGAATGTGCATCTCAGAAAGCTCCGGGGGAGGGCGTCGGAAGCCGCATGGGCGACATCCTGATCTCGGCGGCAAGTATGGCGTGAAACTGTCGGTCGAACACCCTTTCGCCGCGAAGAGATCTCAGGCGTGGCGGAAAGGCCGCACTGCGTCGATCTCGCTCAGGTGGGTGCGGCGATACCCTCTGTAGGGAAGGCCGTCGTCGGGGTCGAACTGGAGATAAGGCGGCAGCGTCGCCGGCGTCAGCGCGGCGATCTCAGTGACATGCTCGATGTAGGCGACCTTCGCTTCGCACAGGTGATGCCGCAACGCCTCGGCCGCGCCGTCGACGTCGTCGTCCGCGAGCCGGTCGGCGACGGCCAGATGCTCGGAAAGGATCTGCCGGAACCCGTGGGGCATCTTCGCGAAGAGCTGGCGGTTCGCCGCCAGTTGCAGTTGGCCGACGCGAAGGGCCTGGATGATCTCGGGGTTGTCGCACAGCGAGATCAGGTCGATGTGCAGCTCGCGTTCGAACGCGCAGATTTCGAGCGGGGTGACATAGGGAAGCCGGCTGTAGGCCGTCGCAAGGCGATCGCGCATGTCCCGCGCGGCGTGGTAGCGACCGCCTTCGATGGCGCGGCGCAGCGCGACCGGCTCAAGCGCGCGACGGAGTTCATAGAGGTCGGAAGCGCGCTCGGCGGTGAGCGGCGTGACGCGCCAGAAGTTGCGCTCATCCTTGTAGATCAGCCCCACGCGCTCGATCCGCGAAAGCACGTCGCGGGCGACGGTTCGCGAGACGCCATAGATCTTCGCAATCTCGAGCTCGATGATCCGCAATGGGCCGAAGATGGCGCCGCCGCCGACTTCGGCCTCCACTTCGGCGTAGATCCGCGACCAGGCGGCGGGCGCGCGTCCGCCGAATTCGGACGCCGAGGGAAGCGCGACGAAGGCCTCGCGATCGATGCGGCGCAGGCGCTTGGGCGACGCGCCGTCGCCGCCGGCCACCCCGTAGCCGCGGCCGAGCAGCTTCACGAGCCGACCCTCCTCGCGCAGCAGTTCGAGCGCGGTCCGGACCGGCGTACGGCTCGTCAGCAAGGCCTCCGCCACGATCGCCTCGAACAGGACGTCGCCGGGCACGAGCCAACCGGCGACGATCGCCTCAGCGATGACGCCCCTAATGCGAAA